>WHTX01000292.1 GCA_009377505.1 Acidimicrobiia bacterium
CGCCCACGGCGAGGACCACCGCCGCGCCCGCCACCAGTAGGACGAGCCCCGACGCCCGCGCCCGGGCGCCGAGCACCGCCCACGAGCGCACCCGGTCCACGGCCACCGCCGCGCCGATGGCCACGACGAACACCACCACGACCAGCCAGCGCGCCGGCACCCGGGCCTGGTCGAAGGCGGGCACGAGCCGGGTCGCCGCCCGATAGGGGAGGAACCTGGGGCCGGTGGCCAGCGCGACCGAACCCACCGCGGCGAGACCCAGGCACGCGGCCGTCCACCGCCAGCGGCGATCGCCGACGAGGTGGTACCCGCCGACCACGGCCAGGCCCGCTGCCACTGCGCCCACGTAGGAGACGGCCTCGTGGCTGCCCACGCTCGTCGGGTGGTCGGCGGCGAAGAGGTCCCCGAGCAGGGCGACGGGCAGCGTCCGGGCGCCCACCGCCCACTGCGCCACCCAGGCCGGGTCGCGCCCTGACGCGCTGGCGGCGCGCCGGGCGAGGTCGAGCGTGGGCAGGAGCTGCACGGCGGCCAGGCCCAGACCGAGCGCCACCCCGCCAGCGAGACGACCGAGCGCCGCCGCCCGCGCCGGCCAGCCACCCTCGGCGTCGAGCAGGCGCCCGAGGCCCCACGCCCCGGCCAGCGCCGCCCCGAGGAAGGACGTCTGGGGATTCCCGGCCAGCAGGGTCAACGCCGTGACCAGGCCCAAGGCCGCTACCGCCCCCCGGCCGCCCAGGCGAGGGCCCCCACCCCTCACGGCGGCGTCTGCGGCCACGAGCACCCACGGCAGCCAGGCGAACACGCTGACCTGCTCGAAGAAGAGCGTGCGCACCATCACCTGGCCCGAACCGACCACCACGACGGCAGCCACGAACCCGGCCGGCGGCGCCAGCCGCAACGTCCGCCGGGCCAGCACCACCATCCCCGCGGCGAGCACGAACAGGTGCAACGCCACCAGCAGGTTCAGGGCCCGGGGCACATCGGCGGGCAGCGCGACCAGCTTGAGGGGGTAGAAGACCGTCGTCTGCGGGTTGGCGAGGTGGGGGACGCCGCCGAAGATGTCCCCGTTCCACAGCGGCAGCCGGCCGTCGCGAAACGCCTCGTAGGTGGCCTCGAGGTTGGGGCCGGCGTAGGCGACGGTGTCGAAGCTCGTGACCCAACGGTCCGGGCGCAGGAACGGCGCCGCCACGACGAGGGTGAAGGCGAGCACGGCCACAGCCTCGACCCAGGTCGCCCGTCCGGCTCCCGACCGGCTGGACCGTGCCCGCAGCATCGGCGGAACCCTAGGGTTGGCCGCCGGACCGAACGAGCCGGACCGAACGAGCCGGACCGAACGAGCCGGCCCAACGAGGGGAGACGCCATGGGCGACGACCGGACGCTGGAGACGGGCACGGAGTACCTGCTGGGCCGGGTCGAGGACGGGGTCGCCGTGCTCACCTTCAACCGGCCGGACCGTCGCAACGCGCTCCACCCCGCCATGTTCGAGGCCTACGAGCAGCTCCTCCCCGCCTTGGCCGAGGACACAACGGTCGGCGCGCTGCTGCTCACCGGCGCCGGGGGGGCGTTCTGCGCCGGTGGCGACGTGCGGGCCATGGACGACCGCAACAGCGGCCGCACCAAGAGCCTCGCCTTCGAGGAACGGGTCACCGACCTGCGCCGCCGCCAGCGGGGCGTCTCCGCCCTGCTGTTCGAGTTTCCCAAGGTCACCATCGCCGCCATCCCCGGCCCCGCAGCCGGGGCCGGGCTCTCCATCGCCCTCGCCTGTGACCTGCGCGTCGCCGCCGAGCGGGCCGTCATCACCACCGCCTTCGCCAAGGTGGGCTTCTCCGGCGACTTCGGAGGCTCGTGGTTCCTCACCCAGATGCTCGGCTCGGCCAAGGCCCGCGAGCTCTACCTCACCGCCGACCGCCTCGGCGCGGCGGAGGCCGAGCGCATCGGCATCCTCAACCGGGTGCTGCCCGACGAGGGCTTCGACGCCGCGGCCCTGGCCTACGCCCGCGGCTTCGCCCAGGGCCCCACCGTCGCCCATCGCTACATCAAGGAGAACATCAACCGGGCGACGGGCGCCGACCTGCGCACCTGCCTCGACGCCGAGGCGGTGGCCATGTCCCGCACCGGCCAGACCGAGGACCACCGCGAGGCTGCCCGGGCCTTCGTGGAGAAGCGGGACCCCGTCTTCCAGGGCCGCTGACGCCCGCGGCAGCGCCGGGCCAGCAACGGCTGCTCAGGCCCGGCGCTCGACCAGGGCGAGGAGGAACGTGCCGGTCAGGTGCGAGAGCCTCGAGCCCTCGAGGGCACGGTCGGCGCGGTGCCCGCGGCGCGCCATCCAGTCGAGGAGTCGCTCGCCCCGCGGCCGCCCGATCACCCGGCCCAGCGCCCCGGCCAGGGTACGGGCGGGGATGTTGCGGATGCCCACCAGCTCGCGCACCACGAACACCGGGTCGAGCTCGGCCCGGAACTCGGCGGGGGTCTGGCGCACGTAGAAGAAGTCGCTGCCGAAGAGGTGCTCGCCCTGCTTGGCCGCCTTGTTGCCCACCAGGCGCCACAGCCGGAACACCCAGCTGTAGTTGAGCGTCGAGATGGTCATGGGCGCGCCGGGGCGCAGCACCCGGGCCAGCTCGTCGGCCACCATGCGCCGGTCGGGTGCCCGGAAGTGCTCGTACACCTCGGCCGACGTGGCGGCGGCGATCACGCCGTCACGGATGGGCAGGGCGCGGCCGTCGGCGTGCACGGCGAGCACGTCCAGCCCCTTGCAGTGCCCCACCAGCAGTCGCAGGGACTCGTGGCTGTAGTCGAGGGCGATCACGGGCTGGGCGAGCTGGCGGGCGAGGGCGGCGGTGATGCGCCCGGTCCCCGCGCCGTGGTCGAGGATCGGGCCCACCGGCAGGCCGAGCCGCTCGACCATGGCCGGCAGCTCGACCGCGTTCGTGTACTCGGTGTTGATGGTGTCGTACCAGGCCGCCTCGGCGTCCCGGCTCGACTGCTCGCGCCGCGTGACGTCGTCGAGCACCTCGGCCTCGACGAAGGACAGCACGCCGTCCCGGTAGGGGAACCCCCGGCCGCAGCTGGCGCAGCGGGCGGCGCCCCCCTCGGCGAGGAGGTCGCCGTGGTCGTCGGGGCACCAGAGCGAGGCGAGCAGGCGGGCGTCCACGGAGCGGTCACCGTAGCCCCCGGGCCCCCCGGGCGGCGACACGCCCGCCCCGCCCATCGTTGTGGGGGCCCACCCGGCGCCCGGCTAACCTCCAGCCCGATCGACGACGAGATCGGGGGAGATGTGGACCTGCGACTGGACGGCAAGACGGCCATCGTCACCGGGGGGTCGAGGGGCATCGGCAAGGGCATCGCCAAGGTGTTCGCCGACTCGGGTGCGAACGTCATGCTCGTTGCGCGCAAGCCCGACCAGCTCGAGGCGACCGCCGTCGAGCTGGGCCCCGACGTGGCCTGGTTCGCCGGCCACGCCGGACGCGAGGAGGACACGTCGAGCTGGGCCCCGACGTGGCCTGGTTCGCCGGCCACGCCGGACGCGAGGAGGACGGTGAGACCTGTGTGGCCACCACCATCGAGCGCTTCGGCTCGGTGGACGTGCTCGTGAACAACGCCGCCACCAACCCCCACGCCGGCCCCATGATCGACGTGCCCCTCTCCATGTGGGACAAGACCCACGAGGTCAACCTGCGCGGCCCGCTCGCCTGGACCCAGGTCGCCTGGAACCGCTGGATGAGGGAGAACGGCGGCTGCGTCATCAACATCGCCTCGGTGGGCGGCTTCAAGACCTCGGCCGTGCTCGGCGTCTACGGCGTCTTCAAGGCCGCCATGATCCACATGACCAAACAGCTGGGCGCCGAGCTCGGCCCCCAGGTACGGGTGAACTGCATCGCCCCCGGCCTCATCCGCACCGACTTCGCCCGGATCCTGTGGGAGGGGGAGCGGGGCAAGGTGGTCACGGACATGCTGCCCGCGAAGCGGCTCGGCGAGCCCGAGGACATCGGCGCCGCCGCGCTGTTCCTGGCCGCCGGCGCCCCGTGGATGACCGGGCAGACCATCACCGTGGACGGCGGCGAGTTCGTCCGCATCAACGAAGCCGCCTTCGAGTAGCCCCCACGGGAGGCCGCGGGGCGTCAGAGCATGCGGCGCTCGTTGGCCCAGGCGGTGAGCTCGTAGCGATTCGAGAGCTGCAGCTTGCGCAGCACGGCCGACACGTGGGTCTCGACGGTCTTGACGGAGAGGTGCAGGCGGGCCGCCACCTCCTTGTACGTGTAGCCACGAGCGATGTGGCGGAGCACCTCCTTCTCCCTCGGCGTGAGCTGGTCGAGCTCGGGGTCGGCGGGGACGGGCAGCGCGCCGGAGAAGGCGTCGAGCACGAAGCCGGCGAGGCGGGGGGAGAAGACGGCGTCCCCATCGGCGACCCGGCGAACGGCGGCGACCAGCTCCGTGCCGCCGATCGTCTTGGTGACGTAGCCCCGGGCACCGGCCCGGATGACGGAGATGACGTCGTCGGCGGCGTCGGACACGGACAAGGCCAGGAAGCGCGGGGGACCGGCGGGGTCCTCGGCCGGCCAGGCGTCGCGCACCCCGGTGAGCACGCCCGGCCCGCCGCCCCCCGGCAGGTGGACGTCGAGGAGCACCACGTCGGGCCGGGTGCGCACGATGCCGGCGACCGCGTCGCCGACCTCCCCCGCCTCGCCCACCACCTCGACCGAGGTGCCGAGCTCGGCCCGCACCCCGGCCCGGAAGAGGCCGTGGTCGTCGACGAGGAACACGCGCAGGCTCACTAGTGTCCTGTCAGGCTAGTCCGTTGAGGAATTCGGCGAGGGCTGGGCGTCGATTCGCAAGGACGAGGACGCAGGCAGGGTGGGGTTCCCTGGTGAGGACGAGGACGCCGCGAGCGGCGTTCAGACCCGGCGAATTACCGACATGATCAGCCTGACAGGACACTAGGTCGGCTCCCGTAGCTCGGCAGTATCAGCGGGGTCGGCAAGACCGGCGGGGTCGGCAAGACCGGCGGGATCGGCAAGACCGGCGGGATCGGCAAGACCGGCGGGATCGGCAAGACCGGCGGGGTCGGCAAGACCGGCGGGGTCGGCAAGACCGGCGGGGTGGGGGACGGCCCGGGGCGCCTCCCAGGCTGCTGGTGCCTCCCAGGGCGCATGCGCCTGGAGGGGCAGGTGGAGGCGTACCTCGGTGCCTGCCCCCGGTGCCGTGTCGAGCTCGGCGTCGCCCCCCACGCGACGGAGGCGCTCGTGGATGGAGCGGGCCAGCCCGTGGCGGTCCTCGGGCACGGCGGCGAGGTCGAAGCCCTTGCCCCGGTCGCGCACGAAGGCCGAGATCCCCTCCGCGTCGACCTCCACGAAGAGCGCCACCTCGTCCACCCCGGCGTGCTTGGCGGCGTTGACCGCCGCCTCCCTGGTGGCGGCGAGGAGGGCGTCCACCCGCAGGTCGAGGGGGGCGTCGCCCACGACCACCACGTCGACCTGCACATCGTGCAGCTCCTCCACCTCCTCCGCCAGCTCGCCGACGGCATGGGCCACGCCGGTGCCCTCGTGCGGCACGCTGGGCACGATCGTCGGCGGGTACAGCCACGCTCGCAGCTCGCGCTCCTGACGGCGGGCCAGGGTGACGGTCCGCCTCGGGTCGTGGGCCGTGCGCTGGATGAGGGCGAGCGTCTGCAGCACGGAGTCGTGCAGGTGGGCGGCCATGGCTGCCCGCTCCTCGGAGCGGATGCGCTCGCGCCGCTCGTCCCCGAGCTGCTGGGCGAGGCGGGCGAGCTGGGGGCCGAAGGCCAGCCCGGCCCCGGCGACGGCGAGCACGAGGCCGAGGAGGGCCGTGCGCAGTCCGACCAGCACCCCGCTGCCGAAGCCGAGCGCCCCGAGGCCCCAGGCCAGCAGTCCCATGCCGACCACGATGCGGAGCCAGCCGTACGGGCCGGCCAACAGCGCCAGGCGGGCGACGCCGAGGTCTCTTCCCGGCACGCGAGGTGCGGACACCGAGCCCGGGTTGCGGTTGGAGCCGGCGGCGCCGAGCACGCCCAGGCCCATGCCGATGATGACGACGGGGACCATCAGCGTGTCGCCGGGCCAGGCGCCGAACTGGCGGGCCACGAACAGCGCGGCGCCGGCGAAGCACCCCACCGCCGCGGTACGCCGGGTGTCGGGAGGGAGCCGGCGTGCCGCGAGCTGGGCAACGGGGCCCGACGCGGGGCGGCTCGAGACGACGAGCCCGGCAGCGTAGAGCAGCAGGCCGACGCCACCGGCCAGGGTCAGCACGACCAGCGCGGTGCGCACCACGAAGGCGTCGGCACGGTGGGCGTCGGCGAAGCCACCAGCCACGCCCGCCACCACACGGTCCTCGCGCCGCCGGCTGAAGGCGAGCGCGTCGAGTCCCATGGCGTCGATCGTCGCGCACCGGTCCTGCCTCCGGCCATCAGGGATGCCCCCGCACCTGGGGGCCGACGGCTCAGGGTCGTCTCAGGGTCCGCAGCGGGTACTCCCCGATGGTCCAGAGCGGCCCGGCACCCCATCATCGAGGCTGTGAGTGACGAGTCCCCCCGCCCCGATGCCGCCGGCGGCCCGCCGGCCGAGGGCGCAGCATCCGACGACGTCGAAGTCGACGGTGGCCCGACCGACGACGCCCCGACCGACGACGCCCCGACCGACGACGCCTCAGCCGAGGCGGGCGGGCCGACTGCCGGCGCCGGCTACTGGCCGCCGATCGGTGACCGCGGTCCGACGCCCCCACCACCGCCCGCGCCTGAGCCGCCCCCGCCCGTGCCGCCGGCCAGCGAGCCGCCC
>WHTX01000293.1:0-979 GCA_009377505.1 Acidimicrobiia bacterium
CGAGGCGGTCGGCGTAGAGGCGGGTGGGCGGGCCCTCGTCGGTCGCGTCCACCCAGTCGAACACCCCGAACCGCGTCATGGCGGGAACCTAGTGCCGTGTCAGCCGTCACGCCCCGGATCGCGGACCCCGCCTGGCCACGCGCCCCACGCCACGCGGGCGCCCCCCGCCCCACCCGCTCCCCCGCACCAGCTGAACACCGAGGCCGCGGGCAGCCCCGTTCCCTACAGTGCGCCAGGACGCCGCCAGGACGACCGGGGGGAGAGCGGCATGGCCGTGATCGGGTTCGAGGTCCACAGCCGAGGCGCCTACGAGGAGGCGGCCGGGCTCGAGGGGGTGGGGCCATATGAGCGGGTGGAGGCGCTGGCCCACTATGCCGTCGACCCCGACCATCCGGCCAACACGGGCATCGTCGACCTGGGGCTCGCTGCCCGGGGCGACGACGGCCTCGTCCACTTCTCCGGGGACGTGAGCCTGCTGCTGCCGCGAACCGAGGCCGGCGCCGCCACCAACCGCGCCCTGCTCCTCGACGTCCCCAACCGGGGCAACCGCCCGGCGATGCGGGGCTTCGACCAGGCCGAGACGGACCTGGAGCCCACCGACCGGGTCGACCCCGGCGACGGGTTCCTGCTGCGCCACGGGTGGGCGGTCGCCTGGTGCGCCTGGCAATGGGACGTGCCCCGGATCCCGGGACGGCTCGGCTTCGACCCTCCCCTTGTCCCCCCCGAGCGGCTCGGCCCCGACCCTGGGCGGATGCAGCTGCGCCTGCAACTGCACGCCGGCGCTCCCCACGTCGCCCTCACCGACCAGCACGTGGGGGCGATCGGCGCACACCGGCCCATCCCCCCGGCCCACCCCGACGGCCGGGGCGCCGAGCTGTGGGTGCGGGACCGGCCCGGCGACGCGCCCCACCTCCTCGACGCCCGGCGATGGCGCTTCGCCCGGGCCGTCGACGGCGCGGCGGTGGCCGACGACGAGCAC
>WHTX01000293.1:989-6747 GCA_009377505.1 Acidimicrobiia bacterium
CGGGCCTCGTCTACGACCTCGTGTACCAACCCCGCGACTGCCCGGTGGTGGGCACGGGCCTGCTGGCCGTGCGGGACCTGGCCGCGTTCCTTCGTCACAGCCCCGACGCGCCGACCGCCGGCCTCGTCGAGCACGTCATCGGTACCGGCCAGTCCCAGTGCGGGCGCTTCCTGCGCACGTTCCTCCACCTCGGGCTGAACCTCGACGAGCAGCGGCGCCAGGTCTTCGACGGAGTGCTCGCCCACATCGCGGGCGGGCGGCGGGGCGAGTTCAACCACCGTTGGGCACAGCCTTCGGTGCAGCCGACCCCGGGCTTCGGCCACCTCCCGCCCTTCGCCGATGAGGCATCCCGGGCGGCCGGCCAGGACCGCGGCCTCCTCGACGAGCAGCGGGCGCGTGGGGGGCTGCCCCGGGTGGTCTACACCGACACCTCGGCCGAGTACTGGCGAGGAGACGCCTCCCTCGCCCACACGTCCCCGACCGCCGAGGCCGACCTCGCCCTCGCCCCAGGGGTGAGGCGGTACCTGTTCGCCTCGACCCAGCACGGCGCCGGTCTGCCCGTCCTGGCCGCCACCAGCCTGTTCGGCAGCCGTGGCGGCAACGCCTTCAACATCGTCGACCACCGGCCCCTCTCCCGGGCGGCATTGCACAACTTGCTGTGCTGGGTGGCTGAAGGCGTCGAACCGCCGGCCAGCCAGGTCCCGCGCCTGGTCGATGGCACCGCCGTGCGGCGCGAGGCGGTGCTCGAGCAGCTGGCGGCGTTCCCGGGGACGGCGCTTCCCGGCGCGGGCGAGCTCAGCGGCGTGGGCCCGCTCGACCTCGGGCCCCGGGCTGCCGAGGGGGTCGGCGCGCCGCCGGCGCAGCTCGTCGGCCCGCTCCACGCCGCGCTCGTGGCCGCGGTGGACGACGACGGGAACGAGGCGGCGGGCGTCCGCATGCCCGACGTGACCGTGCCGGTGGCCACCCACACCGGCTTCAACCCCCGCCACCCCGACACCGGGGGCGCCGGGCAACTGCTCGACTACCTGGGCTCGACGCTGCCCTTCGCGTCGACGGAGGTGGCGCGGGCGAGCAGCGGCGACCCGCGGCCCTCCCTCGGGGCCCGCTACCCCAGCCGGGGAGACTACCTCGACCGCGTCCGGGCCGCGGCCAAGGAGCTGGTGGCCGAGCGGCTGCTTCTCGCCGAGGACGTGGAGCTGTGCGTCGACCTCGCCGCCACCCGCTACGACCTGGTCCTCCGCTGACCCTGGCGGGGCCCAGGGCCGTCCCGGCGGACATGGCCATCTCTGGCCGACCGGCGCCACAGGGAACGATCGAGCCTCGCCGTTCGTCAAAGTGGGGGATGCGGTGCGCGCCGATCGACAGCGGGCCCGCCCCCGACGTGCTCATGCGGGCGAGGGCGGGCGACCACGGCGCCTTCGGCGAGCTGGTCGGCCGGTACGACGAACGACTGCGAAGGCTCGCCTTCCGCCTGCTCGGCTGCCCGCGGCGGATGGACGACGCCCTCCAGGAGGCCTACGTGAAGGCCTACAGGGGCCTGTCCAGCTTCGAAGGCCGCTCGTCCGTGGGCACCTGGCTCTACCGGATCACCTACAACACGTGCCTCGACCTGCTGCGCAGCGAGAGCCGGCGTGAGACCACCACCCTCGAGGTGCTGCGCGAGCAGCCGGACACCGCGCCGGGGCCCGACGGTCGGGCAGCCGAGCGGGCGGACCTCGCTGCCGCGCTCGCCGCCCTGCCCCCTGACCAACGGGCGGCCGTGCTGCTCGTGGACGCCGAGGGCTACGACTACGACGCCGCCGGCGACATCCTCGGCGTCGCCCGGGGGACGGTCGCGTCACGCCTGTCGCGGGCGCGATCGGCGCTGCGGGCCGCGCTGGCCGAGGACGAAGGAGGGCCGACGTGAACGACCGCCCCCGACCCCACCGCCCCACCCCCCTGCCCCAAGGCCCGGCGCGGGACCAGGCGCTGGGCGCCGCCCTGCGCGCCCTCGAGGTCCCCCGGCACCGCCCGGGCTTCTGGGACCGGCTCGACGCCCGGCTCCGTGAGGCGGGGCCCGCCGCGCCCGGGGCACATGGTGCGCCCGGGGCGGGCAGTGCTCCCGTGGCCGGAGAAGGCGATGACCGCCGCGGCCAGCGCGCCGGGCCCGGGGACGCGAGCGGGGGCGGGGGCGGCGACGATCACGACCTCGACACCGCGGCCGGTGCCGAACCGACCAGCCCGGACCGGCGGCGGTGGCGCCGCTTCGAGCGGCGATCGGCCCTGCTGGTGGCCGCGGCTGCCGTCGTGGCCATCGCCCTCGCCGCCACGGCCCTGGCCCGGCGGGACCCCTCCTCCGACGTGGTGATGTCGCCCACGCCGCCTGAGGATTCGACGCCCGCTGAGTCCTCCGCGCCCGCCTCCGCCAGTCCGACGGCGACGCCGTCCTCGGTCCACGCCACGATGGCCGTGCGCGAGGTGGCTGGTGGTGAGGTGCTGCACGATCTGCTGGTGGCGCCCGACGGCAGCTACCGCTGGACCGCGCAGGACGGCAGCCTCGACCTGGCCCACGACGCCGTGGCGCGCCGGGTGGTGCGCGTCGCGCGGGGCGACGTGAACTTGGCCCAGGTCGTCGAGGGCGTCCCACCGGGCGGGCCTGACCGGCGGGCCGCGGGCGCCCCGCCTCCGCCCCTCGAGGCCGTCGGCTCGTTCGTGGTCGCCCTCGGGCTCGGTGGTGACGAGCGCGTGTCCGAGGTGGTGGTGGCCGGACGTGGGGCGTGGCGGTACGAGGGGCCGATGTCGCCCGACCTCCTTGGCGTCAATAGCGCCGACCAGGTGCTCGTCGACGTCGACCGGGAGACCGGGGTGATCCTGACCTTGCGCGAGACCGCACCGTCCGGGGCTGTCCTGCGCTCCTGGGAGACGACCACGTTCGAGACGAGCATCGCCGTCGATGCCGGTGCCGGTGCCGGTGCCGGCCCCGGGAATGCCGGCCCGGACGGCGGCGCGGCCGCCGGGACGGGCGCGGGCGCCGCGGAACGTGGCGCCTTCCAGCTCGACCCGCCTGCCGACCTCGAGCCGGTGATCGCCGACCTCGGGTTCCGGGCCGCCACCGTCGACGACGCTGCCGTCGTCGTCGGCTACCAGCCGGTCGTGCCCGGCGCCGTCCCCGCCGGCTTCGTCCTCGACAGCGTCATGGTGAACGGCGGCGAGGCCCCCGCGATCGGGCCCGAGGGCATGCTGGCCAGCAGCCAGGTCACCGTGCTCCGATGGCGAGCCGGCGCCCGCCAGTTCACCGTCACCACGCGGACCGACCCGGGGGTGGCCGACGACCCCTTCGCCGTCGAGGGCGTGCCGGCAGCCGGTGAGCACCTGGAGCCCGCGCCCGGGGACGAGTCGCCCGTCGCGCCACCCTCGTCGTGGAGGCGCCCTATGGCCCCCACGCGTGGGGGACGACGGCCGGGCTGCTGGTCACCGTGGACGGCGACCTGAGCGCAGCCAGCTTGCGCGCGGTGGTCGAGTCTCTCCATCCCGTGGGCTGACAGGACTGGGCGCCCCGCCACCGAATCTCGCGCTACCGAATCGCCCGGCGCCGAATCGCCCCGTCCGCGGCGAAATCAGGTGGTCGAATCGACGTCGAATCGCTGACGAATCGGCGAGAGGTGCCCGGGAGCGTCATCACTCGCCCTCGGGCACCGCCGGCACCTCTCCCGCTGTGGGCACCACGGGCGAGGCAGGCACCTCCGGGGCGGCCGTACCGACCACCGCGCCGTTCGAGACGGGCAACGTCGGCCGGCCGGCCACGGCGTCGCCCAGGCGACGGAACACCGGGTCCCAGCGGGCGTCGAACCGAGCGGCCCGCGCCGTGGCCCGGCCCAGGCGCTCGGGCCGGCTCGCGTAGCGCTGCCGCGCCCAGCGCGAGCGGGGACGCGCCAGGCGGATGGCGCCGACGTAGGCCACCTGGGGGACGAAGACGGCCACCAGGGCGAGGCGGTACTTGCCCTTCAGCGCGCAAACGACGATGGCGGCCATGGTCAGGAGCACGCCGACGATCCCCGACACGCGCAGGCTCAGCTCGGCGGTGTCGACCTCGTTGACGCCGAAGGGGCTGAGCCCGAGCAGGAGGGCGCCCAGCGACGCGGTGGCCATGGCCACGGCCTGGACGGACAGCTCCCCCTCCTCGCTCCAGTACACGTCCTCGAGATGCAGGATGAGGGCGAACTCGTCGAGCACGAGCGACGCCCCGATCCCGACGGCCACGGCGGCGATCTCCCGCCACGGCTCCTCGGACGGCCCACCGACAGCCAGGCCTGCCCCCAGGATGAGCAGGATGAGCCCGGGCACGGCGTGGTGGATGTGCAGGCCCCCCGGCGTGACGTCGCGGAACGGGCCCTTTCCCGCTCGGATCAGCCTGGTGATGGTCCGTGTCCCGAGGAACGTGGCGACGAAGGACACGAAGCACAGCAAGAGGGGGAGCTTGCCGGGCTCGATGATGTTGTGGTGGAGCCATCCGCCCATTGGCGCCGAGTGTGCCACGCCCGTCTCCCTCGATCGCCTTCGGCGCCGGGCATTCGACGAGGTGGGGTCACCGGCGAGGGGGCGGCGCGATCATGGCGCTGATGATCACCCTCCACGATGTGCGGCGCATCGCGCTGTCCCTGCCGGCGACCACCGAGAAGCCGTCCTACGGCACGCCGGGCTTCCGGGTGAAGGACAAGCTGTTCGCCCGCGTCCGGGAGGAGGGTGACGTCCTCGTCCTCTGGTGCGCCGACCTCGAGGAGAAGGAAGCGCTCATCCGCTCCGATCCCGCCAAGTTCTTCACCACGCCCCACTACGACGGCTACGCCCTGGTGCTCGCGCGCTTCACGGCCGTCGACGAGGACGAGGCCCGCGAGCTGATAACGGACTCGTGGCGCAACCGGGCGCCCAAGCGCCTCCTCGCCGCCTTCGACGCCGAGCACGACTGACAGGGCGGGCGCGCCGGCCGCGGCCGGGACCGCCGGCGGGAGCGCCCGGCGCGGAGGCTGTCGCTGCCTCCGACGCCGAGCCCCCCCTGTGCGGGTTGGGTGGACGCCGGCCCTCGTCACGGGTGCCCCTCGTCGCTCGGGGGCTCGCCCGAGCCGGCGTCGTCCTCAGGATCCTTGACCAGGCGCACCTCCCCCCTGGCCGTCGGGCCGGTTCGACAGGTGGGTCAGCCCCACCCACTGGAGCTGGCCGAGCTGCTGCAGGGTCGAGTTGGCGTTGCCCGCCGCTGCAGAAGTCCAGGCCGCGTTGGACTGGTCGACGTCGCCGTTGCCCGACCCGAAGGTCAGCAGCGAGAACGGCTTGTTGAGGTTCTCCTGGTCGGCCGTCGCCGCGGCGGCGGCAGCCTGCTGGGTGGCGTTCTGGTTGGCCGCTTCCTGGGCCTGGTCGACGTCGACGGCATCACCGCCGTGGCCGCCCTTGCCGCCCTTGCCGGAGCCGCCCTTGGAGCCCCACGCACGGTCGCCGCCGTGCCCGCTCTCGGTAGCCTCGGTGGCCTGGGCCTGGTCGGCCCACTGAGCCGTCTGGTTGGCGTTGCCGGCCGCGGCCTCGGTGATGGCCGCGTTGGACTGGTCCACGTCGCCGTTGCCCGACCCGAGCGTGAACGCCGAGATGGGCTTGTTCAGGTTCGACTGGTCGGTCGTCGCCTGGGCCTCGGCGGCCTGCTCGGTGGCGTTCTCGTTCGCCGCCGCCTGTGCCTGGTCGACCTCGACGGCGTCACCGTCGCCCTTCTTCCCGTCGTGGCCCATCTTGGCGT
>WHTX01000294.1 GCA_009377505.1 Acidimicrobiia bacterium
AGGATCGTGGAGGAGCGCGACCGCCCTTGGGCCCCGGCTACCTCGCCGTCAAGGAGGCGGTGCTGCCGTTCAGCCGGTTCCCCGGCGACGACGCCGTCCTCGGCCCCGAGATGCGCTCGACGGGCGAGGTGATGGGCATCGACGCCACGTTCGGCCTGGCCTTCGCCAAGAGCCAGCTCGCCGCGGGCACCCGCCTGCCCCTCGCCGGCACCGTCTTCCTCTCGTTGGCCGACCGGGACAAGCGCCTCGGCGTGCAGGCGGCCCGCCAGTTCGTGGAGCTCGGCCTCGACCTCGTGGCCACCGACGGGACGGCCAAGTCCCTCGCCGAGGCGGGGGTCCCCGTCCGCCAGGTCGTGGCCAAGCTGGGGGAGGGCGGCACGAACGCCGTGCAGCTCATCGCCAGCGGGCAGATCGACCTCGTCCTCAACTCGCCGCGCGGCCGGGGGCCGCGCGCCGACGGCGCCCACATCCGCGAGGCGGCGACCCTGCACCGGGTGCCGCTCCTCACCACCGGCGCGGCCGCGGTGGCCGCGGCCGAGGGCATGGCCGACTGGGCCAGCCACCGCCTCGTCGTGCGCACCCTCCAGGAGGTCCACGCCGGGAGGCCGGGGACCGACGACCAGCTCAGGCTGCCGCTGTGACGCCGTCCGGAAGGTGGGGGAGGGAGCCCCGGTGGCCGGGCTACTGAGCCGTCGTCGCCCCCACGTCGACCTGAGGGCCCGCGTCGGCAGCGTCGAGCTCGCCTGCCCTGTCCTCACCGCCGCGGGGACCGCGGGCTACGGCGCCGAGCTCGGCGCATTCCTCGACCTCTCCCGGCTCGGGGCCGTGGTCGTGAAGTCCCTGGCCGCTGAGCCCTGGGCCGGCAACCCCGCGCCCCGGCTGCTGGGCACGACCGGCGGCATGCTCAACAGCGTCGGGCTCCAGGGCCCGGGCGTGGCGGTGTGGCTGGCGGAGCACCTGCCGGCGCTCGAGGAGGCAGGGGCCACGGTCGTGGCCTCGATCTGGGGCCGTACGGTCGAGGAATTCCGTCGCGCCGCCGAGCTGTTGGCCGCCTCCCCGCGCTGCGTCGTGGCCGTCGAGGTCAACGTCTCGTGCCCCAACCTCGAGGACCGCGACCAGATCTTCGCCCACGCCCCGTCGAGCACCGCGGCGGTCGTGGCGGCGACAGCGGGCTGCGGACGGCCCCGCTGGGCCAAGCTCAGCCCCAACACCGACCGGCTCGTCGACGTCGCGGCCGCAGCCCGCGACGCCGGGGCCGAGGCGGTCACGCTCGTCAACACCCTGGTCGGCATGGCCATCGACGTCGACTCGAGACGACCGGTGCTCGGCGCCGGGGGCGGTGGCCTGTCCGGCCCGGCGCTCCACCCGGTGGCCGTGCGAGCAGTGCACGACGTGCACGCTGCCCATCCCGCCCTGCCCATCGTCGGGGTGGGCGGGGTGGCCGACGCCACCACCGCCGTCGAGTTGCTGTTGGCCGGCGCCTCGGCCGTACAGGTCGGCACGGCGACCTTCGCCGACCCTCGCGCCCCCGCCCGGGTAGCGGCCGGCCTCGAGCGCTGGTGCCGTCGCCACGGGGTGGAAGGGCTGGACGAGCTCGTCGGCGCCGTGCACCGTCTTTCCCAGGTCCCTTCTCAGGTCTCGCCCGCGATCAGCCGATGAGGAGTGCGTATGTCGTCGAGTCCCCCACCCTTCCCCTACCGGGACCGCCTGGCGCTCGCCCTCGACGTGGACGACCTGGTGGAGGCCACGGACCTCGCCAGCGAGCTCGCGCCCTGGTTCGGCGTGGCCAAGATCGGGCTCGAGCTCTTCCTGGCGAGCGGGCCCGAGGCCATCGCCGCGCTGCGCGAGCGCGACCTCGACGTGTTCGTGGACCTCAAGCTCCACGACATCCCCACCACGGTGCACAAGGCGGCCCGGGTACTGGGCGCCGTCGGTGCCCGTTACGTCACGCTGCACGCGCAGGGTGGTCTGGCCATGCTGCGCGCCGGCGTGGAGGGAATGCTGGCCGGGGCCGAGGGCGCTGGGCTGGCCGACCCGATGGCCCTCGCCGTGACCGTGCTGACCTCGGACACCGAGGCCCCTCCGCACATCGTGCCCAACCGGGTGCGCACCGCCCTCGAGGCCGGCTGCGGCGGCCTGGTCTGCGCCTCTGCCGACCTGGTGGCGGCACATGAGTGCGGCCCTGGCCTGTTCCGCGTCGTGCCCGGGATCCGCGCCCAGGGCGGGGATCGCCACGACCAGCCGCGGGCGGTGACGCCGGTCGAGGCGTTCACCCGCGGCGCAGACATGCTGGTGGTCGGGCGAGCCGTGACCGGCGCCACCGACCCCCGCGCCGCCGCTCGCGAACTGCTGGCCGACTTGGCCACTCCGGGTGGTGCCCTGGCCCCTGCGTGATGCCGCCGATAGGGGCCGGGCTTGCCCAGGGGTGCGCCAGTGGCGTAGGAAATAGGTTCCGACCTGCTGCAACCTCCGTCCTCGGGCGGAGAAGCTTCGTCGGATCTGGCTCCCTCGTCCACTAGGATCGTCCGCATGCCCAAGCCCCCTGCTCTGACCGCCGATCAGCGCCAGGCTGCACTCGAGAAGGCAGCCGAAGCGCGTCGGGTTCGCGCCGAGCTCAAGGAACGCCTGAAGATGGGCTCCATCTCCCTCTCCGAGCTCTTCGACCAGGCAGAGACCGATGACATCATCGGCAAGCTCAAGGTCCTCGCCCTCCTCGAGTCGCTTCCCGGCATCGGCAAGGTCAAGGCACGCCGGGTGATGGAGGAGATCGGGATCAGCGAGAGCCGCCGCGTCCGTGGCCTGGGCGAGCAGCAGCGCAAGGCCCTCCTCGAACAGTTCCCGTCCGCGTCCTGACCGGGGCGTGCGCCGCCTGGGCCCCAGATGCGCGCCGCGTACCCGGTGGGCCTCGTGATCGTGGTGATCTCAGGCCCGGGCGGTGCGGGGAAGGGTACGATCGTCGACCGCCTGCTCGAGGTAGACCCCCGGCTCTGGTTGAGCCGCTCGTGGACGACCCGGGGCCGGCGGCCGGGCGAGCCCGAAGACGCCTACCGCTTCGTGTCCCGTGAGGAGTTCGAGGCGAACATCGCCCGTGGCGGCTTCCTCGAGTGGGCCGAGTTCCTGGGCAACCTCTACGGCACCCCCATGCTCGACGCTCCGGCCGGGCACGACGTCGTGCTCGAAATCGACGTGCAGGGAGCGGAGGCCGTCGCCCGCCGCCACCCCGAGGCGTTGCTCGTCCTCGTCACCGCTCCCTCTCGCGACGTGCAGGAGGCTCGGCTGCGCCAGCGCGGCGACCCCGAGGAGGTGATCCGCAAGCGGCTGGCCAAGGCGGACAGCGAGGCCGACGCGAGTCGGCGCCTCGGCGCGCACGAGGTCGTCAACGACTCGCTCGACCGGGCCGTCGACGAAGTGAGCGGCCTCATCGCCGCCCGCCGCAAGAAGCACGGCTGCTGAGGCCGGGTGGCCGCTGTGGCCGGGCCCGCGCTGCTACACTCAGTCGCCGCCGTGACGAGGTCTGTCGCGGTCCGCGCGCATGTGCCCCCACGGTCCGTGGCGGCGACGAGGACCACAGAAGGTGCGAGCATGGCCGAGCCCGACGACTCGATGATGAACCCGAAGATCGAGGACCTCCTCAGCGAAACGGGTTCGAAGTTCCGTCTCGTCACCGTGGCTTCCCAGCGTGCCCGCCAGATCAACGCCTATTTCGGGCATCTCGGCGAGGGCCTGGGCCAGATGGTCCCCCCTCAGGTGACCTCGGTCGCCCGCAAGCCACTGTCGATCGCCTTCGAGGAGATCGCCGCCGAGAAGATCATCCCCCAGCCGGTCGCCTCCCAGGCTGGCGCGGACGACAGCGCGCCCGCCGAGGCGTAGGGAGGCACCGGTGACGGCGGTGGCCGGCCTCGCCGGGCGGCGCGTCGTCCTCGGCGTGACCGGGGGAATCGCCGCGTACAAGGCGGTCGAGGTGTGCCGGCGCCTGGTCGACGACGGCGCGCACGTCTCGGTGGTGATGACGGCAGGGGCCCTTCGTTTCGTCGGCGAGGCGACCTTCTCGACCCTGGCGTCCGAACCGGTGCACCGGTCGCTGTGGGACATCGGGCCCGCCGCCGAACCGCCTGACGGTACCTACTCCAGCCCGATCCCCCACACCCGGCTCGGCCAGCAGGCCGACCTCGTGCTGGTGTGCCCAGCGACGGCCCGCCTCATCGGCACCTACGCAGCCGGCATCTCGAACGACCTGCTCACCGCCACGCTGCTCGCCACCCGGGCGCCGGTCGTGCTCTGCCCGGCCATGCACACCGAGATGTGGGAGCACCCCGCCGTCCAGGACAACCTCGCCCTGCTCGAGCGGCGCGGGGCCCACCTCGTGTCCCCCGGCGAGGGCCGCCTCGCCGGGGGCGACGTGGGCCGGGGGCGCCTGGCCGAGCCCGTCGACGTCCTCGACGCCGTGCGCCGCCTGCTCACGCCCCCGAGCCTGGCCGGGCTGCGGGTGGTGGTGTCGGCCGGGGGGACCCGCGAGCCCATCGACCCGGTGCGGTTCCTCTCCAACCGGTCCTCGGGCAAGCAGGGCTACGCCTTCGCCCAGGTGGCGGCGGAGAGGGGCGCCAAGGTCACCCTCGTGACGACGGTCGAGCGGCCCGTACCCCGCGACGTGGAGACGGTCCCCGTCGAGACGGCGGCCCAGATGCTCGAGGCGATGCGCCGCTACGCGGACGGGGCGGACGTCATCGTCATGGCGGCAGCCGTGGCCGACTTTCGGCCCTCCCAGGTGGCCGAGGGCAAGATCAAGAAGGGCGCCGGTGTGCCCGTCGTCGCGCTCGAGCGCACCGAGGACATCCTCGCCGACCTGGGCCAGCGGAAGCGGGCCGGCCAGGTGCTCGTCGGCTTCGCCGCCGAGACCTCCGAGCTGCGAGCGAACGCATCGGACAAATTGGCCGCCAAGCGCGCCGACCTCATCGTGGCCAACGACGTCTCCGTCCCCGAGGTCGGCTTCGAGCACGACACGAACGCCGTGGTGGTGCTCGTGCGGGACGGCCGCGAGGTGGAGGTCCCTCTCCGGGACAAACGCCAGGTGGCCGTGGCGGTGCTCGACGTGGTCGAGTCGCTGCTCGGACCGACCGCGGACCGTGGTGGCGACCAGCCGAAGGGCCATGGTGGCGTGGACGGGGACAGTCGCTAGCGTGGCTCGGGCATCGCGCCCCCACGCGTAGGAAACGACAGGAGCACAGGTGGCTAGCTGGACCTTCACCTCGGAATCGGTGACCGAGGGCCATCCCGACAAGATGGCCGACCAGATCTCCGACGCCATCCTCGACGCGATGCTGGAACAGGACCCGCAGAGCCGCGTGGCGTGCGAGACCTTCGTCACCACCGGTCTCGTCGTGGTCGGCGGCGAGATCACCACCTCGGCCTACGTCGACATCCCCGGCATCGTCCGCCAGACCATCTGCGACATCGGCTACGACCGGGGCACCTTCCTCTTCGATGGCAAGACCTGCGGCGTGATGATCGCCATCGACGAGCAGTCGCCCGATATCGCCCTGGGCGTGGACGCCTCCGAAGAGGTCCGCGGCGGCACGTCCGGCGAGGACGAGCTGAACAAGCAGGGCGCCGGCGACCAGGGGATGATGTTCGGCTACGCCTGCGACGAGACCGATGTCCTGATGCCCCTGCCGATCCACGTCGCCCACCGCCTCGCCGAGCGCCTCGCCGAGGTGCGCAAGTCCGGCGAGGTGCCCTACCTGCGCCCGGACGGCAAGACCCAGGTCACCTTCGAGTACAAGGACGGCGAGCCGGTCCGGCTCAAGACCGTGCTGATCTCGACCCAGCACAACGACGGCATCGACCGCGAGTCGATGATCCGCCCCGACCTCATCGAGAACGTCATCAGCCCGGTCGTCCCCGACCGGTTCCGGGACGACGGCTACGAGGTCTTCGTCAACCCCACCGGCCGCTTCGTCATCGGCGGTCCTGTCGGCGATGCCGGCCTCACCGGCCGCAAGATCATCGTCGACACCTACGGCGGCATGGCCCGCCACGGCGGCGGCGCCTTCTCGGGCAAGGACCCCTCCAAGGTCGACCGCTCTGCCGCCTACGCCGCCCGCTGGGTGGCGAAGAACGTGGTCGCCTCCGGGGCCGCCCGCCGTTGCGAGATCCAGGTCGCCTACGCCATCGGCGTCGCCCACCCGATCTCGCTGCTCGTCGAGACGTTCGGCACCCACACCGTCGACCCCGAGCGCATCTCCGAGGCGGTGAGCCAGGTGTTCGACCTGCGCCCCGCGGCCATCGGCCGCGACCTCGACCTGCGCCGGCCGATCTATCGCAAGACGGCGGCCTACGGGCACTTCGGCCGGAAGGGTGACTTCCCCTGGGAGCAGCTCGACCGCGTCGACGCGCTGAAGCAGGCTCTCGGCCTCTGACCGGGGCGACGCTCCCGGTCGCCGGGCCCTGAGCCAGGACCAAGTGCCCGGTAACGGCCCACGATCCGCAGGGCGGGTCGTCGGGGTCCTCCCCGACGTGCCCGCCCTCGATCGCGTCCTCGACTACCTCGTGCCCGAGGGGTGGGACGTCGAGCCGGGCAGCCTCGTGCGCATCCCCCTGCAACGCCGGCGGGAGCGGGGCTGGGTGGTGGCGACGGAGCGGATGGCGCCACCGGGCGTGGCCCTCCGCCCGATCGCGAAGGTGACCGGGCTCGGCCCGAGCGCCGAGCTGGTCGAGCTGGCCGCGTGGGCGGCCTGGC
>WHTX01000295.1 GCA_009377505.1 Acidimicrobiia bacterium
GTCCTCGGCGAAGAGCGCCACGGGCCAGCCGTCGAGGCGGCACAAGCCGGTGATGATCGAACGCCCCCAGCCCCGGCCGATCTCGAAGAAGCTCTCCCGGTCGACGACGGCCTCGACGACGTCGCGCATCTTGAAGACGCGGCGCCGGTCGCGGGGCACGATGGAGACGAGCTTCTCCTCCCGCCGCTCGGGGTCGTCGGTGACCGGGCCCCGCTCGGGGAGCTGGTCGACGTTCTGGGGCAGGTAGGACAAGAAGCGCCGGGTGCGCTCGAACGCCTCCTCCTCGGAGGCGACGACGTCGTCGATGGCCCCGTTGGAGGTATGGACCCGGGCGTGGCCGAGGTCCTCCTTCGTCACCTCGGGCTGGCCCGCCTGTTCGACGAGGGCTGGCCCGGCGATCATCATCTGGGCCGTGTCCGCCACGATGAGCGAGTAGTGGCTGGTGGCGATGCGGGCGGCCCCGATGCCGGCCACCGAGCCCAGGGCGAGGGCGACCGATGGCGCCACCGAGAGGTGCTCGACGACGTGCTCCCACCCCTTGACCGCGGGGATGTGGGTGCGGCCGTCGATCTCGATGCTCTTGACCGAGCCGCCCCCGCCCATGCCGTCCACGAGGCGCACGTGGGGCAGGCCCAGCTCGACGGCGAGGCTCTCGGCGAAGATGCGCTTGCCGGGGATGGTGGCCTCGGCCGAGCCGCCCCGCACGGTGAAGTCGTCCCCGGAGATGACCACGGGCCGGCCGTCGACCTCGGCCACCCCCACGATCAGGTTGGACGGGGTGAAGGAGGCGAGCTTGCCGTCCTCGCCGTAGCGGGCGACCCCGGCCAGGGCGCCGACCTCATGGAACGTGCCCTCGTCGCACATGGCGTCGACCCGCTCGCGGATCGTGAGCTTGCCCGCCTGCTTCTGGCGGGCGACCCGCTCCTCGCCGCCCATCATGGCGGCCAGGCGCGTCCGCTCGTGCAGCTCGTCGACCTCTGGCTGCCACGTCATCGTGCGCTCCCCCTGCTCTGCTCACCGAGCGTCGTCCGGCTCGTCCCGCCGTGCGGCGCGTGCCGACGGTAGTCCGCGACTCGGGCTCAGCGGCAGCCGTCGCCCACAGGCCCGATGGGCAGGGCCGTCACGTCCACCCCCGCCCCCGGGTCGAGCTCGACGAGGAGCGCGGACCCGTCCGCCCAGGACTGCACGGGCGACCCCGGGTACCACGCCGCCACGCCGTCCTCGGACACATCGGTCGTCACGTGCCAGTGCCCGAGGGCCACGTAGTCGGCCCTGGTGGCGGCGATGTCGGGCGCCGTGATCGGCGATGACCGCATCTCCCTCTCCGGCGGCACGTCGCCGACGTAGTGCCCGTGGCCCAGCACGACGTACCAGCTCTCGTCGGGGCGCGGCGCCACTCCGTGCAGGGGCCGGTAGGCGGGCGAGTGCTCGTCCATGGCCTTGCCCCACAGCGTCAGCGCCCCGTCGAACAGCTCCAGCGTCGAGCCCAACCCGTCGGCGAGGAAGTGCACGCCGGCGCGCGACACCTCGTCGGCGTGGCGGCGGTAGATGCCCGCGGCGTCGTGCACGTCGTGGTTGCCGGCCAAGAGCACGCAGGGCACGGGCAGGCGGGCGAGGACGTCGAACACCTCGGCGACGAGCCCCGCCGGCACCCGCCCGTGGTCGAAGAGGTCGCCGGCGACGAGCAGGGCGTCGACCTCGTGCTCGGCCACCATCCGCTCCACCGAGAGGATCGAGCACAGGCACTCGTGGCCGCCGCCACAGGACTTGGGCGTGGTGAAGCCGCCGGCGACGTGCAGGTCAGCGGTGTGCAGTAAGCGCAGGGGGCGGCGCACGGCCCCGACCATACCCCCCCTGTCGCACCTGCCCGCAGAGCGGCCCTCGGTCTCTGCGCCCCGTGTCACAGCAAGGTGGCTAAGGTTCGGCGCGAACTGGTGAGAGGGAGAGGGACATGGCGCGATCTGGCTCGATCCTCGGCAACGCGGTGCTCCGCAAGGAGGACCCCGGGCTGCTGACGGGCGTGAACCAGTACGTCGACGACATGAAGGTGCAGGGCATGGTCCACGTCGCCTTCGTGCGCTCGACCGTCGCCCACGCCCGCCTGGGGGACATCGACACCACTGAGGCGGCGGCCATGCCCGGCGTGGTGGGCGTGTACACGGCGGACGACCTGGGCCTCACCGACAACGTGGGCTTCGCCGGCGCGCCCGAGCACAAGCGCCCGCCCCTCGCCCGGGGCAAGGTCCGCTTCGTCGGGGACATCATCGCCGCCGTCGTCGCCGAGGACCGCTACCAGGCCACCGACGCCGCCGAGGCGGTGATCGTGGACTACGAACCGCTGCACGCCGTCGTCGGCCTCGAGGAATCCCTCGCCGGCAAGACCCTGCTCTTCGAGGAGAAGGGCACCAACGTCGCCTTCAACACCAAGTTCGGGGAGGACACGGACGCCCTCGAGGGCGCCGACGTGGTGGCGAAGGCCCGCATCCTCAGCCAGCGCGTCGCCGGCATCCCCATGGAGCCCAACACCTGCCTGGCCGTGCCCGACGGCGACGAGCTGGTCTTCTACGTGTCCTCCCAGGGCGCGCACATGGTGCACGGCGCCCTCGCCCCCGACCTCGGCATCGAGCCGGAGAAGCTGCGGGTCATCGCCCCGTGGGTGGGCGGCGGCTTCGGGCCCAAGTTGGCCTTCTACGTCGAGTACACGATCGCCTCGGCCATCGCCCGCACGCTCGGCCGGCCCGTGAAGTGGGCCGAGACCCGCAGCGAGAACATGCTCTCGATGGTCCACGGCCGGGGCTTCATCATGGACGCCGAGTTGGGCGTCAAGCGGGACGGCACCATCGTGGGGCTGCGCGCCCGGGTGCTCGCCGACGGTGGCGGCTACCCGATGATCGGCACGGTGCTGCCGATGCTGACCCAGCTGATGGCCCCGGCCGTCTACAACGTGCCCAAGGTCGACTTCGAGGCCACCACCCTGCTCACCAACACCACCCCGACTGGCGCCTACCGGGGTGCGGGACGGCCCGAGGCCACCCAGATGATCGAGCGCATCATGGACGTGGCCGCCGACCTCATCGACATGGACCCCGCCGAGCTGCGCCGCAAGAACTTCCTCAAGGCCGACCAGTTCCCCCTGACCACGCTGACCGGCGCCAACTACGACTCCGGCGAGTACGAGAAGGCGCTCGACGCCGTGCTCGAGGCGTCGGGCTACGCCGCGCTGCGGGCCGAGCAGAAGGCCCGCCGCCAGCGCGGCGAACGCAGGCAGCTCGGCATCGGCGTCTCCAGCTACGTCGAGGTCACCGCCCCGCTCGGGCTCTTCAACGAGTACGGCGCCGTCGAGGTCAACGAGGACGGCACCGCCACCATGTGGGTGGGCACCTCGGCGCACGGCCAGGGCCACGACACCGCCTTCTCCATGATCGTGTCCGACATGCTCGGCATCCCCATGGACAAGGTCAACTTCGTCCAGGCCGACACCGGCCAGGTGCCCCGGGGCGCAGGCACGGCCGGCTCCCGGTCGCTGCAGACGGCCGGCTCGGCCGTGCACGTGGCCAGCGAGAACGTGCTCGACAAGGCCAGCAAGCTCGCCGCCCACCTCCTCGAGGCGAACGTCGAGGACATCGTGACGGGGGACGGGGGCCTGCAGGTCGCCGGCGTGCCGGCCAAGGCCCTCTCCTGGGGCGACCTGGCCCGGGCGGCGAAGGACCCGTCCAGGGCGCCAGCGGAGATCGGCGCCGAGGGGCTGCGCTTCGAGAACGACTTCGACGGGGGCGACTCCACCTACCCCTTCGGCTCCCACGTCGCCGTCGTCGAGGTGGACGTCGAGACCGGCGAGGTCGAGCTCATCCGCCACGTCGCCGTGGACGACTGCGGGCGCATCATGAACCCGATGCTCGTCAACGGCCAGCAGCACGGCGGCATCGCCCAGGGCGCGGCCCAGGCCCTCTTCGAAGAGGTCCGCTACGACGAGGACGGCAACCCCCAGACGGGCAACCTGATGGACTACCTCATGCCCGCAGCCTCCGAGCTGCCCAGCTTCGAGGTGTCCAACACCCAGACCGACAGCCCCCGCAACCCCCTCGGGGCCAAAGGCATCGGAGAGTCGGGCACGATCGGCTCGACCCCCGCGGTGCACAATGCCGTGGTCGACGCCGTCTCCCACCTGGGCGTTTCCCACATCGACATGCCGTGCACGCCCGAGAAGGTCTGGGCGGCGGTGATGGAGGCGGGCCGGCCGTAGCCCGCCGACACGGCCCAACTTGCAGCGCAGAACGCGGAGGCCCGCAGTCGGCGCTGCCAGTCGGCCAGGGCGCCGCCGATGCCGGCCCCGCCGCGCCGCCGCCCCCGCCGCCGCGCCGTTGTGCCTGGCCGTCGGCCGGTGGCTCACGCCCGGGCGACGGCCAGCACGGCTGACGCCCAGGCGACCTGCTCGCCGACACCCTCGACGGAGAACCCGGGGACGGCGACGCCGCCCACGCCGAGCTGGCGAGCGAGGGCGCCAGCGGCAGCAGGCATCGCGTCCTCGCCGCGCAGAACGAGGTCGTCGAACACCGCCCCGGGCACCAGGGCGCGGGCCTCCGCCGGGCGCCCCGCCACCAGCTCGCGGCGGACGGCCTCGACGCGGGGGCGGTCGAGGCCCCAGCGCCGTTGGGCAGCAACGGGGGCGTTGAGCGCGGCGTACACGGCGACGGCGGCCACGTGGTCGGGAACGGGGCCCTCGCCCGCGGCCACGAGCGGCGCCCAGATGAGCGTGGGGGCACGGCCCGCGGCCTCGGCCGCGCCGCGCACCCGAGCGATGACGCCAGCCAGCTCCGACCGGGCCGTGGCCCAGACGAGGACCCGGTCGGCGCAGGCCCCGGCGGCCACCTGCACGGCGGGCTTTCCCCCGGCGACGAGCACCGGCGCCGGGCGCAAGGGGACGTCGAGGTGCCGACCGCTCGCCTCGTCGAGCGGCGCGCCCGCCGCCACTCGGCGGGCCAGGTCGGCCAGGGCCCCGACCCGCGCCGGGGCGTCGGCTCGGTCCACCCCGGCGGCGAGGGACAGTTCGGAGCCGCCGGCGGCGAGCCCGAGGAAGACTCGCTCCCCCGCCAGGTCCTGCAGCGTGGCCAGGGCGGAGAGCGTGTGGAAGGGGTGTCGCAGGTACGCGTTGGTCATGGCCGGCCCGAGCTCGATCCTGGTGGTGGCCCGAGCCAACTCGCCGAGCAGCAACCACACGTCACGCCACCAGAAGGCGTCGGCCAGGCCGATCCAGTCGGCGCCCGCCCCCTCACTGGCCGTGGCCAGGGTGACGGCCTCGTCGGGGCTGGGGTTGGGCAGGTGGCCGATCACGCCGACGCTCATGGCGCGAGAATGGCGCGGTGACGTGGATCCGCACCATCCCGTGGGACGAAGCCGAAGGTGAGCTGCGCCAGGCGTACGATTGGCAGGCGGCGTCACTCGGCGAGCCCGCGGAGTTCACCCGGCTCGGGAGCCTCTACCCCCCCATCGTGGACGAGCGGCTCCGGCTGTACCGCACGGTCGAGCACTGCCCGTCCAGCCTCTCCCCCACCGAGCGCCAGCTCGCCTGTTACGTGACCTCGCTGCTGAACGACACCCCGCATTGCGGGTCGGGGCTGCGGCACAAGCTGCTCGGCCTCGGGCTCGACCCTGCCCTGCTCGACGCCGTGGAGGCCCGGCCCGAGGAGGCCGCCACCGGCGACGAGCGCCTCGACGCCATCTGTGGCTATGCCGCGGTGCTCACGCGCTCGCCGGGGGCCGTGGCCGAGGCCGACCTCGCCCGGCTGCGGTCATTCGGCCTCGACGACCTCGACCTCGTCGACCTGAACAACCTGGTGGCGTACTACAACTACATCAACCGAGTGGCCAACGGGCTGGGCCTGCGCACTACGCTCAACCCCCACGAAGCCACCCACGCCGTGCCGCCCGCGCCCTGAGCGGCTCACACGCGGCGTTGACCCGTCGGCGCCAGGGCGGGGACGACCTCCTCGACGAGGGCTTCCACCGTGGCCAGGGAGGACGCGTCGTCCTGGCCGGGGATGAGGGAGACGTCGGCGACGCCCAGCTCGCGGTAGGCGGCGAGCTGCTCGGCCAGGAACTCGGCGGGCCCGGTGAGCGCCTGCCAGTCCACGGCGTGGCCTGTCGGGGGCCGGTCGGCCACCGACACCCGCACACGCACGCCGAGCAGCCCGCCGCCCCCGTCCCGCCAGCGGCGGGCCAGCGGCGCGAGCTGCTCGGGCGTGGCCCGTGAAGCCTGGAAGGGCAGCCCCAGCGCCAAGGCGCGGGACATGGTGGCGCCGGCCCCGGCCAGCCACAGGGGCGGCCCGCCCGCGGTGAGCGCCTCGGGCGCCAAGCGGCCCTCGGCGGGGAAGCAGTGCCAGCGGCCCTCGAAGGGCTCTCCGGCGAATCCGGCGCACAGGGCGGTGACGGCCTCGGCGAAGCGGGCGCCCCGCTCCTCGAAGGGCACCCCCCGCCAGGCGAACTCGCGCGCCCAGAAGCCCGGGGCGACCACGAGCACGAACCGGCCTTCGGTCACCTGGTCGAGCGTGGCCGCCTGTTTGACCGCCCAGGCAACGTCCCGCAAGGGGAGCACGGCCGCGGACAGGCCGACCCGGGCGCTCGGGAACCGGCCGGCGAGCCAGGCGAGCTCGACGAAGGGCTCCATGGCGCCCGACCAGCCGGGGAAGTCGGGGTTGGTGAGCAGTCCGTCGCCCAACCACAACGTGT
>WHTX01000296.1 GCA_009377505.1 Acidimicrobiia bacterium
GAGGTTGCAGTCGGCCTCCGATGCGGACGAGGGTCTCGCCGCAGGGAGCGACCACTGGCGGGGTCAGGCCGCGCTGATCCAGCCACGACCACAGCGGCCCATCGGTGTAGAGCGCGTGGGGCCCGCGGTTGGCGCGATAGGGCCCGTCGAGGGTCGCGGCTCGACCGCCCAAGGTGGAGCGGGCCTCTTGCACGGTCACGCGCCAGCCTCGCTCGGCGCCTTCGATGGCGGCTACCAGGCCGGTCAGCCCGCCCCCCACTACGTTCAGATGCATGGCTGGTCCTTTCGGTCCTGCACCCAAAGGGCCGTGGAACCCATCGAAGGTTCCCAGTCCCTTTGTTGCCGTGGATCCGGGCTTGGTCTGCGCTGCTCAACGCGGCGATGCGGGCGCCATCGACGAGTTGATCGATGCGCTCCTTCCGCTCGTCCGTCGGGTCTCCGCCCGCGTGGCCGGGCCGCAGGCTGAGGACGCGGCGCAAGAGGCGCTCCTCGCTATCTTCCGTGACCTGCCGGGGCTCCGAGCGCCGGAGGCGATCGTCAGCTGGGCGAGCGCGGTGACCGCGCGGATCGCCGCACGCGTCGACCGTGGCGATCGCCGCCAGCGGGGCCGCGCCGGGCCCGTCGACCCGGAACGGCTCGCATCGTGGTTCGAGCACGACGCGTTGGAGGTGACGGACGTGCTGGCGCGGCTGCCCGCCCGCGACCACGAAGTGCTGGTCCTGCGCGACCTGCAGGGGCTCAGCGAACGCGAGACCGCCGTCACGCTAGGAGTCCCCGTGGGCACCGTGAAGTCACGCGTGCACCGCGCCCGGAGGCGCTTTCGAGAGGAATGGAGCCGATGAGCCACGCCCCTTCTGAGCCGCTCGACCCGGTGGTCCGTCTGCACGTCCTGGCCGCGGCGTTGCCCGGTGCGGTGGTCGCCGAGCGCGTGCTGGCAGCGCCATTCGATCGGGTGTGGCGAGTCGTCACCGACCTCGAGGCCATGACTCCGCGGTACGAGCGCAACGTCAGCGCGGTCGAGGTCGTCGACCGCCAGGGTGAGCGGGCTCGCGTCATCGTCACGCTCCGAGGCGGTCACTCCGATGCGATGGACGCCCGGATCCTCCCCGGCTGGTGCCTCATGCACTCCGAGTCGACCGTCGTGGCCTTCGGGGCCAGGCCCATGGGCCCCGAGACCGTGCTCGCCCATCTCGAGTTCCACCGCCGATCATCGGTGCAACCGGGCGGACCTCCGTCCGATGAGGCCGCCAGCAAGCTGGTGCTCGAACTCGACACCATCGAGCTCCTCGCAAGGGAACTCGACGTCGCGAGATGAGCACCGGGCTCCGTGGCCCCTGTTCCGATCCCCGAGGCACGGTCCGGCTCGGCCACCAGCCTCGCTCCAACGGGGAATAGATGATACATCACCAGTGTTAGGTGAGGCATCAACTAGTCGTCCCGGGCGGCGGCGATCGCGTCGCCGCACGGTCGAAGAAGGGGTCGTCTCATGCTGGCGCACAAGCCCATCGAAACGGTCGCCGACGCACAACGCCGGGCGGAGCGGAAGCTCCCCAAGGCCGTCTACACCGCCATCCTGGCCGGCAACGAGAAGGGCGCCACGTTCCGGGAGAACGTCGAGGCGTTCGAGAAGATCGGGTTCGTCGCCCGCGTGGGCGGCGAGATCGCCCCCCAGCGGGACATGCGCACCTCGGTCCTCGGCCAGGACATCGACCTGCCTGTGGTGATCTCGCCCGCCGCTGCGCAGGCCATCCACCCCGAGGGTGAGGTCGCCGTGGCCCGCGCCGCCGCCAAGGCGGGCACCGCCATCGGCCACAGCAACTTCGCGCCCTCACGGTTCGAGGACGTCGCCGCCGCCAACCCCAAGGCCTTCTTCCAGCTGTACTGGGCGGGCACCAAGGACGACATCGCCGAGCGGGTCGAGCGCTTCCGGCGTGCCGGGGCCAAGGGCCTCATCATCACGCTCGACGCCACCATGACCCAGCCTCGTGACTGGGGCTCGCCCACCATCCCCCAGCAGTTGGACCTGCCCACGCTGGTTCGGTACTCGCCGATGGGGATCGCCAACCCCAGCTGGGTGCTGCGCTACCTGCGCCACGGCAAGCTGCCCGACCTGACCGTGCCCAACCTGCAGAAGCCCGGCCAGCCGGCGCCGACCATGGTCGAGGGGATGGTCGAGTGGACGAACACACCGCTGCCCACCTGGGCGGACATCGCCTGGCTGGGCGAGCTGTGGCGCGGCCCGTTCATGGTCAAGGGCATCCTCAGCCCTGACGACGCGCGCCGCGCCCTCGATGCCGGCGCGACGGCCATCGGCGTGTCGAACCACGGCGGCAACAACCTCGACACCACCCCTTCGCCGCTGCGGTTCCTGCCCGCGGTGGTCGACGCCGTCGCCGGGCGGGCCGAAGTCACCTTCGACAGCGGCATCCGCCGAGGCGCGGACGTGGTCAAGGTCGTGGCCCTCGGTGCCAAGGCGGCGCTCATCGGCCGCTCGTGGTTCTTCGGGCTCGCCGCCGACGGCGAGCGAGGGGTCTCCGAGGTGCTCGACGCCTACCGGGTCAGCATCGACCGCACGCTCATCGGGCTCGGGAAGTCCTCCATCCACGAGCTCAGCCCCGACGACCTCGTCGTCCCCGACGGCTACTTCCTCAAGACCGCGGGTGACCTCCCCCTCGGCGCACGCTGACCCGGTACCCAGTTCCACGCGCGCGCGCTCGCACCGGCCCCTGGCAAACGCCAGGGGCCGGTCCCTCTTGCCCCGACGATGACCGACGCGACGTCTGACGCCCGCCGCCGAGCAGCCCGACATCTCCATCGCCACGATCGCCGGTGGAGCGCTGTGGCAGAGCACGGATGGAACAACCGTTTCGTTCTTGCGCGATATGACGGCCGGGTGGACTTCCGTCGGCCGGTGGAGGCGCTCATCCCCGGGGTGCAGGGGGCGGTTGCTCGCCGTCCTCGCTGGGACCACGGCGCCACTGAACCTGCGCACGCTGGGGAGGCTGGCCGGCGTGAGCCCAGCGCAGGCCTCGCGCCTCTTTTGCCGAACCTGGTCGAGCTGGGGCTGGTCGAGCGTACCGACGTGCCGCCGTCGGCGTTGTTCCGACTCGTCGACGGGCACCTCGGCGCTGAGTTGGTCCGGCAGCTGGCCAGTCTCCGTCGAACCGCGTTGGCCCGCCTTGGCCAGCTCGCGGGAGGGATGGAACCGGCGTCGGCGGGCTGCGTCGTCTTCGGGTCGATGGCGACTGGCGAGGCGGAGGCGGGCAGTGACATCGACGTGCTCCTTGTCCGGCGAGACAAGGTCGACGAGGACGACGAGCGCTGGCACGCAGCCCTGGAGCGGTTCCGCGTCGCCGGCCGGGAGCTCACCGGCAACCCGATCAGCGTGCTCGAGGTCTCCCAGGGGCAGCTCACCAAGCGCCTGGGGAGCGGCGAGCCGTTGTGGCGGGACATCGCCAAGCACGGCTTGGTCGTCCATGGCCCGCCGCTCCCAGCAACCGCCGATCTGAGTCGTGGCTAGGGCGCGCCGAGACCAGGTTCTACGTGGCGGTCGCGCTCATCGCTGCGCTGTCGACCGGCGACGATCACGCCGAGCACACCCAGCTCGAGGTGCTGGGGATCGTGTGGGGCACGACGGTGGGCCTCGCGATCGTCCACTGGTTCGCGCTGCTCCTGTCGGCGCAGGTGGTCGACGACCCGGACCTTCACCACACGCCGCTGGAGATGCTCTACGCGCAGCTGGTGATGGCCTTCTGCGTGGCAGCCGTCGCGACGGTGGTCGTGGCGGTGCTGTCCGAAGATCTGGAACGCCTTGGCGCGCGGATCACGGCGGCACTGTTCATCGCCGGCCTCGTCGGGTTCGAGACCCGCATCAAAGGCCTTTCGCATGGTCGCGCGGCCACATATGGCGTTGTGGCCCTCACGCTCGGTCTGGCCATCGCGACTATGAAGTGGTTCCTCGGCGGGTAGCCGGGTCCCAGCTCGCGCACGGCACCACGTGAGCCGGTGCCGACATGAACAGGTCAAGTCCGAGACGTCGCGACAGGTGCCGAGCTGCCAGTTGGCCATTGACGCCGACACCTGCTCCACCGGCTCGTCCCCACGTCGCCTCACGCGTCAACTGACCCTGACGCCTGCCGCTCGTAGAGCATCCGTCACAGGCGTCCTGCGCCCGTCGATGCAGCCTCGAACCGGGGCCACCCTTTACGATGCGTCCGGCCGGGATGGTCCCGGCGACCAGGGGGGTGAGGGAGGCCATGGGCGTGACGCCTCCCGCTCGCTCGGCGCGGCGCGGCCCTGGATCGCCGCACCACCTGCCCGGGGCCCCGGCCGCTGACGGGCCGTGCGCCGTCGCCACACCCGCTACTCGTCATGCTCCCCTTGGCCCTGGCGCTGCTCGCCGGCGGCTGGCTCGCCTTCCGGGCCGTCGCCCAACCTGGTTTCACCCCGGGCTTCGCCGAGAAGGCCGGCATCGTCACCACCGAGAAGGTCGGCCCGACTCGGCTCGTGCGCGCCAGGTGTTTGGGTCAGCCCTTGAGCTCGCGGTCGAACACGGCCTTGGCGCGCTCGTAGGACCGGGTGCCCGCAGGTTCGTGGTAGCTGGGGCCGAGCACGCCGAACCCGTGGTCGGCACCCTCGTGGATCTCGACCTCGCCCTTGTGCAGCGCGTTGGTCGCATCGATGAGCGCCGTGTTGGCCGACGCGGGCTGCATCTGATCAGCCGAACCGAACGCGATGTACAGAGACCCGGTGTACGACGGCACGGCGAGGTGGGGCGAGTCGGGATCGTCCGTGGTGCAGAACGACGGGTGCAAGCCAACCCCAGCCCGGAACAGCTCACCACGGTCCCGGAGCGTGCACAGGACCGACCTGGCACCGATGCAGTAGCCGATGCACCCCATTGCACTGCCCCGAGCAGCGGGGTCGGACGGCAGCCACGCCAACAGGGCGCCGAGATCCTCGGCGACCTGGTCCTCGGTCGTGCCCAGCACCAGGCCGAGCATCTTCTTCATCTCGTCGTCGCTGCGGCTCTGCACCGTGTACCAGGGCTCGGCGCGGTGGTAGCGGTCGTGGGTCACCACGCAGTAGCCCCACTCGGCTATGCGCGCCATGGTCTGCTTCGAACCGTCGTCGAGGCCCGGGCCGTGATGGAAGAACACCACCGCCGGGAACGGACCGTCGCCGTCGGGGCGTACGACATGGACACCCATCGGGCCACTCGGCGTCGTGATCGTCTCGGTGCGCGTCTGCATCCCGCAACTCTCCTCCGCAGCGAGGACGTCCGCAAACGGATCGGCGGGCGCCGAGGGCCCTGAGCTGCACGTGCCAGCCCAGGACCTCCAGTGGCGCATCGACCGGGCGTTGAAGCACTGCACCGGCCCGCCGTGGCTGGTCGGCCCCTGCCCGCGGACCACCTGGATCGTTCGGCACCTCGAATGGGGCATGCCCGCCGACGTCGTCGCCGCCGGCGCGGGACCCGGCGATTACCTGCCCCGCCAACCCCGACGGGCGGGCCGAGGGCACCATCTGGTGGGGCTGATGACCCGGGCGACGTGGGCGGCGGAGGAAGTCAGCTCTCCTCGACGTCGGCCCGGAGCCGCTCCAGGCCCTTCTCGAAGTCGGGGCCGATCAGCTTGTCCATCGACGTGAAGATGCCCATGACCTTCGTCATGAGGGTCTTCGGGCCGGTCATCACCCAGCGCACCACGCTCGCCCCACCTTCCGGCCGGACCGTGAACCTGGCCGTGCTGCGCGACTTGAAGGGCTTGAGGAACTGCACGTCGATCGTCACCGACTCGTCGGGCTGCACCTCGGTGATCTCCATCCGGCCCTTGCCGGCCTTCCGGTTGCCCTCCCACTCGTACACGGCACCGACTCCGGACTCGGCGCCGTCGTAGGTGCGGCGGAGCTGGGGGTCGGCGTCCTCCCACGGGGACCACGACCGCCACCGCCTGAAGTCGACGATCCGGTCGAGGACCGCCGCGGGTGGCCCCTGCACGCGCTGCTCGCGCTCGACGACGTAGGTGTCGGCCATGACGTGACAGTACGTCCGGCCCGCCGGGCGCGCTGGGCCTTCCGGGCGACGTGGCCACGCCGGCTTGCGGGCTCACTCGGTCGTCACTGCGGCATGGATGTCCAACCACCGTCAAGCCCATCATCCGCATCGGCTGACCGGCTGACCGGCTGATCGGCTGACCTGCTGACCGGCTCGGCGTCAGGTACGGGCCGGGCCGTAGGCGGCGACCCAGTCGGCGAAGCGCGACATGGCGCCGGTGATGAACTCGAGGGACGTCTCGTCGGTGAACTCGCCGTCGTGGACCTTCTCGGCGGCGCGGGCGATGAGCACCTCGGGTGGGGGCAGCACCCGGCAGGCGTTGTAGGTGAGGACCTGGCGCAGCTGGCTCTGGGCCCGGGCGGTGCCCGTCATGCCCGGGCTGGCGCCCATGACCACCGCCGGCTTGTCCTGCAACGCCGACCGGCCGGGCGGGCGGGACACCCAGTCGAGGGCGTTCTTGAGCACACCGGGCACGCCGTGCTGGTACTCGGGCGTGACGACGAGCACCCCGTCCGCGCCGGCGATCGCCGCCTTCAAGCGGGCCACGCCCGGTGGGTCGCCCTGCTGCTCGACGTCGAAGTTGTACAGGGGCACGTCGTCGAGGGCGTGCTCGACGACGTCCAGCTCGACCGGGGCCGTGCGGGCCGCAGCCCGCAACACG
>WHTX01000297.1:0-4663 GCA_009377505.1 Acidimicrobiia bacterium
GGGCCCGGCCAGGGAGGCGGCGCGGCTCCGGCCGCAGCGCCCGCCCCGGCCGCCGCACCGGCTGCCGCGCCGGCCCCCGCCACGACCACTGCACCGGGTGGGGAGGGATAGCGCGTGCTCCTGCCGAAGCGAGTCAAGCACCGCAAGCAGCACCGCGGCCGCATGCGCGGGTTGTCAAAGGGCGGCACCTCCGTGAACTTCGGGGACTTCGGCCTGCAGGCCGTCGAACCGGGGTGGATCACCAACCGCCAGATCGAGTCCGCCCGTGTGGCCATCACCCGTCACGTCCGCCGGGGCGGGAAGGTGTGGATCAACATTTTCCCCGACAAGCCCTACACCAAGAAGCCCGCCGAGACCCGCATGGGATCGGGCAAGGGCAACCCGGAGGGGTGGGTGGCGGTGGTCAAGCCCGGCCGTGTGATGTTCGAGCTGGCCGGGGTCCCGGAGCCGGTGGCCAAGGAGGCCATGCGCCTCGCCGGGCACAAGCTGCCGATCGCGTGCCGGTTCGTCACGCGCGAAGGGGCGTCGGAATGAAGGTGACCGAGTGAAGACCGACGAGCTCCGGGAGCTGCCGCTGTCCGAGCTCCGCAAGCACCTCGAGGAGACCCGCGAGGAGCTGTTCAACCTGCGCTTCCAGGGTGCGACCGGGCAGCTCGAGAACTACAAGCGGCTGGGCCTCATGCGCCGCGAGATCGCCCGGGCGCTCACGATCGTCAAGGAGCGTGAGCTGGGCATCGAACGCGACGTGCTCGGCGGCGAGGGCAAGGACGACGAGGCCGAGACGGGCGGCAGGCGCCGGCTGCGCCGCCGGTCCAGGAAGGGCGAGGAATAGATGAGCGAGCGCGGGCAGCGCAAGACGAGGACGGGGCTCGTGGTGAGCGACCGGATGCAGAAGAGCGTGGTCGTCTCCATCGACGAGACGGTCCGTCATCCGCTGTACGGGAAGACCTACCACCGCAAGGTGCGGTACACCGCGCACGACGAGCAGGACAACGCCAGGACCGGGGACCTCGTGAAGATCATGGAGACCCGGCCGCTGTCGAAGACGAAGCGGTGGCGCGTGGTTGAAGTGCTGGAGCGTGCCAGGTGATCCAGCAGGAGACCCGTTGCCGTGTGGCCGACAACACCGGGGCCCGCGAGATCCTCGTGATCAAGGTGCTCGGCGGCTCCCGCCGCCGGTACGCCTCGGTCGGCGACATCGTGGTGGCCGCGGTGAAGGATGCGCTGCCCAACCAGACCGTCAAGAACGGCGAGGTCGTCAAGGCCGTCGTCGTGCGCACGGCCAAGGAGAAGCGGCGGCCCGACGGCAGCTACATCAAGTTCGACGACAACGCGGTGGTGATCATCAACGAGCAGAGGAACCCGCGCGGCACCCGCGTGTTCGGGCCCGTCGCCCGGGAGCTCCGGGACAAGAAGTTCATGAAGATCATCTCGCTGGCTCCGGAGGTCCTTTGATGGCAGCGAAGATCAGGAAGGGTGACCGGGTGCGGGTCCTCGCCGGCAAGGACGTCGGCAAGGAGGGCCGCGTGATCTCGGTGTTCCCGGAGAAGGGCCGCGTGCTCGTCGAGGGTGTCCACCGCGTGAAGCGGCACGAGAAGGTCCGCCCGGCCAAGGGACGCAGCGGGCAGGAGGGTGGCATCGTGACCACCGAGCTGCCGGTGGACCTGTCGAACGTGACGCTGATCTGCGGCGTGTGCGGGCCCACGCGCGTCGGCTTCAAGATCGACGACGAAGGTGTGAAGTCCCGCATCTGCCGCAAGTGCGAGAGCGAGCTCTGATGGCGACGACCATCGAAGCTCCGCCGGTCCCCCGCTTCAAGGCGCGGTACCTCGAGGAGATCCGGCCACAGCTGTCGCAGGAGCTGGGCCTCAACATCATGGCCACGCCGAGGCTCGAGAAGATCTCCGTCAACATGGGGGTCGGCGACGTGCTGCGCGACGGCAAGGCCCTCGACCATGCGGTTGCGGACCTGACGATCATCACGGGCCAGAAGCCGATCATCACCAAGGCCCGCAAGTCGATCGCCGGCTTCAAGCTGCGCGAGGGCCAGTCGATCGGCTGCAAGGTGACGCTGCGCAGCAACCGGATGTGGGAGTTCCTCGACCGGCTGCTGACCGTGGCGCTGCCCCGCATCCGCGACTTCCGCGGCCTGTCGCCCAAGCAGTTCGACGGGCACGGCAACTACACGTTCGGCGTGACCGAGCAGCTGATCTTCCCGGAGATCGAATACGACAAGGTCCCGAAGGTCCGGGGGATGGACATCACGCTCGTCACGACGGCGGCGGACGACGACCAGGGGCGGGCGCTGCTCAAGGCGCTCGGGTTCCCCTTCCGGCAGTGACGGGGCACGTGATGGACGACCAGACGGAGACGAGGTAGGGGATGGCGAAGAAGGCGCTGGTCAACAAGTCGCAGCGGACGCCCAAGTTCAAGAGTCGCGCGTACTATCGGTGCCGGCGGTGCGGGCGCCCGCGCGCCTACCTGAGGAAGTTCGGGATGTGCCGCCTGTGTGTACGGGAGCTGGTGCACCGGGGCGAGATCCCCGGAGTCACGAAAGCGAGTTGGTAGCGTGAGTATGACGGACCCGATCGCGGACATGCTGACGCGCGTGCGCAACGCGAACGCGGCGTCGCACGAGAGGACGCAGTGCCCCGTGTCGAAGGAGAAGCTCGCGATCGCCTCCATCCTCCACTCCGAGGGCTACATCGAGGGCTTCGAGACGGAGGGCGAGGGCGTCAAGCGCGTCATCAGGATCAAGCTCAAGTACGGGCCCGACCGGGAGCGGATGCTGTCGGGGCTGCGCCGGGTGTCGAAGCCCGGGCGGCGGGTCTACACGGGGGCGGATGCGCTCCCCAAGGTGCTCGGTGGCCTCGGCATCGCGATCATCTCGACGTCGTCGGGCATGATGACCGACCGCCAGGCCCGCCGGCTGAAGGTGGGCGGCGAAGTCGTCGCCTACGTGTGGTGACGGGGTTGTTCGAGAGCAGGCGGGGAGCACGATGAGTCGGATCGGACGGATGCCCATACCGGTGCCCAGCGGCGTCGAGGTCGACGTCGCGCCCGGGCGCGTCAAGGTGACGGGTCCGAAGGGCACGCTGGAGCGGCTCGTCCCCGAGGCGATGGAGATCCGCAAGGAGGACGGGCGGCTGGTCGTCTCCCGCCCGTCGGACTCCCGGGAGCACCGGTCGCTGCACGGGCTCACCCGCACGCTCGTGGCCAACATGGTCATGGGCGTGACGGAGGAGTTCGTGAAGAACCTCGAGATCCACGGGGTCGGCTACCGTGCCATCGCCCGCCCGCTGGGCGTGGAGCTCGCGCTCGGGTTCTCCCGGCCGGTCGAGTTCCGCCCGCCGAAGGGCGTCACGATCGAGGTCCCCGCACCCAACCGCCTGATCATCCGTGGGGCCGACAAGGAGGCCGTCGGCCAGGCGGCGGCGAACATCCGGGCGCTGCGCAAGCCGGATCCCTACAAGCAGAAGGGCATCCGGTACGCCGGCGAGCACATCCGCAAGAAGGCCGGGAAGGCATCCAAGTGAAGAGCCCACGAGAGAACCGCATCACCCGTCACCGCCGTGTGCGCAAGCACGTCTGGGGCTCGGCGGCCAAGCCGCGCCTGGCCGTGTTCCGGAGCAACCGGCACGTCTACGCGCAGGTCATCGACGACGGCGCCGGCGCAACGATCGCCTCGGCCTCGACGCTCGACCCCGCCCTCAAGGGGTCGGCGAACACGACGGCCACTGCCGCCAGCGTCGGGCGCCTGGTGGCGCAGCGGGCGAAGGAAAAGGGTGTCAGCACGGTAGTCTTCGATCGCGGCGGTTTCCTGTACCACGGCAAGATCCAGGCGCTGGCGGACGGCGCACGAGAGGAAGGGTTGAACTTCTAATGCCTCCTGAGCAGCGACGCGGACCCCGTCCGGGCGGCCCCCGGGGTGGTCCCCCCCGGGACGACGACAGCCGGGGCGGCCTCGTCGAGCGGATCGTCGGACGCCCCCGCCGCGTGGCCAAGGTGGTCAAGGGCGGGCGCCGCTTCTCGTTCAGCGCGCTCGTGGTCGTGGGCGACCAGGCCGGGCGCGTGGGCGTCGGCCAGGGCAAGGCCCGCGAGGTCCCCTCGTCGATCTCGAAGGCCTCGGAGGTGGCGCGCCGGAGCATGTTCCTGGTGCCCATGGTCGGCACCACGATCCCGCACCGGGTCGACGGCGAGGCGTCCGGCGCCGTCGTCATGCTGAAGCCCGCCTCGCCCGGAACCGGAGTCATCGCCGGCGGGCCGGTGCGCGCGGTCATCGAGGCGGCGGGCATCAAGGACATCCTCTCGAAGTCGCTCGGCTCCTCGAACCCGATCAACATCGTCCACGCGACCATCGCCGGCCTGAAGGCGCTCCAGCGCCCCGAGGACGTGGCGCGCCGGCGCGGCAAGCCCGTCGAAGAGGTCGCCCCCGCCTGGCTCCTGCACCCCGCAGCCGTACGGCCGCAGGGCGGGACGGAGGGATGACGGTGGCCGGCATCCGCGTGACGCAGGTCCGCAGCGCCGTGTCCCGCCCGTCCGACCAGGGCCGGACGCTCCGCGCGCTCGGGCTGGGCCGCATCGGCAAGACGAACGTCCTTCCCGACCGTCCGGAGATCCGGGGCATGATCGCCCGGGTCCCGCACCTGATCGAGGTCAAGGA
>WHTX01000297.1:4673-6701 GCA_009377505.1 Acidimicrobiia bacterium
AGCTCCACCCCTTTTGACCAGCGCAGACACCTCGGACACACCATCGGCGACAGCACCAATATGCCCTGTTGCTAGTGTCGATGCCAGGGAAATGCCAGGGATCATGGTTTCAGTTCGTCTTCCGGTGCTTGGCCACCGCATCCGCGACAGCGTCGAGCACGAGGACCGCCCGGAGATCCGGGGCATGGTCCGCAAGGTGATGCACCTCGTGGTCGTCGAGGAGCTCGAAGGTGCCCCCGAGCGGCCCGCCGCCTACCGGCGCCCCGGGACCGGAGGACGCGCATGAAGCTGCACGAGCTGGCACCGGCTCCCGGGTCCACGAAGTCGAAGGTCCGCGTCGGCCGCGGGCGCGCGGGCCGGCGGGGCAAGACGGCGGGGCGCGGCACCAAGGGGGCCAAGGCCCGCGGGCAGATCTCGCTCAACTACGAGGGCGGCCAGATCCCGCTGCAGATGCGCCTGCCGAAGCAGGACGGGTTCCGGCGCCACAACAAGGTCGAGTTCGGGGCCGTGAACCTCGACGCGCTCGAGGCGTTCGACGCCGGCACCACGGTCGACCCGGACCTGCTGCGCAGCAAGGGGGTCGCCCCCAAGAAGGGGCCCGTCAAGGTGCTGGGGCGCGGCGACGTCACCAAGGCGCTGACCGTGCGCGCCAACGCATTCTCCAGGGCGGCGAAGTCGAAGATCGAAGCAGCCGGCGGGACGGCCGAAACGCTGTGACCTCCCGCAGGCCGGACTAGGCAGGGACTGGGAGAGCGACTGTGCTGCGGGCGTTCGTCAATGCGTTCAAGGTCCCCGACCTGCGGAAGAAGATCCTCTTCACGCTGTTCATCATCGCGATCTACCGGCTGGGCTCCCACCTGCCCGCCCCCGGCATCGACACCGAGGCGGCCGCCAGGCTCCAGGGCTCCGGCGGCAGCGTCATCAACCTGCTCTCGCTCTTCTCCGGCGGCGCGCTCACCCGCATGGCGGTGTTCGCGCTCGGCATCATGCCGTACATCACGTCGAGCATCATCATGCAGCTGCTCACCGTCGTCATCCCGAAGCTGGAGGCCTGGCAGAAGGAAGGCGAGATGGGCCACAAGAAGATCACCCAGTGGACCCGGTACCTGACGGTCGCGCTCGCGCTGATGCAGTCGACCGGCCTCGCCTTCCTGTTCCACCGGGGCCTCACGGACCAGCAGGGCAACGCCATCGACCTCGTGCCCAACTGGAACGCCGGCCGCGTGGCGCTGATCGTGGTGACGCTCACGGCGGGGACCGCCCTGGTGATGTGGCTGGGCGAGCTCATCACGGCCCGGGGCATCGGCAACGGGATGTCGATCCTGATCTTCGCGGCCATCGTCTCGTCGCTGCCCGGCGAGGCCTACTCGATCTACCAGCAGAAGCCGCTGGTCGTCTCGCTCGGGCTGCTCGTCCTCGGCATCCTCATCATCGTCGGCATCGTGGCGATCGAGCAGGGCCAGCGGCGCATCCCCGTGCAGTACGCCAAGCGGGTCGTCGGCCGGAAGATGTACGGGGGGACCTCCACCTACATCCCGCTCAAGGTCAACCAGGCCGGGGTCATCCCCATCATCTTCGCCTCGAGCATGCTCTACTTCCCGGCCCTGATCTCGACGCTGATCCACAACGCGAAGGTCCGCAGCTTCATCGACACGTACCTGGTCCGTCCCGATTCACCGGTGTACATCGTGCTGTTCGCCGTCCTCATCATCTTCTTCGCCTACTTCTACACGGCCATCACCTTCAACCCGATCGAGGTCGCGGACAACATGAAGAAGTACGGCGGGTTCATCCCCGGCATCCGGCCGGGCCGCCCGACGGCGGAGCACCTCGACTACATCCTCACCCGCATCACCCTGCCGGGCTCCCTGTTCCTGGCGCTCGTGGCGGTCCTGCCGTCGGTGGCGCTGGCGACGCTCAACGTCAACAACCTGCCCTTCGGCGGGACGACGGTGCTCATCACCGTGGGCGTCGCCCTCGAGACGTCCAAACAGCTCGAGTCCCAGCTGCTCATGCGCCACTACGAAG
>WHTX01000298.1 GCA_009377505.1 Acidimicrobiia bacterium
CTCGACTATCGGAGGGAGCCGGTCCACGTCGTCATCGCCGAGCAGGCCCTCCGCGACCCGGCGGCCGTGGCGGCCACCTTCGAGGGCGAACAGATGTCCTACGGGACCCTCGATCGCCGAGCGGGACGGCTGGCGCGGCGGCTGCGGGCGCTGGGCGTGGGTCACCAGGACGTCGTCGCCGTGTCCCTGGACCGCGGCCTCGACGCGATCGTCGCCCTGGTCGGCGTGCTCAAGGCGGGTGCCGCCTTCGCCGTCGTCGACCCGACCATCCCCACCCGCCGCCAGCAGTTCATCCTCGGCGACACCGCCACGGGCGTGGTCGTCACCCGGTCCGACCTGCTGGCGTCGTTACCCGAGCCGGAGGGCTGGGCACCTCTCTGCCTCGACACCGACCCGTCCCTAGCGGCGAGCGTCGACACCGCCGACGCCGACGTCATCGACGAGTGGGCGACGGGCGATTCGCTGGCCTACGTGCTGTACACCTCGGGGACGACCGGCACGCCCAAGGGCGTGCTCATCGAGCACCGGGCGCTCATGTTGTTCCTGGCCTCGTTCACGCAGCAGTTCGAACTCGGGCCGCACGATCGCCTGCTGCAGTACGCCTCGCTGGTCTTCGACCTGTCCGAGGCCGAGATCTTCGCCGCGCTCACCAACGGGGCGACTCTGGTGCTCGGCTCGGCCGACACCCTGTTGTCGCCCGAGGCCCTGGCCACGCTCATCCGTGACGAGCAGGTCACCTACGTGGGCGCCCCGCCGGCCATGTTGGAGCTGCTGGAAGCGGGCCCGTACCCCGAGCTGCGCGGCGTGCTCGGCGCCGGCGAGGCCTTCTCCGGCGAGCTGGTCAACCGTTGGAACGTCGACGGCCGGCGCTTCTACAACGGCTACGGACCGACCGAGACGGCAATCGGGTGCGTGGCCTACGAGTGCGAGCGGGTCGAGTGGCGCTCCTCGCCGCCCATCGGCACGCCCCTGCCCCACCGCCGCCTCTACGTGGTGGACCGCTGGGGGGCCATCGCCCCGACCGGCGTCCCCGGCGAGCTGCTGATCGGCGGGGACGAGGGCGTGGCGCGCGGCTACCTGAACCAGCCGGCGCTCACGGCCGAGCGCTTCGTCCCCGACCCGTTCCGCCCCGACGCCCCCGACGCGCGGGTGTACCGCAGCGGGGACCTGGTGCGCTGGTCCCATGACGGCCAGCTAGAGTTCATCGGCCGGATCGACAACCAGGTCAAGCTGCGCGGCCTGCGCATCGAGCTGGAGGAGATCGAGGCGGTGCTCGCCGCGCACCCGGACGTGGGGCGCGCCGTCGTCGCCCTGCGCGAGGACACGCCGGGCAAGCCGCAGATCGTGGCCTACGTCGTCGCCCAGCGGCCGGGCGTCGCCGTCGCCGACCTGCGCACCCACGTCGGGTCCGAGCTGCCGGCCTACATGATCCCGTCGGCCTGGGTGTTCCTCGATGCCGTCCCCCTGAGCATCGCCGGCAAGGTCGACCGGCGGGCGCTGCCGGTCCCCGAGGTCGTCACCACCGACCAGGTGACCCTCGCGCCCCGCACGCCGACCGAGGCCATCGTCGCCTCGGCCTTCGCCGGGGTCCTCGGCCTCGACGCCGTGGGGGCCACCGACAGCTTCTTCGAACTGGGCGGCACGTCGCTCCAGGCCATCCGCCTGGCGAGCGGCCTATCCGACGTGTTCCAGGTGGGGGTGACCGTCCGGTCGGTCTACGGCGCCCCGACGGTCGACGCGCTGGCCACGACCATCGCCGGGCTCGGCGGCACGATCCCCACCGACCGGGACGGCGCCCCGTCGACCTCGTCGGCGTCGTCGGTCCCGGCGCGGGCGCCGCAGATCATGTCCCGGCACCGGCTCTCCACTGCCCCCTCGACCCTGGTCGCCATCAGGGCCGTGCGGACACGCCCGCCGCTCGTCTGGGTGCACCCCGTCTCGGGGTCGGTCTTCCCGTACGTCGGGCTCGCCCGTCTGCTCCCCGAGGACCAGCCGGTCCACGGGTTGGAGGCCCCCGGGCTGCACGACAGCGAGACGCCCTTGGCGCGCGTCGAGGACCTCGCGTCCCGCCACCTCGCCGCCCTGGAGCAGCACCTGGGAACGGTCCCCTGCATCCTGGCCGGCTGGTCGATGGGCGGCGTGGTCGCCTTCGAGATGGCCCGCCAGCTGGTGGCCGAGGGGCGGACCGTCGCCCAGCTCGTCCTCGTCGACAGTCCGGCGCCGACCGCCAGCCCCGTGCCCGCCGACGCGGAGATCCTCGCGGGCTACGGGGCGCACCTGGCCGCCAGCTCGGGCCACGAGGCGCCCGAGCCCGGTGAGGTCGCAGGCGGAGATGCCGGCACCCGGGACGTGGCGGCACTGTTCGAGCGCCTCCGGGGCGCCGAGCACATCCCCGCCGAGCTCGACCTGGCGACGTTCGAGCGTCGCTTCGCCGTGTTCCGGGCCAACGTACTCGCCCTCCACGGCTACCAGGCGACCGGCCCCTACGCCGGCGACATCACACTCGTCCGGGCCGCCGAGTCGCCCGACGCGTCAGCCGGCTGGATCGAGCACGCCGGGATCGCCGACCCCGCCACCCTGCGCCGCGCCACGGTCCCCGGCACCCACTACAGCATCTGGGCCGAGCCGGGCCTTTCCGACCTCGCCCTGTCCCTCACCACTTCTGTCGACGCGGCCCATGCCGCGTCGACCCTGTCGTAACAACCCGAGGAGACAGCCATGGAAGCCCTGAAAACCCGTACCGACGTCCTCTCCACCGACGATCTCGCCGCCGCCTTCCCGGCGAGCGGTCACCCCGATGTCGCCCTACGACTCCGCGCCTTCGAGGTCCTCCACCACCACTACCAGTGCTACCTGGGCGACCCGCAGGAGATCCTCGAGCCGCCTGAGCTCAACCTCGACCCGAGGATCCGCGCCATCGAGCGGTCCTGGATCCGATGGGAGGACGACCAGGTCGACCTCAGCCGGATACCGACGTCGGCCTCCTTCGACGGGTGGTTCCGGGACGTGGCCGACGCCCACGTGCAGCGCGGCTTCTGCGACTATCTGCGCGACGAGGCCACCGCAGCCCAGCTCGCCGTCTTCATCCTGGCCGAGGAGCTGGTCGACGGCCGGTTCGACGACCTGGTGGCGATGGTCCAGGTCGGTGTGCAGGGCCAGGCCAAGCTGACCATCGCCCACAACTACTGGGACGAGATGGGCCACGGCCAGCTCGCCGGAATGCACACGCGGATGTTCGCGGAGTCAGCCACGCGCATGCGACGCGTGCTCGCGGAGGCCGGCCTGTCGCTGCCCGACCTGCTCAATACCGAGGTGTACGAGAACGCCTGCCTGCTACTGCTCTACGGCATCCACCGCCGTTACACGCTGCGGGCGCTCGGCGCCATGGGCGTGCTCGAACAGAGCGCCTCGCCGCGGTTCGCTGCCATGGTGGACGGGTGCCTGCGGGTCGGCATGCCCGAGGAGGTCGTCGAGTACCAGCGCCTGCACATCGACGTCGACGCAGGCCATGGCGAAGTGTGGCTCGACGAGGTGCTGGTGCCCATGGCGGCACGCTCCGAGGCGCATGCCCACGAGATCGCCCTCGGAGTGCTCACCCGGGTGCGCGTGGCGACCGCGTACTACGAGGCCGTGTGGTCCTGCATGCGGGGCCTGGGACGATGAGCGCCACCGACACTCTGACCACCGTCTCCGACCTGCACGCCCCGGGCGAGGTGACGGCGGCCGACCAGCGGGCCTTCGTGCTGCGCTTGGCCGTCATCGCAGTCCTGGCCGCCACGGGCGTGTGGCTGACCCGGCGACCGGGGATCGTGCCCGTGGCCAGCGGCGTCCTGCTGCTCGCCGTCGTCTACTGCCACGCCGTCGAGCTGCAACACCAGTGCCTGCACCGCGTCGCCTTCAGGCGCACGTGGATGCACCGGGTCGTGGGCGTCCCCCTCGGCCTGCCGCTGCTGGTGGCCTACAGCCACTACCGGGCCCGCCACCTCCAGCACCACCGTTACCTCGGGACCGACAAGGACGCCGAGTTCTTCGGCTTCGACGCCACCCAGCCGCTGACGTGGTCGCGCTTCGCCAAGGCCCTGTTCGACTACCGGCGGCAGGCCGACGTGCTGGTCAGCGTTGCCCGCAGCGTCCGCGGGTCGTGGCGCTACACGCAGGGCACGATGAGCGAGCGCTCGCGCCGGACGATCGTCGTCGACTACCGCGTCATCGCCGCCTTCCTGGGGGTGATGCTCGCCCTGACCGCGCTGGGAGCCGGGCACGAGGTCCTGGTGCTATGGCTGCTGCCTTTCGTGGTGGCCGTGCCCATCCACTTCCTCATCGAGCTGCCCGAGCACATCCTGTGCGACTCGACCACGACCGAGGTGCTGCGCAACACCCGCAGCATCACCGGCAGCTGGTTCAGCACCTGGCTGACCAACGGCAACAACCTCCACATCGAGCACCACCTGTCGATGACGGTGCCCCTCACCCGGTTGCGGCCCCGCCACCGGCTGGTGCAGCGCAAGGCCGAGGTGGTCGACCGCAGCTACTTCACCTTCTACCGCGACCTGTTCCGATCGATGTCGACCACCCGCGACGTCCAGTGCAGCACGACCACGTGAGCCCGGGGATGCCGGCGTGGCGTTGATCGTCCAGAAGTTCGGCGGCACCGCGGTCGCCGGAGCGGAACGCATTCGATCGGTGGCCCGCCGGGTGGCAGCCCGGCGCGCGGCCGGCGACGAGGTCGTCGTCGTGGTGAGCGCCATGGGGTCCGAGACCGACGAGCTGCTCGACCTGGCCGGTCGCGTGGCAGCCGGCCCGCAGGGCCGCGAGCTCGACGTCCTGGTCACGGCCGGCGAGCGCAAGAGCACGGCGCTCGTGGCGCTGGCCCTGCAGGGCGAGGGCTGGCCGGCCCGGTCGTTCACCGGCGCCGCGGCGGGGATACGGACCGATGAGTCCCACGCGCAGGCGCGCATCGTCGGCGTGCAGGCCGGCGACGTGTGGGCATCGCTCCGGCGGGGCGAAGTCCCAGTCGTCGCCGGCGCCCAGGGGCTCTCGCTCGGCGGCGACGAAACGTTCCTCGGCCGGGGAGGGTCGGACACCACCGCCGTCGCCCTCGCCCACGAGCTCGGGGCCGACGCCTGCCAGCTCTACACCGACGTCGACGGCGTCTACACCGCCGATCCCCGGCTGGTGCCGGGGGCCCAGCGCATCAAGCGGGTGTCCTGGGAGGCAATGCTCGAGATGTGCGCCTCGGGTTGCCCCAAGCCGGACAGCCGGGCGGTCGAGGTGGCGCAGGACCACGGGGTCACGATCGAGGTGCGGTCGGCGTTCGGCGAGGCCGAGGGATCGACGATCGGACCGGCCCCGGGATCGGCGGCTGCGTCTCGGGCCGGGTCGGCCGCCGGATCGACGGTCGGCCGGGGCGAGGAGGCGACGCAGGAACGTTGGTTAGTCTCGGCCGTGTCGCAGGACGTGTCCGAGGCCATGGTCACGGTGTCACGCTTGCCGGCGGACGCTGGCACGGTCACGAACCTGTTCCACGCGCTGGCCGCGCACGACGTCGATGTCGACATGATCGTGAAGAACAGCGCCCTCGACGACGGGCTCGTCTCGGTCTCCTTCACGACCCCCAAGGCCACGCTCGACGCGGCCGTCAAACTGTGCGAGGGCGTCACCGCCGACCTGCCCGCAGCCCGGGTCGGCGTGCGTTCCGACATCGGCAAGGTCTCGGTGCTGGGCGCCGGGCTGCGGGGCCACCCCGGGGTGGCGGCCCGCATGCTGCGGGTCCTGGCCGACCGGGGAGCCGACGTGGAGCTGATCGGAACCTCGCCGATCCGAATGTCCTGCGTCATCGACGAGGCCGAGGCGACCGGCGCGGTGCGCGCCCTGCACGAGGCCTTCGAACTGGGCACCCCCGTCGACGCCGGCGCGGCCGGCCCGGCGACCGGAGAGGTGCCGGCTCGGTAACCGGCACCGACGAGGCCACCGGGCAGCCCCACGAGCCCCTCGGTCAACGACTGGCGCTGCCCGAGCTGTCGGTCGGGCGGCGGCCTCGGCGTGCCCTACTTCACCGGTGAGGAGGCCCCGTCGATCACCGAGTGGGGCAAAACGATCCTCGTCGCCTGCAACTCTACCGGCATCACCGGCCGGGCCACCGCCGAGCCCGGCCGGGCCATCGTCGCCCAGGCCGCTGTCACCCTCTACCGGGTCGGCGCCATCAAAGACATCCCCGACGTCCGCACGTCTCCGTCGACGGAGGCATGAGCGACAACCCCCGCCCCGTCATGTACGGCAGCGGGTACGAGGCCTTCCTCCGCCGCAACGTCACCGGCCCCGACCCCGAGCCGTCACCATCGTCGGCAAACACTGCGAATCGGGCGACGTCCTCGTCCGCGACGCCCGAGTCCCCGCCGACCTCACCGTCGGCGACCTCCTCGCCACCCCCGTCACCGGCGCCTACGGACACTCCAAGGGCTCCAACTACAACAAGGTCTCCCGCCCCGCCACCGTCTTCACCAACAACGGCCACGCCCGCCTCGCCATACGACGCGAAACCCACGACGACCTGCTCCGCTACGAGTGCCAGAGCCGCCGGAGCAGGTCGTGGTCCACGCGCC
>WHTX01000299.1 GCA_009377505.1 Acidimicrobiia bacterium
AGGCTAGAGCCGGCTCCGTAGTGGCGAGTCTGCGCCTCGTCACCACCAGGAGAAGCTGCTCTGGCGGCGCCTGCCACCCCCTCGGTTGCGCCGGCCACCGACAGGCTGAGGGCGGTGGCGAGGGCGCAGCCGCCCTATCTCGTCCTCACGCGCCGAGGAGGTTGGTCACGAGGTCGACGACGGGGCTGAGCACCTCCGGCACCGTCGGCTCGGGCGGCGGCGGCGGCGGGGCTGCGGTCGTCGTGGGCGGCGCGGTCGCCGGCTTGGTCGTGGTGGGCGGCGCGGGCGCCGTGGGCGGAGGCTTGGGCGGCGTGGGCGCCGTGGTCGTCGGCGTGGGCGGGGGCTTGGTCGTCGGCGTGGGCGCTGTGGTGGACGGCACCTCCCCACCGGTCGTTGTCGTGACCTCGCTGGCCGGCCCGAGCGGCGGGTCCACGGTCGTCGGCACCGGCAGTGAGATGGTGCTCGTCGGTGCGCCGGTCGGGCCCGGGTGAGCCGTCACGGCTGGTGAGGTGGGTGGTCCGCTGGCGATCGCCGTCGGCGGCGTCGAGACGACGGTGGCGGCCACGGCGTGAGGAGGGGCCTCGGCAGCGGGTGGTGCGCTGGCGATCGCCGCCGGCGGCGTCGAGACGACCGGGGCGGCGCCCGTCGCCGCAGCAGCGGGTGGTCCGCTGGCGATGGTCGTCGGCGGGGTCGCGACGACGGTGGCGGCCACGGCGCGGGGGGCCTCAGCAGGGGGCAGCAGCACCCGCTCGGCGGACACGGTGATCGCCGTGGGCGCCTCGAGCACGAACCCGCCCTCGAGCGCCGCTCCGGGCAATGACAGGGGTTCTCCCTCGGCTCCGCGCCCCACGACCACGACGGCGAGGACGGCGACGAGTCCTGCAGCCGCGGATGTTCCGACGATGCGGAGCGGCCCCGGCCGCCGTGGGGACTGGTGTGGAGCGTCCACTCTCAGGCACGCTACACTGCTCTGCCCGTCATGGGCGAGGAACACCCCCCCGTCTCGGCGTCACGCTCACCGACAACCGCCTCAAGGACCAGGCCCACGTAGCGGCTGCGGGTCGAGCTGAGGCGCTCGGCCCGGTCGTCCAGCTCGGCGACCACCTCAGACGACACTCGCACCGACATCGGCACCATCCGCTCAGCCATCCCCTCGGGGACTGTAATGACAAGGGTGTAACTCGCTGGTCTGGCAGGGTGGGCTGATGGCCCGCCGGAGAGGACAGCTGGTGAGTGATACGACGACGGTGACGAAGGTGGCGGGCAGCTCGTTCGACGAGCAGGTCGCGGCGGATGGAACGGGCCCGGGAGGAGGGTGTCGGCCTGGTCGGACCGGGCGGGCTGCTGTCCGGGCTGACGAAGACGGTGCTGGAGACGGCGCTCGAGGGTGAGCTCAGCGGCCTGCCGGCGCTGCTCCATCTCGGCCCGGCTGAGCGGCCGGCCTCGAACCTCGCAGAGCACGGCGCGCAGGGCGGGAGGCATAGCCTTCGCCACCTTCCACGTGGAGCGATGGGCGCTCATGGCTCCCGGGCCTCCGTTGAGGGCGAGCTGGTAGTGCCGACCCCGCTTGCTGTTGCACGGCAGGCACGCAGGCACCCACGTCGACGGGTCCCGCTTGTCGCTGCGGCCGGAGTGCTGCTCGTCGAGGTGGTCGACGGTGGTCGGCTTGCCGCCGCACCAGTGGCACGTGGCGCTGGCCTTCACCTGTCCGGCGAGCCAGACGCGCGCTGGATCGCCTCCCGGCCACCACGGCGCTGCTGCGGGGCGGTGACGGGCTTGCGACCACCTTCCAGTGGTCGAGTTCGTCGGCCTCCATGGTGAGCCCGTTGATGCCGGGGATCTCGGGCTCGGGCGCGGCGTAGTGCGGCTCGATGGCCCGCACGATGGCTTCGGAGCCGTCGTGGCGGATGATGATGCTGCCCACGGGCACGACGGCGAGCAGGTCGGGGAAGTCGAGGGGTCGATGTAGACGTTGAACGCCCGGTCCACGGCCTCGGCCCGCCCGTCGATGAGGGTGCGGTGGACCTTCGGCCACGAGATGCGGCACGGCACCGGCGCCGTCGGCTCACCGAAGTCGGCCTGAGGGCGGGGTGCACGCCACGAGGTTCAGGGCGCAGGCGCGTCGGGCGGGGTTCCCGGGCATCCCCTTGTCCATGCGAACACGTGTTCTGCAGACTGTGAACAGTGTCCGCTTGGGTACCAGGGGTCTATGCGGCCGACCAGGCGGGTGTACCAAAGCTAAGGCGCGGAGAAGACGGGAGGCTCACCGTGCAGGGCGACGAACGGAAGCTTCGAGAGCTGATCATCTACTCGACAGCTCCTTGGGTCGGAGACGCCGACGAAGTAACGACCTCACTGATCGCTCAGCGTGGGTGTGCGTCGCTGCGGTGGACTCATTCGGCCGGCCTGTAGCAATCGACGGGCTCTGTGCCTGCCAGGTACGCAGCTACAACGTAGGTGGCGTGGCGGTCCAAGTTGTAGCGGCGGCGGGCGGCGCGGGTCGGCGTGGCCCACGGCGTCTTGCACGTCGCGGAGGGGGGACGCCGGCGTCGAGGGCGAGGGTGGCGAAGTCGTGGCGTGCGCTGTGCGGGCTGATGTCGCGCACATCAAACAGCTAACCGCTTAACCACACCAACCGACTCCGGAAAAAAATGGGGAACGTCAGAGAGCCGGATGCGGTGAGCCGCACGTCCGGTTCGGGAGGCGGGCCGGGGAAACGGGCCAGCCGGAACGCTGGCGCCGCGCCCCGGCCTTACGACGTGTTGCGCTCGGGGGGCGTCGGAGCTGGTGGCGGGGCACCGGGTGATGGCCACTCCACGGTGAGCAATTTCTTGAGGGCGTTCACGTTCGGGCATGTCCGCCAGCTCGACAAGGTCTTCGAGACCGTCCTCGGGCGGGCGTGGGCCGATGGGGCGGGCCCGGCCGACGGCGCTGTTGTCGTCGACATCGACTCGACGGTCACCGAGGTGTGCGGCTACCAGAAGCAGGGGCGCCAGCTACGGGTACACGAAGGTGTTGGGCTACCGCCCCCTCCTCGCCGTGCCGGCGAGGCGCTTCCTGAGTTGGTCAGCCCGGTCTTGCTGGAGGCGGGTGAGGTGCTGCACGTCGCGCTCGAGGTCGAGGCCTGGCGATTCCTTGCTCTCGACGTCGCATACCCACGGCGTCTTTGCTTCGCCTTCGGTGGGCCGATCACGTTCGGGGTCACCGCGGCGGCGACCGCGGCAGCGAATCGGCGGGCTCGAGCCGAGGCCGAGCAGACGGCGGCGCCACAATGGCGACCGCTTGGCGAGGTGCCGGTGATGGCCACCAGCCGTCGCCCTTCTCGTCTTTCCACGAGGGGGCCGGGGCCTCGGTCTGGTACGAGGCCATCCGCCAGATGCGCCCGGACACGCCGTAGGAGGCGAGGAGCACTTGGTTGCGCGCCCAAGGCTCCGCGGGTCCCAGGTCCGGAGGACCCGATTCGTAGGATGCGCCAGGTGATCGGGGAGGGCCGCAAGTGAGCGAGTTCACTGAGGGCTCGCTGCCGCGGCCCAAGGTGTGGCGGCACGAACGGCTGATCACCGAGCATGCGTTCGACGAGCTTCGGATCATCGACTGCGGCTTCGCCGAGTTCGCCGCCGCTCTTGAGAGCCGAGGTGATCGATGAGGACCCCCTGTCCGACGAGCAGCTCAAGGAGCTGGCGCTCGTGGTCGAGTGGGTCGACCGCTGCACGTCGTGGTGGTGGTCGACGATCGGAATGAGGAGGAGCGGATCGTCACCGTCTACGAGCCGGACCCCGATCGGTGGGACGACGAGTATCGTAGGAGGCGCTGATGCGGTGCGAACGTTGCGACCAGGCCGACCGGCGACCGGTGCGGCGAGCCAAGCTGGCCGAGCGCGACCACAAGGTCGCCGTCGTGCTCGACGTCCCGATGGAAGAGTGCCAGTCGTGCGGTGACCGCTGGTTGCGCTGGGACGTCGCCGGCCGCCTCGATCAGCTGTTCTCGGAGATGCTGGCCTCCGACGTCGAGGTGGCCACCCGCCACTTCGACGGCACGCTCAGCGCCGCCTGAACCGCCGGTCCGACTCGCCGAGTCAGCCGGCGACGCCGAGATCGACCGTCCGGCTGGCCGCGGGTGCAGCGCGGGCGGCGGGAGCGAGGGCCTCGACTTGCCACCACGCCGGGTCGTGGCGGGCCCAGTCGTTGAGGGGCTCTTCGCGTTCTAGCGGGGTGAGGCCCAGGTAGGGGGTCCGCGTTCTGGGTCAGGGGCTCCGGCATCCTTCCGGGTCGCTGAACCTGTCGGTCGGGCCCGGAGCCCCTGATGACCGTTGACGCTACGCGCATGTGTGACCTGTTGGTCGGCCTCGAGGGCATGACCGTTCTCGCCGTCGACGAGGACGACGGTGACCTGGGGGTGGTAGTCGAGTCGACCGTGGAGGTCACCGGGTGCGGGACATGCGGGACGAGGGCCTCGGTTAAGGACCGGCCAGTCGTGGCACTCGGCGATCTGGCGAGCTTCGGTCGGGCGTGCACGTTGGTGTGGCGGAAGCGGCGCTGGTCCTGCTCGGACCGTGACTGCGAGGTCGGGACGTGGACCGAGGTCAACGCGCAGGTAGCGGCGCCCCACTGCGGGCTGACCCGCCGGGCGGGGTTGTGGGCGTGCCGCCAGGTCGGCCAGGACGACCGGCCCGTCTCCGCGGTGGCAGCTGAGCCGGGCCGTTCGTGGTGGCCGGTGATGTCCGCGGTCACTGTGTACGGCACGCCGCTGGTCGAGGACCCCGCCCGGGCTGCCGGCGTGGAGATGTTGGGCGTGGACGAGACCTCGTTCCTCAAGGCCACGCCGACAGCGCCGACGTGGTGGGTGTCCGCCGCGGTCGACATCGGCCGCCGCCGGGTGGTCGACCTGTTCGAGGGGCGCAACGCCACCGACCTGGACCGCTGGCTCACGGAGCGGCCCGAATCGTGGAAGGCGCAGGTCAAGGTGACCCGTGGCCGATCTGCACGAACCGTTCACGGGCTGCGTTCACCTGCCAGCTGGGCCACGCCGTGCAGGTGGCAGACCCCTTCCACGTCGTCGCCGTCGGCACCCGCGCCGTGGACACCGTGCACCGCCGCGTGCAGCAGGAGACCCTCGGGCACCGCGGCCGCAAGGGCGACCCGCTGTACCGGGCGCGCAAGCTCTTGGCCCCCGCCGCGGAACGCCTCGACGCTCACGGCAAGGGCAGGCTGGCGGGCCTGTTGGGCGCGGTGACCCCAACGGCGAGGTCTACGACGCCTGGATCGCCAAGGAGTGCCTGCGGGACCTGTACACCATGGCCGACGACCCCGCCGTGGCCGCCCGCTGGCTCAACCGGCTCACCCAAGACCTCCAGGACAGCGCCGTGCCCGAGCTGCGGGGCATGGCCCGCACGCCGCTGGCGGGGCCACATCCTTGCCTGGCACACCACCGGCGCCTCCAACGGGCGCGCCGAAGCGATGAATCTACTCATCAACAAGATCAAGCGAGTCGGGCACGGCTTCCGGAACTTCGCCAACTACCGGCTCCGCGTCCTGTTCTACACCGGCGGCTGCAACTGGGCACTCCTCGGCAACTGACCCCGCTCAAACGCGAAGAGCCGGTAGACGACTGCCCGGCGGGCGGTGCCGCTCTCGTGGCCGGCGGCACGGCACGCTGCTCCTCGCGCTTCACCTCGCCGGGGCGCAGGTGACGGCGTGGCCCCTGTTGCCCGGGTATGCCCGCGCTGGCGCGGCCTGTCACGCGGGTCGCTCACGGCGCGCCTGCGCGCCGAGCGGATGGCCACCCGGCTCGGGCTCGCCGCTCGTGTCGGGGAGGTGCTTGCGCGTCGTCCACCACGCGAGGAGCTCCGCCTCGGCTGCGCCGGCGGTCATGGCCTGACTCGTCCGCTTCAGCCGCAGGAGGTGGGTGAGCGCAGCTCCCACCTCCGGGCCTGGCGGCACCTCGAGGAGCTCCATCACCCGCACGCCGTCGATCGCCGGTCGCTCGGCTCGCTGGCGTTCCTGAGCCGCCAGTGAGGCGATCCGCCGTTCGACGTCGTCCACGTGCGCTTGGAGGCGTCGTGCCTTGTCTCGATGCCGCGTTGTGCAGTCGCAGCGGACGAGCTCGTTGAGGTCGCCCAGGAGGTGGCCTGCGTCGCGGGCGTACCGGCGGACAGCGGCGTCGCTCCAGCTGTCCTCGTAGCCCTTGAACCGGCCGGAGAGCCCCACGAGCTCGCTGACCTCGGCCGCGAGCTGGTCGTCGTAGCCCAGCGCGAGGAGCCGCGGCCCGGTCATCCGCGCCCCGACCTCCTCGTGGTGGTGGAAGGTCACGCCGCTGCGGTCGAAGCGGCGGGTGGTGGGCTTGCCGATGTCGTGGAAGAGGGCTGCCAGCCGGAGCCTCAACCGCGGGCTGGTCTTGCTCACCACGGCGATGGTGTGCGCGAGGACGTCCTTGTGCCGGTGGGCCGGGTCCTGTTCGAGCCGCAGCGTGAGCAGCTCGGGGACGAGCGCTCCGACCGTGGGGGACCCGACGAAGGCCCACAGTGCGTCGTGCGGACCGGGCTGGAGAAGGGCCGCGTCGAGTTCCACCCGACCGTG
>WHTX01000300.1:0-5744 GCA_009377505.1 Acidimicrobiia bacterium
CCTCCCGCTCTCCGCCGCTCGGGCGGGTCGCTACGCTCCCGTCCCATGAGCCGAGTCATCACCGAGGTGGAGGGCGGCGTCGCCGTCGTGACGCTGAACGACCCCAAGCGGCGCAACGCGCTGGACCTCGCTTTCTGCGACGAGGTCACCGCCGCGTTCGACGCGATCGAGGCCGACCCCACCGTTGCCGCGGTGGTGGTCACCGGCGCCCCGCCGGCCTTCTGCGCCGGTGCCGACCTTTCCCACCTGGGCAGCAGCGGCACCAAGGAGGGCCTCCTCGCCATCTACGAGGGCTTCCTGCGGGTCGGCCGCTGCCCGCTGCCCACCATCGCCGCCGTCAACGGTCCCGCCGTCGGCGCGGGCATGAACCTCGCCCTGGTCTGCGACCTGCGCCTGGCCGGCCGCTCGGCGCGCTTCGACACCCGCTTCCTGCAGCTCGGCATCCACCCCGGCGGCGGCCACACCTGGATGTTCCGCAACATCGTCGGCCTCCAGGCGACCTTCGCCGCCGTCGTGTTCGGCGAGGTGCTCGACGGGCCCGAGGCCGAGCGCTGCGGTCTCGTGTGGCGCTGCGTGGAGGACGACGCCCTCCTCGACGAGGCCCGCAAGCTGGGCGGGCGAGCCGCGGCCGCGCCCCCGGAGCTCGTGAAGAAGTTCACGGGCACGATCCGCACCATCGGCTCCGCCACCGAGCAGGCCGACGCCGTCTACCGCGAGCTCATCCCCCAGGCGTGGTCGACCGAGCAGCCCCACTTCCAGGCCCAGCTCGAGAAGCTCCGGAACCGGATCAGCGGCAGCGGTCGCTGAGCGGCCCCCATCCTCGGGCCCGGCCCCGGACGCGCAGAGGGCGGTGCGGCCCGAAGGCCGCACCGCCCGCCCCGCTGCACGGGACCTGCTACTCGACGAGGCGCACCGGCGCCCCCGTCACCCCGGCCGACCAGGTGGTGAAGTCCTCCACCCCACCGGGGAAGGCGAGGCGGACCTTCACCCAGCACCCGGTGGCCGAGTCACGGTCGCACGTGTAGTCATCGGAGATGGGCACGTCGGCGTACATGAGCTGGCCGTTGAAGCCGGTGGCCCGGGACACGTCGACCACCGTGCAGGAGTCGTCGCCCGAGGCGGTCATCTCCACCCCGTCGGCCCGGCGGAACGCACAGCCGCGGAACACCCCCCCGACGTTCGAGTCCTCGGGCGGCAGCACCTGCAGCGACCCGGGCTGGGAGGCGTCGCCGGCGTCGTAGAAGCCGATGGTGAGGACCCGCCCCGTGCCGCCGGGCTGGAGCTTGACCGCGTAGATCGTGGTCTCGGCGCCGTCCTTGTTGGCGTAGATGGGCAGGCGGCCCCGGCCGAAGGTGGCCATGCCCGTGCCGTCGACACCCGTCTCGGTGGCGGCGCCGGCCCGCAGGGAGAAGAAGTTCTGCCCAGCCGTGGCCACAGTGGTGTCCACCATCGTCGGGTCCGAGGCCCGGGCGCTCGAGCGCACCTGGACGACGTAGTCGCCCTGGGTGACCTGGCTGGCCGGGATCTCGCAGACCGACACCCAGCGGCGCCACACCTCGGCGAGCGTCCAGCGCCCGTCGGAGGGGTCGACGACCCACTCCTGGTCGGGGTGGCCGCTGGCCGGGTCGAGCAGCTGGTCGAGCGTGGCGCCCATCTTGGCCGGGCTCCAGGCGGGGAAGGTCGTCGCCTCGCACGCCGGCTGGGACAGGATCGGGTTGTCCGTGTCGTCCCAGGGCGTGTCGTCGGGCGCCCGGACGATGACCGAGGTCTCCACGCTGGCGCCGTTCACGTCGTTGTCGCCGGTGCAGAAGGGCGACTTGCCCCCGGCGTAGCGGGTGGGGGCGTCCTCGTACCAGCCTGCCGGCAGCCCGGGCACCGTGCCCGACCTGCTCTTCAGCTCCTCGAGCCGCTCAGCGCTGGGGAAGACGGCCGTCTGCTGGCAGACCGTGCCGCCCTCGACGAAGGCGGGGTCGAAGAGCTGGATGCGCAGCGGCCCGGCGGGCGTCGAGGGACCGACCCGCGCCACGTACGTGTAGCCCTCGGGGTCATAGGTGTCGTTCACCCCGCCCTCGCACTCCACCGCGCCCTGGCAGAAGCGGGAGGCGTAGCGGTCGCCCATCTGCTTGTTGGCGTCGGGCCCGGCGAGGCCCAGGAAGTAGTCGGGCTGGGCGCCCTCGCGCTCGGGGTCGTTGCCCATGATGAACTCGGGGCTGCCCATCTCGACGGGGGCGGAGAACTCCGCCGTGGCGTCGCGGTTGATGGCCGTGCGGTCGAAGCCGAACAGGGTGGCGAAGGCGTTGTCCACGGTGCGGCGCACGGCCACCCGGAGCTGGTTCGCCGATGTGCCCTGCTCGATGACCGCCTCGATGTCGGTACGCCCCGTGGCGTTGATGACGTCCTGGGCGGCGAGGCGGGCCTCCTCGGGCCGGTCGGGCAGGAACACCGCGCCGGCCATGGCGGCGCCGTCGGCCACCGTCTGGAGGCGGTTGCCCTGCGTGGTCCAGTTGGCCACGTCGACCGCGAGGCCGACGGCGCCCAGGAGCACGACCATGACGAGGACCGTCCACACGAGGACGAAACCGCCCTGCTGAGGCTCGAGCTGGGCCCCGGCCCCGGCCCGGGATCGGTCCCCGGGATCGGGCTGAGCCGCGGGGTCGGAGGGGTGCACAGGAGCTGCCCGGTCCTCGCGGACCAGGTGCACGGCGGCGCGGCGGCCGGGAGGGCTCGACGCCCCCTGGGGGACAAGCTGCATCATGTCCTCCTTCAGACCGAGCGCCCGCAGGAGCCGGCCAGCACCGGTTCGAGGCGCATGACGGCTCGCTCCACGAGTTGCACGCCGTCGCCGAAGACCCCCGTCGCCCACTCGTGGCGGCCGCGGATCTCCACGCCGACGAAGTCGGTGGCGTCACGCCCGCCGCAGGCCATCTGGGTGCTGGCGTCCCACGTGGTGCCGGCCACCCGCTCGAAGCGCTCGGCCGTCGGGCTCCACGTGTAGCGGATGCAGTCGGTGAAGCAGTCGACGGCAGAGCCGCCACCGGCGGGACGGCCCGTGGCCGGGTCGGCCCGGTAGATGATGAGCTGCTCGATGTCGCCGGAGGTGTCGACCCCCAGCACGCCCGAGGCCGCGGTGGCCGCCTCGGCGTCGAAGCCGGGGTCGCGGGGCAGGGCCACCGCGGTGCGCACGGCCGAGCGGGCGGCCTGGCTCAGCAACAGGTTGTCGTTGACGAGCAGCGCCACCTCGAAGATGCCGAACAGCAGCACGATGAGGAGGGGGAGGATCAAGGCGGCCTCGACGGCGGCAGCACCCCGCTCGCCGTCCCGGCCCCGGCGGAGGCGCAGGCGGGCGGCAAGGGCCATCGCCGCCCGCTGGCGGGCAGGGGACGTGGTGGCCGCCCGCTGTCGGGTGGCCCGACGCTTGGAAGACGTAGGCATCTCGGTCACCCTCCGGTGAGGTTCATCTCGGACAGGCGCAGGATGGCCGGGCCGAGTACGACCACGAACAGCGCCGGCAGGACACAGAGCACGAGCGGGAAGACCATCTTCACGGGCATCTTCATGGCCCGCTCCTCGGCCCGGACCCGGCGGCGCTCGCGCACCTCCTCGGCCTGGACCCGCAGTACGCGGCCCACAGGCACGCCGGCCCGGTCGCTCTGGATGATGGCCCGCACGACGGTGCGCAGCTCGGCGAGGTCGACCCGGTCGGCCAGCGCGGTCAGCGCTTCGGTCCTGGTCATGCCGACGCGCAGGTCACGAAGCACCTTGCCGAGCTCGATGCCGAAGGCGTCCTCGGAGTTGGTGGCGGCGACGCGGGCGATGGCGCCTTCGAGGCCGAGGCCGGCGCCGACGCAGATGGTCATCTGGTCCAGCACGTCGGGCAGGCTGCGCTCGACGGCCTTGCGGTTCTCGTCGGCCCGGCGGCTCAGCACCACGTCGACGGCGAAGAAGCCGCCGACGACGAGGAGCACGAACAGGAGGAAGCTCAACCGGCCCGGGCTCGCCAGGAGCACCACCAGGCCGAAGGTGCCGCCGACAGCGGCGCCGACGATCTTGGCGGTCAGCAGGCGCTCGGCCGACCACGAGCCGGTCATGCCGGCCCGCCGCACGCGCTTGTCGAGCGACCGCACCAGGTGCGACTGGCGACGGGAGCCGGCGACGTTGCCGATCAGGGCCGACTCGGCGCCCTCCCCACCATCGGGGCGGGCGGGGCCGGCGCGCAGGTTCTTGAACAGGAGGAGCGCGGCGCTGAACAGCACGAGCGCTCCCAGGATGCGGGTGACGTCCACGAAAAGGCTCCTGGGCTCAGAACACGAGGCGGGTCATGCGGCGCATCCACACCATCCCGCTGGTCAGCAGGAAGGCGCCGATGCCGAGCAACACCCACCCGAGGGGCCGACCGGTCAACTCCCGGATGTAGCCCGGGTTGAGGAAGCTGATGACGACGAGCATCACCGGAGGGAGCAGGCCGAGGATCCACGCCGACAGGCGGCCCTCGGCCGTGAGGATCTGGATCTGGTTCTTGACCCGGTTCCGGCTGCGGACCGTCTCCACGACGCGATCGAGCACTTCGGCGAGGTCGCCACCGATGTCGCGGTGGATCTCGATGGCGCCGATGGCCCAGCGCATGTCGGCCGAGTCCATGCGCTCGCCGAGGTTGCGCAGGGCAACGGTGAGGTCGAGCCCGAGACGGATCTCCGAGACCACGCGCTGGAACTCGTCGGCCGTCGGCTCGGGCGCGTCGGCGGCCACCGAGGCCATGGCTTGGGGCAGGCTGATGCCGGCCCGGAGGCTGGCGGCGATGAGGCCGAGCGTGTCGGGGAGCTGCAGGGCGAAGGCGGACCGGCGCTTGGCCATGCGGGCCCGCACCAGCAGCACGACCACGACGGCGGGCAGCCCGCCGAGCACGAGCACGCCGAGGGGGCCGATGAGGACCAGGCCGGCCACGGCGGCGACGACACAGGCCGCCGCCACCCCGCCCACCACCGATGCCGCGGGCAGGTGGAACCCGGCGAGGTCGAGCGCCTCGTCCATCCGGCGGGTCCATTGGGCCCGCTTGTCGGCCGAGAGCGAGTCGGCGAGCGACGTCGCCGACGCCCAGCCACCCGAGCGGTCGTTGCGGGGCGGGACGAACAGGTCGTCCTCACCGGCGTGGCCCCCCGCCCCGGCGCCGACGCGGCCGGCCCGGAGCTGGAGGAACACCACGGCGGCGCCCGCCACGAGGCAGAGGAGCCCGACGAGGGCGACGATCGAGCTCACCGTCGCCTCCTGCGGTCCCCGCCGTCGGCCGCCCGGCCCGGCTGCTGGGGCAGCAGCCCCATGGCCTGGAGCCGATCGGCGAAGCGGGGCCGGAGCCCGGTCGGGCGCAGCTCGGCGGAGATGAACCCCTCCGCGTCCTGGCCCGGGTGCTGGTCGAGCACGAAGAGGTCGGAGAGGGTGATCACGTCGCCCTCCATGCCCTCGACCTCGACGATGTGGCTGACGCGCCGCGTGCCGTCCTTGAGGCGGGTCAGGTGCACGATGAGGTCCACGGCCGACGAGAGCTGCTCGCGGATGGCCCGTGAGGGCAGCTCGATGCCGGCCATGAGCACCATCGTCTCCACCCGGGAGAGGGCGTCACGAGGGCTGTTGGCGTGCAGGGTGGACAGCGAGCCGTCGTGGCCCGTGTTCATGGCCTGCAACATGTCGAGCGCCTCACCACCGCGGACCTCGCCCACGACGATGCGGTCGGCCGCATGCGCAGGGCGTTG
>WHTX01000300.1:5754-6543 GCA_009377505.1 Acidimicrobiia bacterium
CGGGCGGCTCTCGAGGCGCACCAGGTTCTCGTGGCGCAGCACGAGCTCGCAGCTGTCCTCGATGGTCACGATGCGCTCGTCGTCCGGGATGAAACCCGACAGCACGTTCAAGAGCGTGGTCTTGCCCGTGCCCGTGCCCCCGGTGACCAGCACGTTGAGCTGGCCCCGGACACACGCGGCGAGCAGGCCCAGCACTTCGGGCGAGGCGGTGCGGTGCCGCACGAGGTCGGCCGGCGTGAACGCCCGGGCCGTGAACTTGCGCACGGTGAGCGCGGGGCCGTCCACGGAGAGGGGCGGGACGATGGCGTTGATGCGGGAGCCGTCGGGCAGGCGGGCGTCCACCATGGGCGAGGACTCGTCCAGGCGACGGCCCACCCGGGACACGATGCGGTCGATGACCTGGCGCATCTGGGCCTCGCTGGAGAAGCGGGCTTCGGTGCGCAGCAGCTTGCCGTTGCGCTCGATCCAGATCGGCCGCAGGCCGTTGACCATGATCTCGCTGACCGTCGGGTCCTCGAGGAAGGGCTCGATGGGGCCGTGGCGCAGGACCTCGTCGGCGATCTCCCGGGCGAGGCGCTGGCGCTCCTCGGGCAGGAGCCGGTGCTCGAGGCCCTCGAGCAGCCCGCCGATCTCGGTGACGACGGTGCGCTCCAGCTCTTCCTCGGTCGTGTTCCGGTCGTAGAGGCGGTGGCCCAGCCGGGCGAGGAGCTCGTCCTTGACGCTCTCCTTCAGCTCGACGAGGAGGTCGTCCTCCTCGGTGGGCGGCACGTGCACGGGCAGCCGGTTGGA
>WHTX01000301.1 GCA_009377505.1 Acidimicrobiia bacterium
CCCTCGTCGGCGAGCTCGTGCTGGCCCGCAACCAGATCGTCCAGCTCGTGGCCGCCCAGCAGGACGGAACCCTCGCCGCCGTCTCTCAGCGGCTCAACCTCATCACCACCGAGCTGCAGGAAGGGGCGATGAAGACCCGGATGCAGCCCATCGGCAACCTCTGGTCGAAGCTGCCCCGCGTCGTGCGCGACCTCGCCGTGTCCTGCGACAAGCGGGTGCGCCTCGAGATGGAGGGCGAGGACACCGAGCTCGACAAGACGATCATCGAGGCGATCAAGGACCCCCTCACCCACCTCGTGCGCAACGCTGTCGACCACGGGATCGAGTCGCCCGAGGACCGGGCCGCGGTGGGCAAGCGGGCCGAGGGCCGCCTCCTCATCCGAGCGTTCCACGAGGGCGGCCAGGTCAACATCGAGATCGCCGACGACGGCGCCGGCATCGACCCCGAGGTCATCCGCGAGAAGGCCGTGGCCAAAGGGGTGGTGAGCGCCGGGCGGGCCGCCTCCCTGGTCGAGCGCGAGCTGCTCGACCTCATCTTCGCCCCCGGATTCTCCACGGCGGCGGCGGTCACCAACGTGTCGGGCCGCGGGGTCGGCATGGACGTGGTGCGCACGAACATCGAGAAGATCGGCGGCACCGTCGACGTCCAGAGCCAGCCCGGCGAGGGGACGCTGCTGCGGATCAAGATCCCGCTCACCCTGGCCATCATCCCCGCGCTCATCGTGACCGCCAGCGCCCAGCGCTACGCCATCCCCCAGGTCAGCCTGCTCGAGCTCGTCCGCCTCGAGGGCCGCGACGCCCGCGACGCGGTGGAGTTGATCCACGGCGCGCCGGTCTACCGGCTGCGCGGCCGCCTGCTGCCCCTCGTCCACCTCCACCGCGAGCTGGAGCTCGCCACGCCCGAGGAGGACGGCGCCGTCAACATCGTCGTGCTCCAGGCCGACGACCGCCAGTTCGGCCTGGTCGTGGACGGCGTGCGGGACAGCGCGGAGATCGTGGTCAAGCCGCTGGGCCACCATCTCAAGGGCATCTCCACGTTCGCGGGCGCCACCATCATGGGCGACGGGCGGGTGGGCCTGATCCTCGACGTCATGGGCCTCGCGCAACGGGCCCACGTGGTCGGCCCCGAGTCCGAGCGCGCTGCGCTGGACAGCTCGTCGCGGGCCGTGGAGGCGGCGGCCGACCGGGAGACGCTCCTGCTCTTCGCCACCCCGGACGACGGCCGCATGGCCATCCCCCTCGCCGCCGTCGACCGCCTCGAGGAGTTCCCCCTCGACGCCGCCGAGCAGACCGGGGACCAGCAGGTCGTCCAGTACCGCGGCGAGATCATGCCCCTCGTGCACGTCTCCGCCGTCCTGCCCGAGCGCCGCCTCTCCCTGCGCCACGAGCCCGACCGGCCGAGCGGCACCCTCCAGGTGGTGGTGCACCGCCTGGGCGAGCGCCGGGTCGGCCTCGTCGTGGAGCGCATCCAGGACATCGTCGAGGAGCGGCTCGAGCTCGCCCCGGCGTCGCGCCCGGGCGTGCTCGGCTCCGTGGTGGTGCACGGCCGGGTGACCGAGGTGATCGACCTCCCCGCCGTGCTCAGCGCCGCGGGCGTCAACGAGTCCACGCTGCAGAGCACTGCGGCCTGGTGATCGGAGCGACCATGGCGTCCCAGCAGTTCACCACGTTCTCGGTGGCCGACCACTTCTTCGGGATCGAGGTCGTCACGGTGCAGGAGGTCATCCGCCACCAGGAGATGACGCCCGTGCCCCTGGCTCCCCCCGAGATCAGCGGCCTCATCAACCTGCGGGGCCAGATCGTCACCGCCATCGACCTCCGCCGGCGCCTGGCCCTGCCCGACCGGTCCGCGGACCGCCTGCCCATGAACGTGGTGGTCCGCACGGAGGACTCCTCGGTCAGCCTGCTCGTCGACGAGATCGGCGACGTGCTCGAGGTCGACGACGAGACGTTCGAGCGGCCGCCCGAGACGCTCGAGGGCGTGGCCCGGTCGCTGATCCGCGGCGCCTACAAGCTCGAGGGCCGGCTCCTGCTCGTCCTCGACACGGAGAGGGTGATGACCCTGTCCCCCGTCTGACGCTGCCCTGTCCTCGGCACGCCCCGAGAGCAGGCCCCGCGCGCACTCCCCGCCCCCGACCTCCCTCGCCCCCGACCTCCCTGCCACGTTTCTCGCCCCACGCCCGTCGTCGCCGCCCCGCAGTACAGCCCGTCTCGAGAGGACCATGAAGATCTTCAACAACATCAAGAGCGTCAGGACCAAGATCGTCGTCCTCGCGCTGGCGGTCGCCGCCATCTCCGCCGTCATCGGCGGCATCGGCATGACCCGGTTGGACCGGGTGTCGGGCACGGCGCAGGACCTCTACGACAAGTCCTTCTCGCCGTACCAGAGCCTCAGCGAGGCCAACAGCCACCTCGCCACGGGCTACATCTACCTCCAGACGATGATGATGGCGCCGACGCCCGAGGCGCGCGCCGAGGCCCAGGCCATGCTCGACAGCGAGTGGCAGGCGGCCGACCAGGCGTTCGACGCCTAAGTCGCCACCGACCTGACGGGCAAGGAAGCCCAGGTCGCGGAGGTCCGCACTTCCTTCGAGAGCTTCCGCACGCTGCTCGTGGACGAGGGCATTCCCATGATCCTCGCCGGCGACCTGGCGGGCTTCGCCGAGCTGACCCAGGGCGAGGCGTTCACGACCTCCATCACCGCGTACCAGAGCCAGCTCGCCCAGCTCATCACCGACGAGACGGCCGAGGCCGGTGCCGGGGCCCAGGAGGCCGAGGATGCGGCGTCGAGCGCCCGCACCACGCTGCTGGGCTTCATCATCGTCGGGCTCGGCGTCGCCCTCGGGCTCGGCTTCCTCGTGTCCCGGGCCATCGCCAGCCCGCTGAAAGCGGCCCAGGACACCCTCGACAGGGTGGCCCACGGCGACCTCACGCAACGCCTCGAGGTGGCGACGAAGGACGAGGTGGGCCGCATGGCCGACTCGCTGAACCGGATGCTCGAGAAGACCTCGTCCGTGGTCCGTGCCATCGGGGAGAACTCGACGTCGCTGGCCTCGTCCTCCGAGGAGCTCTCCGCCGTCGCCCAGCAGATGGGCGCCTCGGCCGAGTCGACGTCCGCCCAGGCGATCGGCGTGTCTGCCGCGGCCGAGCAGGTGTCCTCCAACGTGCAGACGGTGGCCACCGCCGCCGAGGAGATGGGCGCGTCGATCAAGGAGATCGCCGGGTCGGCCAACGACGCCGCCCGGGTGGCCACGACGGCGGTGACCGTGGCCGAGTCCACGAACGCCACGGTGACCAAGCTCGGTGACAGCTCGGCCGAGATCGGCGAGGTCATCAAGGTCATCACCTCCATCGCCGAGCAGACGAACCTGCTGGCGCTGAACGCCACCATCGAGGCGGCCCGGGCGGGCGAGGCCGGCAAGGGCTTCGCCGTCGTGGCCAACGAGGTGAAGGAACTGGCCAAGGAGACGGCACGGGCCACCGACGAGATCGGCGGCAAGATCGTGGCCATCCAGGACGACGCCCGGGCGGCGGTCGACGCCATCGCCGAGATCACCGCGGTCATCAACCAGATCAACGGGATCCAGTCCACGATCGCCTCGGCGGTCGAGGAGCAGACGGCGACGACCAACGAGATCATCCGCTCGGTCAGCGAGGCCGCCGGCGGGTCCACCGAGATCGCCGCCAGTGTCTCGGGCATCGCCGGGACGGCGCAGCAGACCTCCGTTGGCGCTAGCTCCAGCCTGGCCGGGGCGAGCGAGCTGGCCCGCATGTCCGAGGAGCTCAAGTACCTCGTGAGCCAGTTCGTGGTGGAGCACGGCGCCCTCCGCTCCGAGGGGGCCGCTGCCGGCCGTCCCGGCGCTGACCGGCCCGGCGCCGACTGGCCCGCCGGCCGCCCGGCGTCCCGCGCCGAGCGCCCCCGGGCCGACGCGCCCTCGACCCGTCCGGCCCACGTCTGACCCGACCTGGCCCGGGCCCCCCAGCGGGGGCCCGGGCGGGCCCCGCTCAGGAGACCCTGCCACCATGTCCCGCACCGCCCTCGTCGTCGACGACTCCCGCGCCATCCGTGCCCTGCTCAAGCGCCTGCTCGTCCGACGCGACTTCGCCATCCACGAGGCCGGCAACGGTCGTGAGGGGCTCGACCGCCTGGTCGAGGTGGGCCCCGTCGACCTGGTGCTCGTGGACTGGAACATGCCCGAGATGGACGGCCTCGAGTTCATCAAGGCCGTCCGGTCCCAGAGCGCCTACGAACGGGTGGTGATCGTGATGGTGACCTCCGAGAGCGAGCCCGCCCACATCGCCCGGGCGCTCATGGCCGGGGCGGACGAGTACGCCATCAAGCCCCTCACCGGCGAAGGCCTGGTGGAGAAGCTGGAGCTCGTCGGGCTCGGAGCCAACTGATGGCCCCCATCCGCGTGCTCGTCGTGGACGACTCCGCCGTGGTCCGCCGCCTGGTGTCCGACGCGCTGTCCACCGACGACGACATCGAGGTCGCCGGCATCGCCGCCAACGGGCGCATCGCCCTCCAGAAGATCGCCCAGCTCCGGCCCGACGTCGTCACCCTCGACATCGAGATGCCCGAGATGGACGGTCTCGAGGCCCTGGCCGAGATACGCCGGCAACACCCGGCGCTGCCGGTCATCATGTTCAGCACGCTCACCGAGCGGGGCGCCTCGGCGACGCTCGACGCGCTGGCCCAGGGCGCCCGGGACTACGTGACGAAGCCGAGCGGCGCCGCCTCGGTGGCCGCCGCCGTCGAGATCGCCCGCACCCAGCTCGTGCCGAAGATCCGGGCCCTGTGCGGCCGCACGACGGCCCTGGCGTCGGCCCTGTCCCGGCCCGCCGCGGCCCGCGCCGCGCTGCGCTCCGGCGTGGCCGGCAGGGTCGACGTCGTGGCCATCGGCGTCTCCACCGGGGGCCCCAACGCCCTGGGCGCCCTCGTACCCGCACTGCCCGCCGACCTCCCCGTGCCGGTGGTGATCGTCCAGCACATGCCGGCCACCTTCACCCGACTCCTCGCCGAGCGCCTCGACGGCGCCAGCGGCCTGTGCGTCGGCGAGGGCACGGCCGGCGCCCCGGTCGAGCGCGGCCATGCCTTCATCGCCCCTGGTGGGCGCCACATGGTGGTCGGCCGCCGCGGCACCGCCGTGCAGCTCCAGCTCAACGACGAGCCGCCCGAGTGCTCCTGCCGCCCGGCCGTCGACCCCCTCTTCCGCTCCGTCGTGGAGGTCTACGGCGCCCGCGTGCTCGCCGTGGTGCTGACCGGCATGGGCAGCGACGGCCTGCGCGGCAGTGAGGCCGTCGTGCGGGCCGGCGGGCAGGTCATCGCCCAGGACGAGGGGACGAGCGTGGTGTGGGGGATGCCCGGCGAGGTCGTCCGGGCGGGGCTCGCCCACGCTGTCGTGCCCCTCGGTGCCATGGCGGGCGAGATCATCCGCCGGGTCGCCGTCGGCCGTACCGCCGCCCCGGCCGCAATGCCGGTGGCGGCCCCCACCGTGGCTCCGGTCGTGGCGCCGGTCGTGGCGCCGGTCGACCACGGCCACGCCTCGGGGCGAACATGACCAGCCTCGCCGCCCCCGACTTCGCCTACATCTGCCGCCTCGTGCGCGAGCGCTCGGCCATCGTGCTCGAGCCCGGCAAGGAGTACCTGGCCCTGAGCCGTCTCGAGCCCCTCGCCCGCACCGCCGGGCTGTCGAGCGTGGGCGAGCTGGTCGGCATGCTGCGACGGCCGGGCTCGATGGGCCTCCAGGAGCAGGTCGTGGATGCCATGACCACCAACGAGACCTCCTTCTTCCGGGACGTCCACCCCTTCGAGAGCCTCCGGGCCGACATCCTGCCCGAGCTCGTCGAGCGCAACGCCGCCACGCGGCGCATCCAGATCTGGTGCGCGGCCGCCTCGACGGGCCAGGAGCCCTACACCGTGGCCCTCGTCGTCAGGCAGCACTTCCCCGAGCTGGCCTCGTGGGACGTGCGCATCCGGGCCACCGACCTCTCGCCGACCGTGCTCGCCAAGGCCGAGGCCGGCCGGTTCACCCAGCTCGAGGTCAACCGGGGGCTGCCGGCGGCGCTGCTCGTCAAGTGGTTCCGTCGCGCCGGCGCCCAGTGGGAGATCAGCCCCGAGATCCGGCGGATGGTCACCTTCGAGCGCCACAACCTGTCCGTGCCGTGGCCGGCGACGGCACCGGTCGACCTGCTGTTCCTGCGCAACGTCCTCATCTACTTCGACCTCGAGACGAAGCGGGGCATCCTCCGCCAGGTGCGCCGGGCGCTCCGGCCTGGCGGCTACCTGCTGCTCGGTGGCTCAGAGACCACCCTCACGCTCGACGACACGTTCGAGCGCGTCCCCCGGGGCCGGACCGCCTGGTACCGCTCCACCACGCGATGAAGTGACTGGAACAGGTCAGGAAACAGGTCAGGAACAGGTATGTACGTGAACGACGAGGACGTGGCCCTCCTGGTGCGCGACGTCTGGAGCTCGATCCTCGGGGTCGAGCTGCGACAGGCCGGCGCGGGCAG
>WHTX01000302.1 GCA_009377505.1 Acidimicrobiia bacterium
AGGCCGACTGCAACCTCGACCTGCCGTGCTCGGCGAGGTGATCGCCGCCCTACCCGCCACCGCGCCGGTCGACGCCAGCTACCGCGCCTGGCTGAGCCGCCACATCGACGATCCGCAGCTCGTCGAAGCCCTCATCGGGCTCACGTTCATCGTGACCTACGACCACGACCCCGGCCGGCTATCGGCCGCGTTCGTCCACGACCGCCTTCGCCGCGGCGGCCGACACGTGCGGTACGTCGAGGGCGGCTGGGCCCCCATGATCGACACGCTCGCCGCCCGGGCCATCGACCTCGGTGTCGAGCTGCGACGCGGCGCCCGCGTCCGCTCGGTTCCCGACGGGCCCACCATCCTCGCCACCACGCTGTCCACCGCCCGCCGCCTCATGGGTGACCCAGATCTCGACTGGCCCGGCACCCGCGTCGCGCTCTTCGACCTCGGACTGCGCCCGGCGGCGTCGGTCGGCTGGTTCCGCGTGTTCGACCTCGACCAGCGCATCTACGCCGCGCGCTACAGCGAAGCCGACCCGACGCTCGCGCCGGAAGGCCATCACCTGATCCAGATCGCGGCAGCGCTCGCGCCCGGCGAGCCCTTCACCGCCGTGCTCGCACGCGTCCACGAACTGCTCGATTCCACTGCCCATGGTTGGGCCGACGACGTGGACTGGAAGCGGGCCTACGAGCTGTCGAACGAGACCGGAGCCGTCGACCTCCCCGGCACCGGCTGGCCCGACCGTCCCGCAGTGCTCCGCACCCGTTCCGTCGCCCTCGCAACCGACCACAGCGCCGCTCCCGGGCTGCTCACCGAGGTCGCCCACAACGCCGCTCGCTCGGCCATCGCGACGTTCAGCGACGCCCCGACCGGCTCGGCCTCCCAGGCCAGCGTCCATGGTTGAAGGCCAGCTAGAGCTATTCGATCCGCATCCCTGAGATGGCCCTGGCGATGACCAGCTGCTGGATCTGCTCGGTGCCTTCGAAGATGTCGTAGATCTTGGCGTCGCGGTACCAGCGCTCGACGGGGTGATCGTGTACGTACCCGGCCCCGCCCAGCACCTGGACGGCCCGCTCGGTGGCCCACACCGCCACCCGCCCCGCCTTGAGCTTGGCCATCAACCCCTCGGCCCTCGTCGCCTGGCCCTGCGCCCCGAGCCACGCCGCCCGGCGCACCAGCCACCGGGCCGCCTCGATCTCGGTGGCCACGTCGGCCAGCAGGAAGGCCACGCCCTGGTTCTCGACGATCGGCCGCCCGAACTGGCGCCGCTCCTTGCCGTAGCCGAGCGCGTACTCGTACGCCGCCCGGGCGATCCCGATGGCCTGGGCCCCCACAGACGGCCTCGTCGTCTCGAAAGTCTTCATCGCCGCCTGGGACCTCGCGTGCCCCCCGCCTCGCACCCGGGCCAACCGCTCGTCGAGCTTCTCCTTGCCGCCCAGCAGGCACCGGCCCGGCACCCGCACCTCGTCCAACAGCACCTCGGCCGTGTGGCTGGCCCGGATGCCCATCTTGTGGAACTTCGCCCCCTGGCTGAGCCCCTTCGTCCCCGGGGGCACCACGAAGCTGGCCTGGCCCTTCGCCCCCAGCTCCCGGTCGACAGCCGCCACCACCACGTGCACACCGGCGATCCCGCCGTTGGTGATCCACGTCTTGGTCCCGTTCAGCACCCACTCGTCCGTGGCCTCGTCGTAGCGGGCCGTCGTGCGCAGCGACGACACGTCGGAGCCCGCATCAGGCTCGGACACGCAGAAGGCCGCGAGCTTCACATCGTCCGGGGTGCCGAAGCAGGCGGCAGCCACTCCCCCAGCTGCTCGGGCGTCCCCTGCCCCGTGATCGCCGCCACGCCCAGCACGGACCCCACGATCGACAGCCCGATGCCGGCATCGCCCCAGAACAGCTCTTCGAGCACCACGGGGAACGTCTGGCCCGTGCGGTCGAGCCCGGCGTTGGCCATGAAGTCGAGCGAGTACAAGCCGATCTTCGCCGCCTCCTGCAGCACCGGCCAGGGCGTTTCCTCCCGTTCGTCCCACTCCTGCGCCGCCGGCCGGACCACCCGCTCGGCGAAGTCGTGCACCCACGACTGGAGCTGGGACTGGTCCTCGTCGAGAGCGAGGCGGAGAACTCGGCCACGGCGCACCTCCGGGAGTCGCTGATGACGTGCCCGCCCACATTACCCATGGGTAACTTCATGGGAGCCGGCCGGCGCCGTCGCATTACGCTCGACCGTCGTGTGCGAACCCACGGCCTGCTTCGAGCCCGACGGCGAACTGTTCGTCCCCACTCCCCTGGCCAACGGGCCATGGGCGGTGGGGGTGCTGCACGGCGGGCCGACCGGCGCCCTGCTCGCCCACCTCTGCGAGACCTGTAGCGGCGCCTCGCCCGGCTCCTTGCGGGTGGCCCGCATCACCGTCGACCTGCTCCGCCCGGTCCCCTTGGCCCCCCTGCGGGCCGAGGTCCGCCTCGCCCGCCCCGGCCGCAAGGTCGACTGGGTCGACGCCTCGCTCTTCGCCGGCGAGGTCGAGGTGGCCCGGGCCAGCGCCCTCCGCCTTCGGGGCGAGCCCTTGGCCCTCCCTCCCGAGGTCGACCCATGGTCGAGAGGCGCCCCCGGCGACCAGGCCTTCAACGGCTCCCCCGAGGACGGCCAGACCTACGCTCGACCCGGCGACGACGTCGTGCCCGGGTTCCACGACCGGGGGGTCGACCTCCGCTTCGTGCGGGGCCTGCCGAACGTGAGCGGGCCGGGCCAGGTCTGGGGCCGGCTCCGCCACCCTGTCATCGCCGGCACCCCGACCAGCCCCTTGATGCGGGTGATGGGCTGCGCCGACTTCGGCAACGCCGCCAGCTCGCTCATGCCCCCGGACGCGGTGAGCTTCATCAACGCCGACCTCCTCGTGTCGCTGTGGCGCCAACCCGAAGGCGAGTGGATCGGCATCGACGCCGTGACCCGGGCCGACCCCGACCGCGGCACCGGGCTGGCGGAGATGGCGCTCCACGACCGGCTCGGCCCCGTCGGGCGCGCCGAGCAGAACCTCTTCCTCCAGGCCGTCCGGCCGTAGCGGCGGGCCGCCCGCTGGGCGACGGCGGTGGCCGAGCATGGTACCATATCCCGTACCAATGGAGGAGATCCCCGATGGCGATCACGGCGAGCGAGGCCCGCAAGAACCTGTTTCCATTGATCGAGCAGGTCAACCAGGACCGCACCCCGGTCGAGATCACATCGAAACGGGGTGACGCCGTGCTCATCTCCATCGACGATTACCGGGCTCTCGAGGAGACGGCCTACCTCTTGCGTTCGCCCGCCAACGTGCGCCGGCTGCTCGAGAGCCTCGACCAAGCTCGCTCCGGCACTGTGCAGGAGCACGACCTCGCCCGGTGAGGTTCGTCTTCACCCCCCACGGGTGGGAGGACTACTTGCACTGGCAGGCCATCGACCGGGCCACGCTGCGGCGCACCAACCGCCTGCTCGACGACATCTCCCGGGACCCCTTCGAGGGGATCGGCAAGCCCGAGCAGTTGCGCCACGCCCTGGCGGGCGCCTGGTCGCGCCGCATCGACCAAGAGCACCGGCTCGTCTACCGCGTCGACGGCGACGACATCGTGATCCTCCAAGCCCGCTACCACTACGGCTGAAGGCTGTCGTGCCCCCTCCTACGCCTGAGGGTGGGCTCACGAGGCGGGCGATGCTTGTGCGCTCCACCATCTCGCGAGTCGCGGCACCGGGAACCGGCACCCAGGCCGTCGAGAGCTGGCCCCGCCGGGTTTCGGCCGCCGCTACGCCCGCTCGTTTCGCCACCGGAGAAACGCCCACGTGCCCGAAGGGGCAGAACCGCCGAGCACATCAGCGGCCCGCTCTCCCCGCCCTGCCCTCACCCGATCGTTTCGCCACCGGAGAAACGCCCACGTGCGCAACTGCGGCACGGCGGCCCGAGAGCGGCCGGCCGCCCCGGACCTCAGCCCCGCCGCAGCGTCGCGCCCTTGGCCGTGTCCTCCACGATCCAGCCGAGCGCCCGGATCTCCTCCCGTGCCCGGTCGGCCGTGGCGAAGTCCCGAGCCGCCTTGGCCGCGGCGCGCCGCTCGACCAGGGCGAGCACCTCCTCGGGCGGTCCGGCCGAGTCGCCTTCGTGCAGCTCCAACCCCACCGCCCCCAGCACCTCGCGTACCGCAGCGGCGAGCGGCGCCGCCGTCACCTCGTCCTCCACGTCGAGCGAGGTGTTGGCCTGTCGTACCAGGCGGGAGACCAGGTCGACCACGCCGGGCGTGTTCAGGTCCTCGTCCATCAGCGTGCGGAACTGGGCCAGCGCCGCCTCGTCGGGCGCCGCGCCGACCACCAGCTCACGCGTCCGCCGGGCGAAGGCGTCCATCCGGTCGAGCTGGCGCGTGGCGTCCTCGATCGTCGCCTGGGTGACCTCGACGGGCGAGCGGTAGTGGGAGCGCAGCACCAACAGGCGGTAGGCCCGGGCGTCGTGGCGGTCGGTGAGGTCCAAGAGATTCGTGAAGTTGCCGAGCGACTTGGACATCTTCTCCCCGCCCACCTCGACGAAGCCGTTGTGCACCCAGTGGTTGGCGAAGCGCCTCCCGCTCGCCACGGCCTGGGCACGCTCGTTCTCGTGGTGGGGGAAGGCCAGGTCCTGGCCGCCCCCGTGCAGGTCGAAGCCGTCCCCCAACAGGTCGAGGGACATGACCACGCACTCGGTGTGCCAGCCCGGCCGGCCCGGGCCCCAGGGCGAGGGCCACGTGGGCTCGCCAGGCTTGGCCTTCTTCCAGAGCACGAAGTCGACGGGCGAGCGCTTCTCGCCCGTGGACTCCACCCGGGCCCCGGCCCGCAGCGAGTCGAGGTCCTGGCGGGCCAGCAGCCCGTAGCCGGGCACAGAGCCAGCGTCGAGGTAGACGCCGTCGCTCGTCTCGTAGGCCTTGCCCGTCGCCACCAGCTCCTCGACGAGGGCGACCATGCCCTCCACGTAGGCGGTGGCGTGGGGGTCGTGGGTCGGCCGCTTCACGTTGACGCGGTCCATGGCGTCCCACCACACCGCCTCGCAACGTTGGGCGATCTTGGCCGGGTCCCGCCCCTCCTGCTGCCCCCGCTCGATGATCTTGTCGTCGATGTCGGTGATGTTGGAGACGTAGGTGACCTCGAGGCCCCGCCACTCCAGGTAACGCCGCAGCACGTCGAAGACGAGCGCGAAGCGGCCGTGGCCGAGGTGGGGCGGGCCGTACACCGTGGGCCCGCAGACGTACATGGACACCTTGCCCCGCTCCCGCAGCTCGACGGGGAACACCGCGCCGCGCGCCGTGTCGAACAGCTTCAGGCCGAGATCTGTCACCACGGGCCCAAGGGTAGAGGTCAAGGTCGGGGCGCCAGGGCCCGATAAACCCCTCATGGCCGGCCCGTCCGAGACCCCGCCCTCGCTCCTCGCCCGCAGCGCGCCCACCCTCAGCCCGCTCGCCCTCGAGGCCATCGCCCGGGTGGCCTTCGAGGACCGCCTCGAGCGTGCCCTCGGCCCGGCGACGAGCATCGACGCCGTGCTCGAGGTGGCCGGCCGCGCCATGCAAGCCGCCGAGCTCGGCGGCGCCGGCATCCCCGCCCCTACCGAGCTGCTGCTCGCCCACCCTCGCACCGGCAAGTTCTCCCAGGTCATCGAGGTCGGGCCCGAAGGCGAAGGACCCGGCTGCCCCGCGGCGGCGACGGGTGGCTGCGAGGCGCTGCGCACCGGCCGCACCCAGGTCTACGACGACGCCGACGCCTTCGACGCCTGCCCCAACCTGCGCGACCGGGAGGCGGGCCCGTGCTCGGCCGCCTGCGTCCCCCTCGTCGTGCTCGGCGACGCCATCGGCGTGCTCCACCGGACGGGGCTCGTCGGCACGCCGCCCTCGTCCCTCGCCGTCGCCCAGCTCGAGGCGCTCGGCGGCCGGCTCGGCACGCGCCTCGCCCTCCTGCGCGCCCTCGACGCCCCCGCCCCGGCCACCCTCGACCGGGCCACCGGCGCCCTCGACCGGCCCTCCATCGAGGCCCGCGCCCTCGAGCTCGCCCGCAGCTTGGTCCCCTTCTCCCTCGCCCAGTGCGACGCCGACGGCTTCGAGGACTACGCCACCACCTTCGGGCACGAGACGGCGGAACGGGCGCTGCGCACCGTGGCCACCGCGGCACGCGAGATCCTCCGCCCCGACGACCTCGTCGGCCGCTTCGGTGAAGACGAGCTGCTCGTCGTGCTGCCCGAGACCTCCGCCGGCGAGTGCCAGCGGGCCCTCGAACGGCTGCGCGAGCACCTGTCCCTCACCCTCACCGCCTCGGGCCTACCGCCCTTGACCTGCAGCTACGGTGTCGTCGAGTCGAGCCTCGGCCGCTCCCTCGACGAGCTGTTGGTGGCGGCGGACGCGGCCGTCGCCCTGGCCAAGGACCGGGGCCGCAACCGCGTCGTCGTGGCCCGGGAGAACATGCTCGACGAGTACCCCGGCGTCGCCTGAGCGACGAGCCGGCACCGCCAGGCCCACCGGACGGGGCCAGGGCGCTCTACC
>WHTX01000303.1 GCA_009377505.1 Acidimicrobiia bacterium
ACACGCCGACCATCGACGCGGCCGACCTGGCGGCCCGGGGAGACCGCGCGGCGGTGCTCGACCTGGCCGATTCACTGCGCTACCGGCGGGGCCACATCCCGGGCGCCTGGTGGGCGGTGCGCGCCCGCTTCGACCAGGTCACCGGGGTGGTCGCACCGGTCGTCCTCACCTCACCCGACGGCGAACTGGCCAGGCTGGCCTGGCCGGACGCCGAGCGCCGCTGGCCGGGGACCAGGGTGCTGGGCGGAGGGACCGGGGCATGGACCGCAGCCGGGCACCCGCTCGAGTCGGGACTCACCCGGCCCACCACGGAGACCGATGACGTCTGGTACCTGCCCTACGACGCCGACGACGAGGCCGTCGCCCGCCAGCACATGCAGGACTACCTGACCTGGGAGGTCGCTCTCCTCGGGCAGGCCGACCGCGACGAGCTCGTCCAGTTCATCACGTAGGGCACGGAGCGAGCCGGTAGGCGGCTCGTCGCCCGGGGTCAGCTCGGGGCGCACCCAGCGGCGCGGACGTCCGGGCATGTGCGACCGGAATTGCCACTATGCTAACCGCCGGCCGAGGGCTCGCTCGCAGCCGGGCTCGCAATCCAACGGAGGTGGTGCTCGTGAGTGCGACGCTCGCGACCGGGTCCGACACCTTGATGAGCGGCGTGCGGGTCGCCGACCTTGCCCTTCCCGACCAGATGGAGGTCACTCCCACCGGGGGCAGCCTCGGTGCGATCGTGCACGGCGTCGACCTGGCCGACGACCTGCCCGGCGAGGTCATCGGTGGGTTGCTCGCCGTTCTCGACCACGCCGGCATGATGATCCTGCGCGGCCAGGACCGCCTCACCCCGCAGCGCCAGAGCGAGGTCACCGAGTGGTTCGGCCGGCCCTTCTTCCGCGACACCGGGGTGGACAACATGGCCATGGTCGGCCGGACGCCGGTGCAGATCCTGGGGAGCCAAGCCCACGACGAGGGCGACGTGCCCGCCGCCGACGTCGACAGCGGCGGCGACCTCGTGCCCCACAGCGACGTGCAGGACTACCAGGTGACACCGAATTACACGATCCTGCACGCCATCGAGGTCGTCCCGGGCTCGGTGGGTGGCAACACCTACTGGGCCAACCTGTACCAGGCCTACGACGAGCTCGACGACGAAACAAAGGCGCTGATCGAGGGCCTGAGGTGGATGCCGGCCAGCACCCAGGCCACCGCCTACGGGGTCGGCATGCAATCGGCGAAGGCCTCGGTGAGCAGGGACGGGCTGAGCCTCGAGTCCCCGGTCCGCCACCCGGTGGTGCGCACCCATCCGGTGACGCGCCGCAAGGCGCTGTGGGTGTCGACCGCCTTCACCGTGCGGGTCGAGGGCGTCGGGGACGAAGCCGACGGCAAACGGCTGGCCAAGCGGCTGAAGACCCACGCCAACAGCGAGCGGTTCTCGTACCACCACGCCTGGTCGCCCCACGATGTCGTGATGTGGGACAACCGCTGCGTCAACCACTGGCGGGAGGGGTGGCCCGCGGACACGCGGCGAACGATGCATCGCAGTCAGGCGGGGTCGGCCCGGCCGTTCTGATTCGACGCTGATTCGACGCTGATTCGACGGGGTGCGATGCCGATGTCGGCCTTGATGCATCTGGCGCAGTTCGCCATTCACGGCCCCACCGACCACAGCCTGGCCACGTGGCGCCACCCGCGAACCGAGCGGCCCTACCGCTGGGACCGGCCCCAGCTCTACGAGTCGATCGCGGCGACCTGCGAGCGGGGCAAGCTCGACATGCTCTTCTTCGCCGACTTCAACATCCTGCTCGACCTTTACCAGGGCTCCTTCGCGCCGGCGGTGCGGCGGGCGGTGCAGACGCCGACCCACGACCCGGTTCCCCTTGCTGCCTGGCTCGGTGCCAGGACGTCCCGGCTCGGGCTCGGCGTCACGTTCTCGGTGAGCCAACAACACCCGTACTACGTGGCCAGGCTGTTCGCCACGTTGGATCACATGACGGCGGGCCGGATCGGTTGGAACGTGGTGACCACGGCCAACCGCCACGAAACGTTGGTGGGCTACGACGAGGTCCGCGGTCACGACGGGCGCTACGACCGGGCCGACGAGTTCCTCGACGTGTGCCGGGGGCTGTGGCGCAGCTGGGAGCCCGACGCCGTCGTGGAAGACGTCGACGCCGGCGTCTTCGCCGATCCGTCCCGGGTGCACCCGATCGATCACGCCGGGGAGTACTTCCGGTCCCGCGGGCCGCTCAACGTGACGCGATCGCCCCAGACCGGTCCGGCGATCATCCAGGCGGGGGCGTCCGAACGGGGCCGGGCGTTCGCCGGGCGACACGCCGAGGCGATCTTCGCCATCGGGCGCGACGCGTCGGACGCGGCCGTCTACTACGACCGCGTCAAGAGCGAGGTCGTCGACTCGGGTCGCGATCCCGACAGCTGCAAGGTCCTTTTCGGCCTGCAGCCCTTCGTCGCCCCGACGGAGTCGCTGGCCCGGGAACGCCTCGAGGAGCACAACGAGCTCGTCCCCCTCGAGGGCGGCCTCACGATCCTTTCCGGCCATCTCGGGCGTGACTTCTCCCAAGACGACCCGGACGCGCCGCTGCCCCATTTCGAGGCGGGAGGGTCACACGGCATCCTCGCCATGTACGAGTCCGGCGACCGGCCCGCCCCGACCCTGGCCGAGGTCGCCATCTGGCACGGCCGCAGCGTCGGCCTTCCCCAGGTGGCCGGCACGGCGGAACAGGTGGCCGACTGGCTCGAGGCCTATCTGGCCACTGCCGGCGGTGACGGCTTCATGCTCTCGGCCTACCACGCCCACGGGGCGGTAGCGGAGTTCGTCGACCTCGTGGTCCCGGTACTGCAGGAACGGGGCCAGTTCCGCCGGGAGTACACCGGGACCACGCTGCGGGAGCACCTGCGCCAGACGACGCCCGGGTGACGGCGGCCGGCGACCGCCGGGGTCAGGGAAACAGCGGCGGCGTGGGTACGAGATCGCCCGACGCCCGCTCGCGGGTCATGGCGAGGGCGGCGGCCACGAACCGCCGGGTCTCGGCGGGGTGGATCACGTCGTCGATGCCGAACGTGGCCGCGGCGCGGAAGGCCGAGCCGGTGCGGCTGTACCGCGCTGCGAGCTCGTCCCGTACCCCCCGGGGCCCGCCGCCGCGGCGAGGTCCCGGGCGTGGATGGTGTTCACCGCCGAGCGCGGGCCGGTGCCGGTCATGATCGCGGTGGGCCAGGCGACGCGAGGTCGCCGCCGACGGCCTGTGAGCCCATGGCCCACACCGCGGCGCCGTGGCTCTTGCGCAGGATCACTGCGATCGTGGGGACGCGGGCGCGCTGGACGGTGGCCAGCAGGCTGCCCGCCCAGTAGAGGATGCGGTCGCGTTCGGCCTGGGTGCCGATCAGGAAGCCCGGTCGGTCCTGCAGGAAGACGAGCGGGACGTGGAAGGCGTTGCACATCGACACGAACCAGCGAGCCTTGAGGCACGCGTCGGTGTCGATGACGCCGCCCTTGTGCCTCGGTTGGCTGGCGATGACGCCGACGCTCTGACCGCCGAGGCGAGCCAGCCCGGTGAGGAGCGACCGGGCGAAGGTCGGCTTGTACCCGAAGAAGAAGCCGTCGTCGACCGACGCGGCAACCCGCTTCCATGTCATAGGGCCTCCGGAGATTGCTCGGCACCAGCTCGGCCAGTTCGGGGCAGAGCCGGTCGACCGGGTCCGACGAGGCGGCGGGTCGGGGCCTGGACCAGGCGCTCTGGGGCAGGAAGGCGAGAAACGTCCGGATGAGCGCCCGGCACTCGGCCTCGTCGACGGCCGCCCGGTCGACGAGTCCGGTGGTGTCGACGTGCATCGACGTGCCGCTCAGCTCCTCCTGGAGAGGTGCTTGTCTAGCCCCAATGCCACTCAGATAAGCGTCGACCGGCTCAACGAGCGCTACGTGACCGGGTGGGACGCGAAATCGGTCCGTCGCGAATCACGCCGATGTAGTTCTAACTGAACGGCATTGTGTCTAGCCCAGGGCTAGCCCACAATACCGTTCAGTTAGGTGCGAGTAGGGTGGGGGTGGGTGGCCCGGTGGGTTGGGGCCAGTGGGCGTGGCGGGCGCGTTTGACGTGCCATTTGGCGTACTTGCGCTTGATGACGTGGGGGTTGCTGCGGTGTCGGCGGCGGGGGTTGAGCCTGCGGGCGAGCAGGGTGAGGGCGTGGCGCCAGGCGTGGTCAGCGGGCTGAGGGGGGAAAGCCGCGCGCCGCGGGGATGGAGCGGCGTGCGATGCGGAGGGCGGCGACGAAGCTGACCCGGTCGGGGTCGACCTCGGCGTGGTCGGCGGCTTCCCACATGAGGGTGCGGATGGCGAAGTGGCAGCACAGGTGGCCCCAGATCTCTTGGAGGGTGAGGTCGGGGGACTTGGAGCGCAGCACGGTGCGGGGCCCGCGTTGGTGGCTCTTGAGCTCGTCGAACGCGGACTCGACCTCCCAGCGCTGCGCGTAGGCGAGCGCGAGGTCCTCGGCTGGGGCCTCGTTGTGGTCGACGAGGGTGGTGAGCAGCCGGTAGGCGGTGTCGTTGGGGCGGCCGTCGTCGAGGTGGTAGTCGACCACGCGGACGGTCAAGGGCTCGGCTGTGCGGGCGGCGTTGCCGCCGGGGCGCAGTTCGCCCAGCCAGGTCCCGTCAGGGAGGGTCTCGAGGTGGCGGGGCTTCATGGTCGACTTCGCCCGCCACAACAGGTCCGCGCCGGTGGCTGCCGCCCGCCGCCACAGCGGGTACCCGCAGAACCCTCGGTCGGCGAGGACCAACATCCCTGCCTCGAGCCGGTCGACCACCTCGCCGGCCAGGGTGTTCTCCCCGGTCGTGTAGGGGCCCACGGCGGCGTCGAAGATGGCGTGGCTGCCGCACTCCGCCACGGCCAGGACCCGGGCCTGGGGGAACGCCGCCTGCTCGCCCTTGTTCACCCCCGCCCGCCCGAAGAACTCGGCGTTCTCGGCGGTGTCGGCCACGTCCAGCGTGGTCCCATCGACCGCGACCAGCCGCCGGCCCGCCAGCCACGAACCCGCCGCGCCCCGCCCAGCCAGGGGCGCTGCCACCTGGCGGAACAGCGCCTCGACGGGCGCCGCGCCCAGCCGGGCGCGGGCCTGGAAGATCGCCGACTTCGACGGCAGCTTCACCGGCTCGGCACCCGAGGACCAGGCCAGGCCGTCGGTCAACAGGCCCAGCACGTCCTCGTAGGAGCCCTCCGAGTGCAACGCCATCCCGATCGAGAAGTACGCCATCACCCGAGCCGGCAACGACCGGTGCCGCCGCTCGGTCCGCCCGCACCCCGCCACCACCTCGTCGACCAGGCCCGGCGGGAACACCCTCGTCAACACCCCCACCGACACCAAGTCCGACAAGCGCCGGCCCGACTCCGGCTTCACCCACCCAGCACGAGGCACCCACCCAAACTACACCGATGTAGCCCTAACTGAACGGTATTGGGGCTAGCCCCGATCGTTCACGTGGCTTGGCCGGCTGAGCCGTAGCGGGTGAGGTAGGCCGCTGGTTGCTGGTCGGGCGGGTCGTGGAGGCGCTGGGCCGTGGCTTTCTCGCCTTGCCACGCCTGCGTTCGGGTCCTCTGGCCAGCGGCCCCCTATCGAACCGTGCGTGCGGTTCTCCCGCACACGGCTCTCCGACATCGTTCATCGCAGTGCATGCGCCGGTCGGTAGCGCACGGTGCCAGAGAGTTCGTAGATGCCGAGCCTTCGTAGCCACGTGTAGTCGAAGCGGTTTCCCCAGTTGATCCCGGTCAGGCCGTATTTGATGCTGGCGAGCCGAGCGATCCGTTGGCGCACGTAGTTGTCGATGGCGGCGAAATGCCGGGACGAGTTGCCCGATCGGAAGTACGCCCCCCAACCGCGCAGGAGGATGTCCCCGAAGCTGTTGAAGTAGGTGGGGTGGTGGTCCCCCTCCGGGCCGTGCTGTTGGGGCATGGTCAGGAGGTCTTCCACAACTTCCTGAGGAAGGGGACCACCAGTGAAGAAGGTAGACGGGCCGGCCGTTCGGTTGGTCGATGAGGTCGACGTCGCGTTGGCGGGCGTGCCCGCCGAGCTGGCGGTCACGCTGTCGGACATCGCCGCAGCGTGCCGGGAGGGGCTGATGGCGGTGGCGGTCGAGGCGGGGCTGGCCACGGCGGCGGCCGTCATGGCCGAGGAGGTCACCCGGCTCTGTGGGCCGTGGAACGCTCGGGACCCGCAGCGCGACTGCGTGCGGGGCGGGACGGCGCCGTCGTCGGTGGTGATGGGCGGCCAACGGCTCCCGGTCCGCCGCCCGAGGGTGCACGCGTTGGACGAGAACGGCGACCAGGCGGGCGAGGTGCCCCTCGCCACGTTCGGCGTGTTCGCCCAGGGCGACCTCCTCACCCGCACCGTGGTCGAGCGGATGCTGGCCGGGGTGGCGACCCGCAGCTTCGAACGGGTCGCGGACCCGATCGGGGAGCGGCACCGCAAGGCGGC
>WHTX01000014.1 GCA_009377505.1 Acidimicrobiia bacterium
CCGCGAGGACGCCGAGCGCGCCCGGGAGCTGCGCCGCTTCGCCCTCGGCCTCATCGACGACCTCGACGGCGCCGCCGCCGGGCCGCGCCCCTGGGGCGAGCACGCCCGCTGGGCCCGGGGCCTGCTCGAGCGGTTCCTGGGCGGGCCCGGCCGCCGGGCCGAGTGGCCGCCGGTGGAGGCCAAGGCGGCCGAACGCCTCGACGTCGCCCTCGAACGCCTCGGCGGCCTCGACGAGGTGGAGGGCCCGGTCGCCCTCGACGTATTCGTCCGCACCCTCACCCTCGAGCTCGACGCCGACCTCAGCCGGGTCGGCCGCCTCGGCGAAGGCGTCCTCGTCGGCGGCATCGGCCTCGGGGTGGGCCTCGACATCGACCTCGTCGTCGTGCTGGGCCTGGCCGAGGGCACCTTCCCGGCCACGGTGCGCGAGGACTCCCTCCTGCCCGACCACGAGCGCCAGGCGACCGGCGGCGAGCTGCCGCTGCGCCGCCACCAGCTCGACCTCCAGCACCGCCAGCTCCTCGCCACCCTCGCCGGCGCCGAGCGCCACGTGCTCGGCGTCCCCCGGGGCGACCTGCGGCGCAGCACCACGCGGGTGCCCTCGCGCTGGGCTCTCGACGTCGCCTCCGAGCTCGCCGGGGCACCCTGGTGGACCGACGAGCTGTACGCCGCCCAGGTCCCGTGGGTGGCGCACGTCGCCTCCTTCGACGGCGGGCTGCGGAGCCTGGCTTTCCCCGCCACCGAGCAGGAGCATCGCCTCCGCTCCCTGCTGGCTGCCCAGCCCACGCCGGCCTCGCTCGCCCACCACGACGACCCCGTGCTCGCCCGCGCCGCCGACGCCCTCACCGCCCGTCGCGGCGGGCGCTTCACCCGCTTCGACGGGAACCTCGCCGGCCTGGCCGTGCCCTCACCGACCGCCACGACCACGTCGCCCACCCGCCTCGAGCGCTGGGCCGGCTGCCCCTTCGCCTACCTGCTCCAGGACGTGCTCGGGGTCGCCGTCGTCGAGAACCCCGAGGAGCAGCTGCGCATCACCCCCCTCGACTGGGGGAACCTCGTGCACGAGACGCTCGAGCGGTTCATCCTCGAGGTGCTCGCCCGGCCGGGGGGCGAGCAGCCCGAGCCCCACCAGCCGTGGACGGCGCCCGACCGGGCTCGGCTCCTCGACCTCGGCGCGCAGCTGTGCGCCGAGTACGCGCAGCGCGGCCGCGTCGGGCGCCCCATCTTCTGGCGGCAGGACCGTGCCCGCATCCTCGCTGACCTGGCTCGCTTCCTCGACGCCGACAACCTCACGCGCGCCGACCGGGGCGCTCGCCCCCACGCCGCCGAGCTGGCCTTCGGCTTCGGCAGGGCAGGCCTCGAGGCCGTCCCCCTGGAGCTGGCCGACGGCCGGGTCGTGCGCTTCCGCGGCAAGGCCGACCGCGTCGACGTGGCTGACGACGGCAGCATCCACATCGTCGACTACAAGACGGGCAGGCGCGACCGGTACCGGGGCCTCAGCGAGGACGAGCCGGACAAGGGGGGCACGCGCCTCCAGCTCGCCGTGTACGGCGTCGCCGCCCGCCTCCACCGGGCCGCACCGGAGGCCCCCGTGCTCGCCGAGTACTGGTTCGTCTCCACCAAGGGCGACTTCAGGCGGGTCGGCTACCTGGTCACCCCCGAGGTGCTCGACCGGGTGGGCCGCACGCTCGGGACCATCGTCGGCGGCATCGAGGCCGGCGCCTTTCCGTCCCACCCCACCGCCGTCAGCTCCTCGCCGTTCAAGGAGTGCGAGTACTGCGACGTCGACGGCCTCGGGGTGACCGACCTGCGCAAGGCCTGGGAGCGCAAGCGCTCCGACCCCGCCCTCGTCCCATACGCCGAGCTGGCCGAGCCCTTGGAGGGTGTCGCCGCCGAGGTCGAGGAGGTGGCCGGTGCCTGATCATCCCGCCCCCGCCGCCCGCGCCGCCCCCGACCAGGCCGCCAGGGACCGCATCGGTGGCGAGCTCGACGCCACCCTCTTCGTCGAGGCGGGCGCAGGGTCGGGCAAGACCACCGCCCTCGTCGAGCGCATCGTCGGCCTCGTGGTCGCCGGCCACGCCCAGCTGGCCTCGATAGCGGCCATCACGTTCACCGAGAAGGCCGGCGCCGAGCTGCGCGACCGGGTGCGGCACGCGCTCCAACGGCGAGCCAGCGCCACGCCCGACGGCGAGGTCGCCGACCGCTGCCGAGAGGCCCTCGACCAGCTCGACGCGGCCGCCATCGGCACCCTGCACGCCTTCGCCCAGCGGCTCCTCACCGAGCACCCTGTCGAGGCCCGCCTCCCGCCCCGGGTTGAGGTGCTCGACGAGGTCTCCTCCGGTGTCGAGCTCGAGCGGCGCTGGACGTCCTTCCGCGACGAGCTGCTCGCCGACGCCGACCTCGAGCGCTCCCTGCTCCTGCTCTTCGCCGCCGGCGTGCCCCACCAGGCGCTCCGGGCGCTCGCCGTCGCCTTCGACGACAACTGGGACCTCGTGGCCGAGCACGTCCCCGAGTCCTCGCCCGACCCGCCCCCGGTGCGCGCCCGGGTCGACGCCGCGCTGGCTGACGTGACCGCCGTCTGCGCCGAGCGGGCCCATTGCACCAAGCCCGGGGACCGCCTGCACGAGCGCCTCGACGCCATCGAGGCCTACCTGGTGCGGCTGCGGGCGCTCGACGACGAGGTGGAGCTGCTCGAGGCGCTGGCCGAGGGCGCCCCCGTCCGGCCGAGCTTCCGGGTCGGCAACTGTGGGGCCAAGGGCAACTGGCGCCTCGACGTCGCCGAGCTGCGAGAGCGGGTGGCTGCCGCCGGCGAGGCCCTGCTGCGCGTGCGGGGGGAGGTGTCCCAGGCTTGCGCCCGGCGCATCGGCTCGGCAGTGCGCCGCTTCACCTTGGCCGCGGCCGAGGAGCGCCGGGCCGCGGGCCGCCTCGAGTTCCACGACCTGTTGGTCCTGGCCCGCCAGCTCCTGCGCGACCCCGAGCACGGGCCCGAGGTGCGCGCCCACCTGCACGGGCGCTACCGGCGCCTCCTGCTCGACGAGTTCCAGGACACCGACCCCATCCAGATCGAGCTGGCCGTGCGCATCACCGCCGCCGACCCGGCGAGCGAGGACGCCGGCCGGCTGCCCTGGGACGAGGTCCCCGTCGCCCGGGGCGCCCTCTTCGTCGTGGGCGACCCGAAGCAGTCCATCTACCGGTTCCGGCGGGCCGACATCGCCACCTTCCTGCGGGCCCGGGCACGCTTCGGGCCCGAGGCGGGCGGCCCGGTCGAGCTCACGGCCAACTTCCGCACCGGTGGCCCGGTGATCGACTGGGTGAACCACGCCCTCGGCGCGCTGATGGGCGAAGCGCCGGCCGTGGACCTCGACACCCCCTCCCAGCCCGACTACGTGGCCCTCCGAGCAGTCCGCCCCGGTCCTGGCGCCGGCCCCCCCGTGGCGGTGCTCGGCCGGGCCCTGCACGCGCCGCGCACCGGTGCTGACGAGCTGCGCACCGCCGAGGCCGTCGAGGTCGCCGCCACCGTGGCCCGGGCGGTGACCGAGGGCTGGTCGGTGGCGGAGCGCGACGGTACGTGGCGGCCCGCCCGGTTGGGCGACGTCACCATCCTCGTGCCCGCCCGCACGTCGCTGCCCTTCCTCGAGGAGGCGCTCGACGCCTCCGGCATCCCCTATCGGGCCGAGTCCAGCTCGCTCGTGTACGCCACCCGCGCCGTCCGTGACCTGCTGATGGTGCTCAGGGCGGTCGACGACCCCACCGACCAGCTCCGCACCGTGGCCGCCCTGCGCACCCCGCTGCTCGGCTGCGGTGACGACGACCTGTTCCGCTGGAAGGTCGAGCGGCGGGGCAGCTGGAGCTGGTTCGCCCCCGCCCCCGCCCCCGCGCCCGAGGGCGCCGACGCCGACGACCCGGTGGGGGCCGGGCTCGCTTACCTGGCCGAGCTCCATGGGCGGCGCCGCTGGCAGACCCCCTCCGAGCTGCTCGACCGGGTGGCGACGGACCGCCGGGCCCTCGAGCTCGGCTTCGCCGAGGGCCGGCCCCGAGACGTCTGGCGCCGCCTCCGCTTCGTGGTCGACCAGGCCCGGGCGTGGAGCGAGGCCACCGGCGGCAGCCTGCGGGAGTACCTCCACTGGGTCGACCAGCAGTCCGCCGAGGGGGCCAGGGTCGCCGAGTCGGTGCTCCCCGAGACCGACGACGATGCCGTGCGCATCATGACCATCCACGCCGCCAAGGGCCTCGAGTTCCCCATCACCGTCGTCTCCGGCATGTCGACCGTCCCCCAGAGCCGCCGGGCCCCGGCCGAGGTGGTGTTCCCGCCCCAGGGGAGCGTCGGCTACCGCTTCGGCCGCCACGTGACGACCGACGAGTACGAGGCGTACAAGCCCATCGACGAGCAGATGGGCTACGACGAGCGCATCCGCCTCCTCTACGTGGCCTGTACCCGGGCCCGCGACCACCTGGTCGTCTCCCTCCACCGCAAGGCCCGAGCGAGCGCGCCCGAGAAGAACAAGCGCACCAACGCCGAACTGCTGCTCGACGGCACGGGCGTCCTGTTGGACACCCTGCCCGACGCCGTCGACCCCGGCTCGACGGTGGCCGTGGCCAACCCCGTGCTGCCCGCGGCACCCCCGCCCCCGCCACCCCTCGAGGAGTGGGCCACCGAGCGTGACGCCGCGCTGGCCCGGGGCTCCCGGCCCACGGCGGTCGCGGCTACGGCCCTCACCGACGAGGGCGTGCTCGACGGCGACCCCGAGCCCGACCCCGGCCTCGACAAGCGCCCCCGCGACCTCGACCTGCCCCCGTGGCTCAAGGGCCGCTACGGCAGCGCTGTCGGCCGCGCCGTGCACGGCGTACTGCAGACGATCGACCTGGCAACAGGGGAGGGGCTCGACGCCGCCGTCACCGCCCAGTCCGAGGCCGAGGCCGTCCCCGGCCGTGCCGACGCCGTGCGCCGACTCGTGCGGGACGCCCTCGCCTCGGCCTCCGTCCGGGAAGCGGCGTCCGCCCCTCACTGGCGCGAGGTCTACGCCTGCGCGCCCACCGAGGGCGGCCGGCTGCTCGAGGGCTACGTCGACCTGCTCTACCGCACGAGCGCCGGGCTCGTCGTCGTCGACCACAAGACCTCGGCCTCGGCCGACCCCGCCGACATCGACAGGCGCCTCCAGGGCTATCGGCTCCAGGGGGCCTCCTACGCCTTCGTCGTGGGCGTGACCACCGGCGAGCCCGTCACCAGGGTCACGTTCCTGTTCCTCACGCCCGAGGGCGCCATCGAGCGGCACCTCGACGACCTCGACGGCGCGGTGGCCGAGGTGCGCGCCCTCGTGGCTGCGGGGGAAGAGGTGGTCCTCAGCTGATCCCGCGGTCGCCAGGGCTCTCGCCTCGTCCCGGCGCCGGTCTGGCGGGATCGCCGCTCGTCGCGCCCAACTGGGTCGTTCGCCTCATGTGACCGACGCCGCCGCCGATAGGAGTCGGCCCTCACACAGCGGGGCAAGGAAGTTGCCGAGGACGACGACCCGACGACCCCGGGAGGGCCCATGTCGACGAGCGCGTTGGCCAACCTTCGGGCCTGGCTGCCGAAGGGCAACACGCTCTCGGACGATGCCTTCAGGGTCCGTCATCTCATCCTGCGCACCCTGCTGCTCGTCCACGTGCCGGCGTTGTTCCTGTGGGCGTTGGCCGTCGGGATCGCCCCGCTCCACGCACTCGGCGAGGTGGCGCTGCCCCTGTTCTGCTGGCTGACGTCCGGCTACGCCCGCAACCGGCGCATCGACGCCCTGCTGGTGACCGCCGGGTTGGTGTGGTGCTCGCTGGTGCTCGTGCACGTGTCCAATGGCAGCATCGAAGCCCACTTCCACTTCTTCATCATCATCCCCTTCATCACCCTCTACCAGGACTGGGTGCCGTTCCTGTACGCCATCGCCTTCACCGTCATCAGCCACGGCATGGGCAGCTGGCTCCGCCCCGACCTGATCTTCAACCACGACGCCGCAGTGGCGCGGCCTTGGACCTGGTCGGTCATCCACGGAGTGGCCGTGGCCTTGGCCAGCGCCGGTGGGGTCACGTTCTGGCGCGCGGCCGAGCGGGAGCGGGCGCGGGCCACCGACCTCGCGACCAGCCTCGCCGTGCAGCACGAGCACGCCGTCGCCACAGAGGCGGGCCACCGCACCTTCTCCGACCTGCTCGTGACCCTGGCCCGCCGGAACCAGAACCTCATCGAGCGCCAGCTGCGGTTGATCGACACCCTCGAGCACCAGGAGCAGAACGAGGGTGCCCTGGCCAACCTGTTCCGCCTCGACCACTTCGCCACCCGCATGCGACGGAACGCCGAGAGCCTCATCGTGCTCTCGGGCGCAGAGGCGCCGCCCCGGCTCACCGATCCCCAGCCCCTCTCCGAGGTGATCCGCGGCGCTGTCGGCGAGATCGAGGACTACCAGCGAGTCGACCTCGTCGTCTCCGCCGACCCCCTCATCGCCGGCCGAGCCGTGTTGAGCATCGCTCACCTGCTGGCTGAACTGATCGAGAACGCCACCGTCTTCAGCCCCTCCAGCTCGCGGGTGACGGTCGTCGGCCGCAGCCTCCGCGACGGCGGTTGCGCGGTGGAGGTCGTCGACAGTGGCATCGGGATGTCCGAGGCCGACCTCGACCGCTACAACGAACGCCTGGCCGACCCGCCCGAGGTGGACGTCGACCTGGTGCGCATGCTGGGGCTCCACGTCGTGGGCCGTCTCGCCGGCCGCCACGACGTCGCCGTGGGCCTCGACCGCAACTCGCTCGGCGGGCTCACCGCCACCGTCGCCATCCCGGCGTCCCTGCTGGCGGAGGCAGCGACCGCCAGCGACCTCCCCAGGCGCACGATCCCCCCGGCCCTTCACGACCCCTACGGCCCCTTCGAGCGCCAAGGGCACAGCCGGGCCGAGCAGCGCGGTGAGTGGGCTACCCCGCTGGTCCCGCGACCGACAGCCGCCCACGCCCGCCCCGCCGCCTCGCCCGTCGCGTCGGCGCCACCCCCCTCGCCCGCCCGCCGCCCGCCGCCCGCCCCCTCCTTGCGCCCAGCGGCCAACGGACGAGGTGGCAGCGAGGCGGAGCCCGCGGGCCCAGCGGAGGGAGGCCCGGGCCTGTCGCGCCTGCCCTACGGCAGTCGTGGCTACCGGAACGGCGCGGGCGCACCTGCGCTCGACCACCGTCAAGGCGGGGAGGCGACCCGACCGGGTGCCGGCTCACACCAGACGGCGGCCGGCAACGGCGGGCCCGAACCGCAGGTCGTGCACGGGCTGCCCTACGGCGGCGAGGCGGATCGCCAGCTCAACGGGAACGAGCGGGGCTCGTGGCCGCCGGCCGAGGCGCCGTCGGCCCTCACCCGCCGCGTCCCCATGGCCAACCTGGCGCCGGCCCTGCGCGATGGCGACGAGCCGGAGAACGACCTACCGGCGGAGGCCCGGCGCCTCTCGAGCTTCCAATCGGGGGTGCAGCGGGCCCGCGCCGCCAACGACGGCGACGACGCTCCGCCGGGACCGTGGGGATGATCGACGGCGGGAGGCCGGAGGAGTCGTGGAGCGATTGAGCGCAGACGCGCAGAACCTCAACTGGCTGGTCTCGAGCTTCGCCGGTCGCGTCGCTGGGGTCACCCGGGCCCTGGTGGTGAGCGCCGACGGCCTGCTCATCGCCATGTCCGTCGAGGTCGACCGGACGAAGGGCGACCAGCTCGCGGCCATCGTGTCCGGCCTCGCGTCCCTCGCGCACGGGGCGCGACGCTGCCTCGGCAACCGGATGGTGAAGCAGATGATCGTGGAGATGGACGGCGAGTTCCTGTTCGCCATGACGATCAGCGACGGCTCGACCCTGTGCGTCACGGCGTCGGCCGGATCCGACCTCGGTTTCGTCGGCTACGAGATGGGCCTGCTGGTGAGCCGGGTCGGCGATGCCTTGACGCCGGCCCTGCGTTCCGAGCTGCAGTCATCCCTGCCACGGTGAGCCACGCCCGCGGCCCGAGCGGCCGCCGACCCCGACAGGGCATCACCGGTGCACGCCGGTCGACAGGTCCCGAAACCGAGGTGCCGTGAGCCGAAGCGAACATCCCGAGGATGGCCCGCCGCCCCGGCTCGCCCGCCCCTACGCCGTGGTCGGCGGGCGCACGACACCAGCCCAGCCCCGGCTCGCCGTAGAGGCTCTCGTCTCCACCACCGAGCATGGCCTGGCCAACCTGGCCGCGCTCTCGCTCGAGCACCGGGACATCACAGACCTGTGCCGTGAGCCTCACTCCGTCGCCGAGGTGGCCGCCAGGTTGCGCCTGCCCTACGGCGTCGCCCGAGTGCTGGTCGGCGACCTGGCCTCCTCGGGGCTCGTGTCCGTGCACGGTGCAGCGGACCCGGACGGCCCCGACGACACGACGCTCGAGGAGGTGCTCCATGCGCTTCGCGCCCGCTGACCGCCAGCCCAGCCCGGTCTTCGCCCCAGGCCAGCCCATCCCGGTGAAGATCCTGGTGGCCGGCGGGTTCGGCGTCGGCAAGACCACCTTCGTCGGCGCGGTGTCAGAGATCGATCCGCTGACCACCGAGGCGCCGATGACCTCGCTCAGCCTGGGTGTCGACGACACGGCCCGAGTGTCGGGCAAGACGACCACCACCGTCGCCATGGACTTCGGCCGCATCACCCTGCGCGAGGAACTGATCCTCTACCTGTTCGGCACGCCCGGCCAGGACCGGTTCTGGTTCATGTGGGACGACCTCGCCATCGGGGCCATCGGGGCCGTTGTGCTGCTCGACACGAGACGGGTGGAGGACTGCTTCGCCGCGGTGGACTTCTTCGAGCACCGCGGCATGCCCTTCGTGGTCGCCCAGAACTGCTTCGACGGCTCCGCCCACCACTCCTTGGAGGCGATCCGCGAGGCCCTGGCCATCGGCCCCCACGTACCGGTGGTGCGCTGCGACGCCCGCGACGGTCGCTCGGCCAACGACGTCCTGGTCAGCTTGGTCGAGCACGCGCTCCTCCGGCGCCGGGCACGGGCTGGCGCCACCACTCGCTGAGCGCCTGGCAGCTTCCGGCTCAGCGGCGGCGCGCCGACGCCGCCGGGCTCGCCGACGTGCACCAGACTGCACGGCCGTGGCCGACCTCCTGCTCCGCTCCGTCACCCTCCCCGACGGCTCCCGTGCCGACGTGCGCATCGCCGATGGCCGCATCGCCGCCCTCGAGCATGCCGCCCCTGCCGCCCCTGCCGCCCCCGTCCGGTCGGGCGAGACCGCCGCTCCCGGCGAGCCCGCTGAGGTGCACGACCTCGACGGCTACCTGCTGCTGCCCGCCCCCGCCGAGCCCCACGCCCACCTCGACAAGGCCCTCACCGCCGACCTCGTGCCCAACCCGCAGGGCGACCTCGCCGGCGCCATCGAACAATGGATGGCCCGCTACCCCGAGCGCACCGTGGCGGAGATCACCGGCCGCGCCCGCCGCGCCGCCCTCGCTGGCGTGGCCAACGGCGCCACCGCCATCCGCACCCACGTCGACATCAACGACGGCATCGGCCTCCAGGCCGTCGAGGCCCTCCTCGCCGTGAAGGAGGAGCTGGCCCCGCTCCTCGACCTCCAGCTCGTCGGCCTCGTCGGCCGCCCGGTCACCGGGCCAGAGGGCCGCCCCAACCGCGACCTGCTCCTCGCCGGACTCGACGCCGGCGTCGACGTGGTGGGCGGCTGTCCGCACCTCGACGCCGACCCCCAGGCCGCCACCGACTTCTGCCTCGAGGTGGCGGCCGAGCGCGGCCTCCCGCTCGACCTGCACATGGACGAGCACCTCCGCCCCGCCGCGCTCGACCTCGAGTACCTCGCCCGCCGCGTCCTGGCCCTCGGCGTCACCGGCGTCACCGGCGTCACGGCCAGCCATTGCTGCTCGCTCGGGGTGCAGGACGTCCCCACCCAGCGGCGCGTGGCCGAGGCGGTGGCCGCCGCAGGGATCTCCGTGGTCACCCTGCCCCAGACGAACCTCTACCTCCAGGCCCGCGACGAGCGCCGCTCACCAGCGCGTGGGCTCACCGCGGTGGCGAGCCTCCTCGAAGCCGGGGCCAACGTGGCCGGCGGTGCCGACAACCTCCAGGACCCCTTCAACACCGTCGGTCGCGCCGACCCGCTCGAGACGGCATCGTTGCTGGTCATGGCCGCCCACCTCGGCGCCGAACAGGCATACCGCGCCGTCTCGGGCGCCGTGCGCCACGCGCTGGGCCTGGCCCCGGTGGCGGTCGAGGTCGGCGCCCCGGCCGAGCTGCTGGCGGTGCGGGCCGGCACCGTGCGCGAGGCGATCGCCTTCGCGCCCGCCGACCGGGTCGTCACCCACCGCGGCCGTGTCGTCGCCAGCACCACCACCACGACCACCTTCCCCCGATCCTGGGCCTGAGCCGCGCCCGCGGCGCCGCGGGCGCGTCAACGGATGTTGTCAGGCGCGTCCCGGGGGACTGCCTTCGTCGCGCCCGGGCTCGCCCGCCGCCAGGTCGACGCCTCGGCGGGCGCCGCGAAGCGGAAGCGGGAGACCTCTTCGAACTGCTCGCCGAGGCGGGCGACCGCCGCCTCGAAGAGCCCCTTGCCGAGCTCGGCGGTGGCGGCGGTGGGGTCGCCGATGTGGCCATCGGGCCCGAAGTCGTCGGCCAGCCAGCCGAAGCTGACTGCTCCGCCGAAGCGCACGTGGCGGTTGGCGGCCAGGTGCTCGGGCACGTTGCGGGCGGCGAGGTCCATGCGCACGAGGTCGGGCCGCAGGTGCAGCACCACCGACGTCTCGGTGAGCCCGGCATGGATGCCCATGCCGAGCTCCTCTGCCGTGCTGGCCCCTCCCTGGTCGGGCGGCACGGAGGGGTGGGTGAGGAACGTCTCGAGCCCGTGGTGGAGGCGCAGCTCCCTGCAGGCCACGTTGAGCAGCGAGCTGTTGCCGCCGTGGCCGTTGAGGAACACCACCTTGGTCGCACGGGTCGCCGCCAGCGAGCGGCCGAGGTCGTCGAGCACGGCGAGCAGCGTCGCCGGCCCCAGCCAGATGGAGCCCGGTGCCCAAGCGTGCTCGTTGGACTTCGTGTAGGCCAGGGGAGGGAGAAGCCACAGGTCGAGGTCCTCGCCGCGCTCCTCCACCACCGCGTCGGCCGCGGCGGAGGCGATGAGCAGGTCGGTGACCAGGGGCAGGTGGGGGCCGTGCTGCTCGACGGCGCCCACCGGCTGCACGAGCACGCTGGTCGGCCCGACGCGCTCGGCCACCTCGGGGAAGCGGAGCTCGGCGAAGCGACGGCTGCTCATGGCCCGAGGCTAACCGGGCGCCCCCGGGAGGCCCGGGGGCGCCCAGCGCGGCGAGGCCAGCGCCCCGCGCAGTGCGCTCTCAGAGGTAGGCGCGCAGTGCGGCCAAGGGCCCCAGCCTGCCTCCCAGTACAAGGCCCGGGCCATGGCGTCCTGCTCGGCGGGGCTGGCCGCGGCCGGGTCGACGCCGACGAGGTGGGGGTGGTTGCGCTCGGCGACGCCGTTCCACGTGGACTGCGCGAACTGGTACGCGCCCCGGTACCAGCCACCGGAGGAGACGACGGTGTAGTCGCCCCCCGACTCGCATTGCCGCAGGGCGTGGAGCTGGGCGTCCGAGGGCACGGGCTCCGGTGCAGGCGGCGGCGGGGCAGGTGGCGGTGGAGGCGGGGGTGGCGGAGGTGGCGGCGTCGTGGTCGTGGTGGTCGTCGCACGCGGCTCGGGGTAGTGCACCGTGAAGGCGTCGTGCAGGCCGGGCAGCTGTGCTGCCTGGGCCTGCTCCACGAGCTGCGGGTCGGCGCCTAGCTGCCGGGCCAACGCCAGCTCCTCGGGCTTGCAGCCGAGGAGGGCGAGCGAGGCGCCGAACAGCAGGCAGAGCGATACCGCCCGTGATCTTGGCAAGGAGGGACCCTTTCACTTCCCTCGCCCGGGGCCGTCCGCCGGGCCCCGTCGCCCCGTTCCTGTCTCGGGCGCGCACTGGGCGAGGGTGTCCTCGGTGGAGCTCCCGCTCTTCCCCGTCAGGTTACGGAGCGATGACGATTTTCCACCCAGGATTTCTGTCGGTTGTTCTAGACGTCGCTATGTAGCGACATCGGCACGGTAGTGAAACAGGGCCGCCGGCGGTCGTTCAAGTCCGGGGCGCGGCACGGGGGCCCCTGCGGGCCCCCGTGACCTGGCGGAGAGGGTGGGATTTGAACCCACGGCGAGGTGTACCCCCGCAACGCCTTAGCAGGGCGCCCCATTCGGCCGCTCTGGCACCTCTCCCGGTCCGGGGGATGCTACACGCCGGGCAGGGAGGGCAGCCTCGCCGAGCTGCGCTGCTACTGGCTCATGTGCCAGCCCCCGTTGGGGCTCAGCACCTGGCCGGTGACGAACTTGGCCTCGTCGCTCGCCAGGTACACGGCTGCCCAGGCGATGTCGTCGGGCTCGCCGAAGCGGGCCATCGGCGTCTGGGCCAGCAGCAGCGGGCGGGCGGCCCCGATCGGCGCGGTCATGGGCGTGTCGATGAAGCCGGGGGCGATGGCGTTGACCCGGATGCCCCGGCCCACGACCTCGAGGGCGACGGCGCGGCTGAAGCCCATGATCCCCGCCTTCGCCGCGCAGTAGGCGGGCGCGCCCGAGCCACCGGAGGTCCCCATGATCGAGCCCATGTTGACGATGGCCCCCGAACGCCTCGGCCCCATGATCTTGAGCGCCTCCCTGGTGCAGAAGAAGGTGCCGTCGAGGTGCACGGCCAGCATCTCTCGCCAGTCCTCATCAGGGAGCGACACGGTGGTATCGAGGAACGTGGTGACCTCGCCCCCGCCTTGGAGCTCGGTCACGTGCTGGAGCAGGAGGGCGTCACGCTCGGCCCGCTCCTCGTCGCTGTAGCGCGGCGCGATGCCGGCGTTGTTGACCAGGATGTCCAGTCGGCCGAAACGCTCGGCGACCTCGGCGAACCCCCGGCGCACCGCCGCCGAGTCGCTGACGTCGAAGGTGAGGACATGGCCGTCGACCTCCTTCGCCACCCGCTCGGCTGCGCCCGGGTCGAGGTCGTTGACGACGACCTCCGCCCCCTCCTCGGCGAAGCGCCGGGTGATCGCCTCGCCCAATCCCGAGCCGCTCCCCGTCACCAGCGCCAACTTGCCCTGCAGTCGGTCCACGTCTCCCCCTCGGCTGTCGCGAAGCCGCCGCGGCCCAGGGGCGGCGCGGCCATGGCGCCAACACTCCCACGCCAGCCCCCGGCGCGTCGCTGAGCGCGCACGGGCCGCCGCTCAAGATCTGCGGCCCACTGGCCGACCTTCCCCCATGTGGACCACGCGGGCGAGGGTGGATCCCCGATGGAGGAGCGCCGCCCGATCCGTAGGTTCGTCCTACCGGGGATGCCCAAGGGGGGCAGACCTGTTGCACAGGAGGAGGAGGTGCCCGCCATGTCGGCTCTCACTGCACACAGCAACACCGTCGCCGCCCAGGTGACCGACGCCGCGTTCGTGGCCGAGGCAGGGCGCATCCGCGACCTCGTGGGCGACCAGATCGTGCTCTCGCAGGGTCGCTGCGTCGACCACCTGCTCGACCTGATGAACCTCACCACCGAGCCCTCCGTGCAGGCCGAGCTCGTCGACTGCCTGAGCGGGATCCGCAAGCTCTCCGCCGTCGAGGGCGACGTCTTCCGTGCCGCGCTCGCCGCCGCCGTCGCCGCCGTCGAGGTGGAAGCGGCCTACGCGCAGTTCGTGCTGCGCTGACCATGCCGGCGGCACCACCGCCCTTCTCGAGCAGCGTTCGATGCCGCGGCCTTCGGGCCGCGGCGGCAAACTGGCAGCGTGACCGCAGCACGAGCAGGCGACGCCGCTTCAGCTGGCGCCGAGGTGGAGCGCCCAGCCGTGCCGGGCGCCGCCACCCTCCCCGCTGGCCCCGAGGCCGACGTCCCCGTCGACCCCGAGGCCGCTCTGCTCGTCGACCCCGAGGCCGACCTCGTCGATCCGGGCCAGGCCGTGCCGAGCGTGGTGGTGCAGGCCTGGGTGCGCCGGGCGACCCCGTCGCCAACGCCATGGCGCCGGGGCACCGTCGAGCTCACCCCGGGGACGTGTCGCTGGCGGCCGCGCAAGCGCGCCGCCGAACCGGGCCCCCGCGACCTCGAGCTGAGCAGCGTGGACCTCACGCGGGTGCGCGGCACCACCGTCCGTGAGGTGTGGCGCGTGGACCGCTCGTGCACCGTGTTCGGCCTCGCCACCGATCGCGAGCTGCTCGAGCTGGCTGTGCTCCCCACGGACCTGCCCTCCGTGCGGGCTGCGCTGCGCAGCTGCCGGCCCGTGCACCGCGCCTGAGCCCGGCCCGGCCACCACCCCGCCGGTACCGCGCCACCGAGTGGCACGAGGTCACGTCACTCGAGGTCGCCCTGCTCCTCGGCGCGAACGACGTGCAGTACGGCGTTGATGAGCGCGAGGTGGGTGAACGCCTGGGGGAAGTTGCCGAGGTGGCCGCCGCTGCGGGGGTCGAGCTCCTCGGCGTAGAGCTGCAGCGAACTGGCATGGGAGAGCAGCCGCTCGCACAGGCGTCGGGCCCGGTCGGCCTCGCCGATCTCGCACAACGCCGACACCAGCCAGAACGAGCAGATGGTGAAGGACCCCTCGGCGCCCTGCAGCCCGTCGTCGGTCTCCTCGGTGCGGTAGCGCAGCACGAGCCCGTCGACGGTCAACTCATCGGCGATGGCCAGCACCGTGGCCCGCAGGCGAGGGTCCTCGGGCGGCAGGAACCGCAACAGGGGCATGAGCAACAGCGAGGCGTCGAGCGCGTCCGTGTCGTAGTGCTGGGTGAAGACGCCGCGCTCGTCGACGCCATTGGCGCAGATGTCGGCGTGGATCTCGTCGGCCGCCTTCCTCCACCCCTCGGCCGCTTCGTTGTCCTCGCGCAGCTCCGCCAGGATGGCGCCCCGGTCGGCCGCGACCCAGCACATCACCTTCGATGAGGTGAAGTGCTTCGGCTCGCCCCGCACCTCCCACACCCCCCGGTCGGGCTCCTGCCAGTGGCGTAGCGCCGCTTCCACCTGGCGTTTCAGCATCGGCCAGATGCGCTCGTCGAGGTGGTCACGCGACCGGGTGCGGATGTAGGCGGAGTCGAGCAGCGCGCCCCACACGTCGTGCTGGCGATGGCGGAAGGCGTCGTTGCCGATCCGCACGGGCTGGGCCCCGTCGTAGCCGTGGAGGTGCTCGAGCACCTCCTCGGTGAGGTCTCGCTCTCCGTCCACGCCGTACATGATCTGGATGTCCTCGTCGCCGTCGCAGAGGTCGGCGATGAACCAGAAGAAGTCGTTCGCCTCCCAGTCGAAGTCGAGGGCGTAGAGCGCCCACAGGGCGAAGGTGGAGTCGCGGATCCAGCTGTAGCGGTAGTCCCAGTTGCGCTCGCCGCCGGGCGTCTCGGGCAGCGAGGTCGTCGCCGCGGCCACGAGAGCGCCGGTCGGCGCGTAGGTGAGGCCTTTGAGCGTGAGCGCGCTGCGCTGCAGGTAGCTGCTCCACCGATGGTCGGGGAAGTGGCCTCGCCCCAGCCAGTGCTGCCAGTGGTGCTCGGTCCACAGCAGGCGCCGCTCGGCCTCCTCGTACGTGCGGGGCGGGCCGTGCTCGCTCCACCACAGGGCGCAGTAGCGGGTGTCGCCCTCCTTGAGCAGTGTTCGGGCCAGGGCCTTCGAGCCCTCGAAGCCCAGCCGCATGTCGCTCGTCAGCCGCAGCTCGATGCCGATGCCCGGGGCGGTGGCGCGCCCTTCGTTGTAGTTCTGCTCGGTGTAGGCCCACGTCGTCGGCGCCCGGCCGTAGTCGAAGACGGGCTCGCAGTCGAGCACGACCTGCACCTCGCCGGTGACGCAGTGCACCGTGCGCAGCAGCACGTGAGCAGCGTCGTAATCGGTGGGGGCGCGGCGGTGGGTGTGCGAGAGCTCATCGCTGTGGTGCCACGGGCCCATCAACAGGGCGTCGGTCACCACGATCCACCCTCGAGCGGACCACCAGCTGGTCTCGAGCACGAGCGTGCCCGGCAGGTAGCGGCGGGCAACGGGGACGGTGACGTCGGCCGGGCCGAGGCGGAAGCCCCCGGCGCTGCGGTCGAGCAGGGCGCCGAACACGCTGGCGGAGTCGAACCGGGGCAGGCACAGCCACTCGACGTTGCCGCTCGGCGCGACCAGGGCCGCCACCTCGCAGTCCGAGAGGAAGCCGAAGTCGGCGATGGGGGGGTAGGGCGACGGCCCGAAGGACTGCCCCCAGGGCCGCAGCGCCCGGTCACCAGCCACGTCGACCTCCTCTGGCTGGGTGCAGGTGCCGCTACCGTGTCACCGGGCGGGCCCGCCCGTCCACCACTTCAGCCGCAGGCACCGGCTGCGGGGTCCCAGGCGCAGTTGTCCGACTCGCCGGAGAGCTCGACGATCGTCTGGATCTCCCAGCGCTGCTCGGCCGCGTTGAACTGGGAGATGTCGGCGCCCTCGATGATGTAGGCGTCGACGTTGCCGTTCATGTTGAACTTCACCCCCTCGACCAGGGCCGGGTTCGTCATGTCCATGGTGCGCCAGGCGAGGTTGAAGTTCGAGCGGGTGAGCCCGCCGGGCAGCTCGCCGGCGACCATCAGCGCCTGGGTGAGCTGCCAGCCGAGCGAGGCGCCCCAGCCCAGGTTGCCCGACGATCGCCAGTCGTAGCCGGCATCCTCGAGCACCTTCCGGGTCGCCGCCACCCAGGGGTCGTCGTCGAGGGCCTCGGCGTTGAAGTCCTTGACGCCACCGCCCACGATCCACCAGCCGTCGGCAGCCGAGCCGTCCCCGCCGACCTTCTCCTTGCCGACGAAGGACGACGCCTTGCACAGCGACGGGAGAAACAGGATCTCGAGCTCCTCCTTCATGCCGTTCTGGGCCGCCTCCGTCACCGACTGGGTGCAGGACGTGCCCGCGAGCATGGCGATGTAGACGTCGGGCTGCTGGGCGGCGAGCGTGGTCATCTGGTCCGTGATCGTGGCGGCCTGGGGCTCGAGGCCCTCGGTCACATACTCGATGTCCGCCGCGCGAGGCGACTGCTCGATGAACGCCCGGAACGACGCGTCGTACGCCTTGCCGAAGTCGTTGGACATGACCAGTGAGGCGACGGTGGCGTTGCCGCCCCACTCGTCGAGGTGCTGCTCGATGAACGAGCCCCACAGGACCGCCTCGGTGCTGTAACTGAGGATCATGTTCGTCGTCCACGGGTGGTTGACCGGGTCGCCCCACGCCGGGTGGCCGGTCGTGAGGAACTGGGGCACGCAGCGGGCGTTCGTCTTGTCGTAGCTGCTGAGACCACCGGGGGAGATCATCGTGGCCACGGCGAAGACCCGTTCCGAGTCGAGCATCTCGTCGAGGAGGGGGAGCGTCCGGGCGGTGTCGTAGGCATCGTCGCGGACGATGACGTTGACCTCCCGCGTCTTGCCCTCCGAGTCGGCGAACGCGCCCTGGGCGGCGTAGTGCTCGAGCACCGCAACTGCGCCCCTGGGCATGTTGCCGAAGTCGGCCTGGGCGCCGGAGAGCGGCCCCGGCCACCCGAGCTTGATCTCTGTGTCGGTGAGCCCCTCGGTGTCGCTCCACTCGGCTGGGCAGGTGGAGAGGTCGACGGTGTAGCCCTCGGGCCCGGTGAGGGTGGCGCCGTCGGCCGACGTGCCCCAGCCGTTCTCGGTGATGCGGGCGACCATGGCGGCCCGCTCCTCGGCCCACAGGGCCTCCCACTGCTCCATCGAGGTGGGCTGCGGTGTGGCCTCGCCAGCTGTGGTCGAGGAGCTGCCGAGCTGGCTCTCGACGCCCTGGCGGACGCCCTCGTCCACCGATGCCGCCGTCCCCCCGCCGCCGTCGTCCCCGCCGCAGGCGGCGGCGACGAGGCCTCCGACGACCACGAACACGCCAGCGGTCCTCGCTCGCTTGCCCCTCACGAACCCCCCCTTACCTCGGCCGCTCGCCGAACGTGCTGTGGCCAGCGCCTCGTGTGCCAACTGACACAACGTCGAGAAGCTACCCGTACTGCTGGCATCGCGCCAACATCGGCGCAGGCCGGGACGGCAGGACCGGGCCCCGGGCCGGACCGGGCCGGGCGCCCGCAGGGGGACACCCGGCCCGGGGGGGGTGAGGGGCTTGGTGGGCGAGTGGCCTCAGCCGCAGACGCCGGCGGCGGGGTCCCAGGCGCAGTTGTCCGACTCGCCGGACAGTTCGACGATGGTCTGCACCTCCCAGCGCTGGTCGGCGGAGCTCCACTGGGACAGGTCGGCGCCCTCGATGATGTAGGCGTCGGCGTTGCCGTTCATGTTGAACTTCACGCCTTCGACCAGCGCCGGGTTGGTCATGTCCATGGTGCGCAGGGCGACGTTGAAGTTCGACCGGGTGACCCCACCGGGCAGCTCGCCGGCGACCTTCAGCGCCTGGGCCAGCTGCCAGCCCAGGGCGACGCCCTGCGTGTAGTTGGCCGAGGTGCGGTAGTCGTAGCCGGCGCCGGTGAGCACCTCGCGTGCCCACACCACCCACGCGTCGTCGTCGAACGCCTCGGCGTTGAAGTCCTTGAGGCCGCCGCCGACGATCCACCAGCCGTCGGCGAGCGACCCGTCGCCGCCGACCTTGTCCTTGCCGATGAAGGAGGACGACTTGCACACGGACGGCTGGAAGAGGGCCTTCGCCTCCTCCTTCATGCCGTTCTCCGCGGCCTCGGTGATCGCCTGGGTGCAGCTCGTGCCCGTGGTCATGGCGATGAAGACGTCGGGCTGCTGGGCGGCGAGCGTCGTCATCTGGTCCTTGATGGTGGGCGCCGAGGGCTCGATCGACTCGGTGACGTACTCGATGTCGGCGGCACGTGGCGACTCCTCGATGTAGGCGCGCAGCGAGTCGTTGTAGGCCTTGCCGAAGTCGTTCGACATGACGAGCCCGGCCACCTTGGCCTGGCCGCCCCACTCGTCGATGTTCTGCTCGATGAACGCGCCCCAGATGACTGCCTCGGTGCTGTAGCTGAGGATCATGTTCGTGGTCCACGGGTGGTTGACCGGGTCGCCCCACGCCGGATGGCCGGTGTGGATGAACTGGGGGATGCAGCGGGCGTTCAGCTTGTCGTAGGTGTTCAGCCCACCGGGCGAGATGCCCGTCGCCGTGCCGAACACGCGCTCGGAGTCGATGAGCTCGTCGATGAGGGGGATCGTCTTCGCGGTGTCGTACCCGTCGTCACGGATCTCGACGGTCACGTTGCGGGTCTGGCCCTCCGCGTCGGTGAAGTACCCCTCGGCGCTGTAGTGCTCGAGCATGGCCGTCCCGCCGAGCGGCCACCCGGCGAAGTCGCCTTGGGGGCCGGAGAGCACCGATGGCCAGCCGAGCTTGATCCCGGTGTCGGTGACCCCCTCGGTGTCGCTCCACTCGGCGGGGCAGGCGGACAGGTCGACCGTGTAGCCCTCAGGGCCGGTGAGCGTGGTGCCGTCGGCCGACTTGCCCCAGCCGTTCTCGGTGATGTGGGCGACCATGGCGGCCCGCTCTTCGGCCCAGAGCGCCTCCCACCCCTCCATGGTCGTGGGGTGTGGCTTCGCCTCGCCGCCTGTCGTGGCCGTGGATCCGCCGATCTGGCTCTCGACCCCCTCCCGGACGCCGTCGTCGACGGAGGCTGCTGTGCCCCCGCCGCCATCGTCGCCACCGCACGCAGCGGCGACGAGGCCGCCGACGGCGAACACGGCAGCCAGCCTCTTCTTGTTGGCCCCCAACGGATGTCCCCTCGCCTCGATGCACCGGGTGTGCCTATTGGCACGTCGTCAGGTGAAGATAGCGATCGTGTTGGCAGAGCGCCAACAGGGGAGCTGCTCGGCCGGCCCGCGCGAGCTCGCTGGAGGGCGGCGCCCGCGACCGCCGATCTCGGCCGGAAGACGGAAGCCGGAAGCCGGAAGGCGGGCGCCGGCGACGGCCGGTGGCGGGTGGCCGGTGGCCGGTGGCCGGTCGGTGGCCGTCGCCGTGACGTGACCGGCGAGGGCCCTGAGGGGCGAGGCGCGCACCGCGAGCCGGTATAGACTATGACAGCTACCGGCCCCTCCCGGCTGTACAGTGATAGCCAACACTGATAGCCTATAGTTCTCCGGCGGTACCCAGTTGTTCATCGAGTATCTCGGTCATGCCGGTTTCACGGTCAGCCAAGGGAGCACGGTGCTGCTCATCGACCCCTGGCCGTCGCCCTCGGGGGCGTTCGACGGCGCGTGGTTCCAGCTGCCCTGCAACCACCACCTGGCGTCGGCGACGATCGCCCAGCTCACCGGGGCGCGCCATCGCCACATCTACGTCAGCCACGAGCACCAGGACCACTTCGACGCGGCGTTCCTGACCCGCCTCGTGCCACTGCAGCCGACCGTGCTGGTGCCTCGCTTTCGCGTTGCCGGCTTCGGCGACGCGCTGCGGTCGCTGGGTTTCGAGCAGGTGGTGGAGCTCGCGGACGAGGACATGGTCGAAGCGGGCGATCTGCGGCTTCGGCTGTTCGTCGATGACGGCGCCCTCAACCGCGACTCGGCGATCCTCGTAGACGATGGCCAGAGCCGCTTCCTCGACCTCAACGACTGCAAGATCTACGACCGGATGCACCACATCCGGGAGCGCTTCGGCCCGGTCGACATCCTGGCTTGCCAGTTCTCCGGCGCCTCCTGGCACCCGGTGTGCTACGAGTACCCCGAGGCGGCCTACCGTCACGTCTCGCGCCGCAAGCGCCTCGGGAAGTTCCGCAGCGTGGGCGAGGCACTCGCCCTGCTGGGGCCCCGGCGCTACTTCCCCTCGGCCGGGCCGGCCTGCTTCCTCGACCCCGATCTGCTGGCGCTGAACTTCGAGGAGGAGGGCATCTTCCCGAGCAGCGCCGACATCGCCACCTTCCTGAGGAAGGGCGCAGTGGCGGCGGAGGTCGACGAGATCATGCCCGGTGATGTCTTCGACGCCGCGCTCGACTGCTTCACGGTGCGAGGACCGGTCCGCCTCACCGAGGTGATGAGGCGCCCCTACATCGAGGACTACGCCCGCCGGATGGCCACCACGGTCGAGCGGCTCAAGCGGACGTGCCCGCCGGCGACCGCGGCCGAGATCCTCGACGGGCTGTTGGTCGCGCTCGCCGAGAAGCTCCAGCACTTCGCGCCCAGCAGCTCCCTCGCCCACGACCTCTACGTCGGGCTCTTCGAGCTGCCCGACCGCTTCGTCCACGTCGACCTCGGCCGGCGCTGTGCCGTGATGGCGAGCGCCCTGCCGGAGGACGGGTTCGACCGCGTCCTGCTCCCCGCCTGGCAGGTCGAACGGCTGCTCGACGGCGCCATTGGCTGGGCCGACCTGACGCTAACCTTCCGTGCCCGGATCCGTCGCGTCCCGGACCAGTACAACACGCTGGTCAACGGCTTCATCGTGGCCGAGCCGCACGAGCTCGCCGACCTCGTGGCCCGGGTCGAGGCCTTCCGCAGCAGCGTCGAGCGGGTCGTAGTCGAGGTCGACGGCGCGCCCTACGAGATCAACCGCTCGTGCCCGCACCAGGGCGCCGACCTCAGCTACGGCTGGGAGGACGCCGGGCACTGGGTCTGCCCCCGGCACGGCTGGCGCTTCGACCTCGAGAGCGGCGGCCGCTGCCACATGTCGCCCGACACGGTCCATGCCCTGCGCGTCGACGCCGAAGGCTGAGCCGCAGGGCCCGAGTGGTCGCAGCGGAGGGAGGGGGATTCGAACCCCCGGAGGGTTGCCCCTCTCCGGTTTTCAAGACCGGTGCATTCGTCCGCTCTGCCATCCCTCCCGGTACTTCTAGCTGGTCTTTCGCATCTCGAGTATGGTCACGGTGACCTCGACGGGGCCTGTTTGGTCACGGACGCTACCAACACGGGCCTGCGGGGGGCGGGGGGTGACGTGGAGTCTGTCGTGGCCCATCAGGACGGCGGACCCAGGGGCCCGGCTTCAGCCGGGCAGGTCGAGCAGGAGGGCGATCACCTCACGCACCTGGCTCAGCACCGCGGCGCCGACGTTGCCCCGCACGTTCCCGAGTCGCCCGGTCGACAGCGCCCGAAGGTGTTGGCACTGCGCCGCTGACGGGTTGTCCAGCCCGTTCGTGGCATCGGGCTCCACGAGGACCTCGGAGTAGAAGGCTCGGATGGTGGACGTGAGGGGCACGACTTGGACCACCAAGGGGCTCCCGTCCAGGATGCGCTGCGCCGTCACCACGACCGCGGGGCGGCTGAAGCCCGCCTCTCGCCCCTGCGGCGGCCCGAGGTCCAGCTCGACCACGTCACCCGAGGTCAGCATCGAGCCAAGCGGACTCGTCCTCGCGCAGTGGGGCGCGGAGCTGCTGCGCGACCTGCTCTTGTCGCAGCCCACGCACGGCCCGGGCCACCGTCTCGCCGACGCTCGTGCCCAGCTCGGTGGAGAGGCGCTTCAGTTCCTCGTGGGTGGACGTGTCGATCCGGACACTGGTGCTTCGCATGCATTCTAGGTTACACAATTGCATGCACGGACGCCTCGGGGGCGCTCACGCCAGTACGAAGCCCTCGTAGCCCCGCTCGGCCACCTCGGCGAGGCGCTTGCGGTACTTGGGCGCGCCGCCGTTGTAGGCGACGGGGCGGAAGTGGTCGTGGCCCTCGACGTTCGAGTTGTAGCCGGTGAACCACGACTTCACCTTGCTCACGAGCAACAGGTCGTACATGTCCTCCACGTGGCCGACCCACTGCCGCTCGGCCTCCTCGGTGGTGTCGATGGACGTGCAGCCGTGCTCCTGGAGGTACCGGAGCAGCCCCGTCGTCCAGTCCACCCCCTCCTCGACGCCACGGCCGAAGTTCGTGAAGCCCGACCCGGACTGCGGCCCCGCCAGCATGATCAGGTTCGGGAACCCCGCCGAGAGCAACCCGAGGTAGGTGACCGGCCCGTCCGCCCACTTCTCGCGCAGCGTCCTGCCGCCCACGCCGGTGAACTCGATGCGGTCGAACGCCCCGGTCACCGCATCGAAGCCGGTCGCGTAGACGATGACGTCGACCTCGTAGTCCCGATCCGAGGTCAGCACGCCGGCCTCGGTCACGCGCTCGATCGGTGTGTCGTTCAGGTCGACGAGGTGCACGTTGTCCCGGTTGTACGCCTCGTAGTAGCGGGTCTCCATCGGGACGCGCCGAGTGCCGAACCCGTGGTCCTTGGGCACCAGCGTCTCCGCCGTGACCGGGTCCTTCACCCGCTCACGGATCTTGTCGGCGACGAAGGCGCTGAACTCCTCGTTGGCCGCGTCGTCCATCAGCACGTCGCGGAAGTTGCCCTGCCAGATCCGGAAGCCCGACGACCGGTAGAGCTCCTCGTAGAACGCGTATCGCTCCGCTTCGGGGACCTCGGCGGGCTTGCGCCGATCGGGCATGTGGATGAACCCGCCCGGAGTCTTGCGGCACCGTTCGAAGATCTCGTCGTAACGGGCGCGGATGTCGGCCATCTCCTCCTCGGTGATCTGGCCGTTGTGCAACGGCGCGCACCAGTTGGGGTGGCGCTGGAAGACGAAGAGCTCGGAGACCGATTCGGCGATGACCGGGATCAACTGCACGGCCGTGGCGCCGGTCCCGATGACCGCCACCCGCTTGCCGGTGAGGTCGACCCCATCGTGGGGCCAGTCGTAGGTGTGGAACCAGGGGCCCTGGAACCGGTCGATGCCGTCGACCCGTGGCATCGTCGGGGTGGAGAGGATGCCGACGGCGGTGACGAGGAACCGGCAGCGCAGCGTGCGCCCGTCCTCGACCTCCACGGACCAGGTGCGCGCGTCCTCGTCGTAGCGGGCGGCCCGTACCTTGCAGCCGAACTGCATGTGACGGCGCAGGTCGAACTTGTCGGCGACGTGGTCGAGGTACTTCAAGTTCTCCGGCTGGGGGGAGAAGTGCTCGGTCCAGTGCCACTCGTCGAGCAGCTCCTTCGAGAAGGAGTACCCGTAGGTGTAGCTCTCGGAGTCGAACCGGCAGCCGGGATAGCGGTTGTGGTACCAGGTGCCGCCCAGCCCGTCGGCGGCCTCGAGCACGGTCACGTCCAGCCCGAGCTCGCGTGCCCGGTACAGCTGGTAGATGCCCGTCAGACCAGCACCGATGATGATGACGTCGTGATCGTCCAACGCGCTTGCCCCCACGTTCCGTACCTCGGTCGGTCAAGCTCAGGGGCTCCGACAACCTCCAGACGTCGAGTCCACTGGAGTGCCCCGGGGCCGCTTGTGAGCGTCGACCCTACGCGCTCGGCGAGCAGCTCGGAGCGAGGTCGGGGGCGTCGGAGCTGGTGCCTGGCGCCCGGGGCGGGCCAGCTCGGGGGCGCTGGGTGGCCCGGCGCGTCCTCGAGCACGACGGGCTCGTCACGCGATGGCGGGGAAGGATGGCTGCTGACCTGCTGTTCGGCGGCCCCAGCTCGGCGGGCTGCGTTTGCCGCTCCGCCGAGATCGTGCCAGAGTTGACGAGACGTTCAACTCCCTGGGGGCCCCATGCACGTCGACTTCCCGATCATCTCGGCGGACTCGCACATCACCGAGGCGCCGAACACCTACGTCGACTACATCGACCCGAAGTACGCCGCAGTCGCGCCGCGCCTCGTCGAGACGGAGGACAAGGGCGACATCTACGTCATCGACGGGATGAAGCGCACGATCCCCATGGGGCTCGTGGCCGCGGCCGGCCAGCAGGCCGAAGAGCTGAACACCCGCGCTCGCTACAAGGACTTGCACAAGTCCGGCTACGACGCCAACTATCGCATCGCCGACCAGAACCGGGATGGCGTGTCGGCTGAGGTCATCTACCCCTCCGTGGGGATGGTGCTCTGCAACCACCCGGACTTCGACTACAAGAAGGCGGCGATGGACGCCTACAACCGTTGGATCGCCGAGTACTGCTCGGTCGACCCGGTGCGCCTGTTGCCGGCGGGACAGACGGCGATGCGCTCTCCCGAGGAGGGGGTCCGGGACCTCGAGGCCCTCAAGGCGATGGGCATGCGGGGCGTGATGATGCCGGGTGAGCCCCAGGTCGAGGACTACGACTCCCCGGTCTACGGCGAGTTCTGGGACGCTTGCGTCGACCTCGAGCTGGTGCCGTCGTTCCACATCCTCACCTCGTCGAGCGACGCGTCCAACCGCAGTCGCGGCCCCAAGATGAACAACTTCCTGTCCATCATCCGCGGCAACCAGGACATCATGGGCATGTTCGTGCTGGGCGGCGTCTTCGAACGGCACCCAAGGCTCAAGGTGGTCTGCGTCGAAGCCGACGCCGGCTGGGCGCCGCACTTCATGTACCGCATGGACCACGCCTACGATCGGCATCGCAAGTGGCTGACCGCCAACGTGTCGAAGGCGCCCTCGCAGTACTTCCGCGACCACATCTACCTGACGTTCCAGGACGACTGGGTCGCCTTCAAGAACGTCGACCAGCTCGACTGGCGACGCCTGTGCTGGGCCAACGATTTCCCGCACTCCGATTCGACGTGGCCGTGGAGCCAGGAGATGCTCGACGAGCAGACCGTCCACCTCACCGGTGAGCAGACACGGGCCATCCTGTGCGACAACACCGCAGAGTTGTACGGCATCGACGTCTCGACGCTTCCCGTGGGCGGCGACGCGCTGGCTGCTGCCCCGGCTTGACACCGAGCAACCGGCCCGTGGCTTGCCGCGGGACGGCCTGACGCCCAGGCCCGCATAGCCTTCCAGGACACTGGGCGACCGGGGGAGGACCGAGCCATGGTGGTGACGAGCGGCGGCGACGCGGTCGGAGAGCGCCTCGAGGACGGGGCGGGCGGGCTCACCGACCGGGTCGTCGAGCGGGTGCGGGGCCGGTCCTTCGACGACCTGCCCGCCGATGTCGTGCTCGTCGCCAAGCAGTGCGCCCTCGACTGGCTGGCCGTGAGCCTGGCCGGCAGTCGCGAGCCGGTGGCCCGCATCGTGCGCGACGAGGTCCTCGATCAGGGGGGTTCCGCCCAGGCCACCCTCGTAGGCAGCGGGGACCGGGTGGCCGCCGGCCAGGCGGCCCTGGTCAACGGCACCGCCGGGCACGCCCTCGACTACGACGACGTGGTCAGCACCTTCCTCGGGCACCCCTCCGCCCCCGTGCTTCCCGCCGTGCTGGCCCTGGCCGAGCGCCGCGGCGCCTCGGGGCGCTCGGCGCTCGCCGCCTTCGTGGCCGGATTCGACGCCGAGTCCCTGCTGGGGCGGACGATCGTGCCCGGCCACTACGAGCGCGGCTGGCACACCACCGCCACCCTCGGCACGTTCGGCGCCGCTGCCGCCTGCGCCCACCTGCTCGGTCTCGATGCCGCCCAGTGGCGCCACGCCTTCGGGCTCGCCGCCACCCAGGCCGGCGGCCTCAAGGCCTCGTTCGGCACGATGGGCAAGCCCCTCCACGCCGGCAAAGCGGCGGCCAACGGGCTGCTGGCGGCCACGCTCGCTGGGCGGGGGATGACGGCGGCGCCCGACGCCTTCGAGGCCCACCTCGGCTTCGCTGCCGCTACCAGCCCCGTCCTGGCCCCCGAGCGAATCGACGGCGTCGGGCCCGGGGAGTTCGAGGTGCGCCAGGTGCTGTTCAAGTACCACGCCGCCTGCTACCTGGTGCACTCCACGGTGGAGGGCGTGCTGGCCCTGCGCCGGGAGGGGCTGCGGCCCGAGGACGTCGAGACGCTCACCATCCGGGCCACGCCCATGCACCGGGACACGTGCGGCATCGCCGAGCCGTCCACCCCCCTCGAGGCCAAGTTCAGCCTGCGCTACGCCGCCGCCGTCGCCCTCGTGACCGGCTCGGCGGGCGAGGCGGCCTTCGACGAGGCCGTGGTCGCCGACCCGGCCGTGCGGGCCGTGCTCGACCGGGTGGAGGTGGTGACCGACGCCGGCCTCGACCAGCTGATGGCCACGCCGGTCTCGGTGCGGCGCCGATCAGCCGGGCCTACTGAGGCCTGCGTCGACGTGGGTCGGCCGGCGCCCGCCGCGCAGCTCGCCGGCCAGGGCGAGCGGCTGGTGGCCAAGTTCGGGGGCCTGGCCGGGCCCGTCATCGGCACCGAAGCCGCCGAGCGGGTGGTCGGCCTGGTGGAGCGCCTGGAGGAGCTCTCCTCGGTCGCGCCCCTGCTGCGCGCCTGCGCCCCGGTCTCGGCCCGCTGAGGGACGTCAGCCGAGGCGACTCACACCGGTGCGGGCGCTGTGCTGCCGGGGACGAGGCCGGCGACACGGGGCATCACCTCGTTGACCATCAGCTCGAGGGACTGGCGCCAGACAGCCGGGTCCTCGGCGAAGTCGTAGTTGATGAGCAGCACCGAGCCGAAGCCGCCGAAGTGGTCGTACTGGGCGGCGAGCTTGTCGGCCACGGTTTCGGGCGAGCCGACGACCCAGATGTGGTCGCACACGTACTCGGCGGTGAGCTCCCCGTCGGGCATGTCGCGGTCGTGCTTCAGCACGTGGAGGGCGCCGAAGTTCCGCAGCAGCGGGAAGAAGTACTCGTCGATGAACCGGCGCATGGGGCCGTGGAGCGCCAGGCGGCGGGCCTCGGCATCGGTCTCGGCGACGAGCACGTCACGGGCTATCCGCCACTGGCTGCGGTCAGGCTCCCGTCCGGCGCCAGCCGCGCCCTCCACGTAGGCGTCCCAACCCGCCGCCACGTACTGCGAGGCGATCGGGAAGCTGAGGGGGATGAAGCCGCGCTCCCCGGCGAGTTGCAGCGTCGGCGATTTCTCCGACACCCCACCGGCCATGGCCACCGGCGGGTGTGGGCGCTGCAGGGGCTTGAGCCAGTTCTGCAGCACGTCCTGTTGCACGTGGGGCCGGTACTTCACCTGCCAGTGCTCGCCGTCGACGTCGAAGTCGTCCTCCGAGGTCCACATCCTCACGATGATGTCGAGCGCCTCGGCCAGCCGGCTGCGGTGCTCGCCCGCGGCACCGTCGATCTGGAACAGCTCGAAGTCCGACGGCGCCCCCCCGGCCCCGAAGCCCACCATCAGACGCCCTTGGAGCATGTGGTCGAGCTGGGCGACGCGCAGGGCCAGCTCGGCGGGGTGGTGGTAGGGCAGCAGGTGCGTGCCCGGCGCCAGCCTGATGCGCTCCGTCTGCAGCGCCGCCTGGGCGATGAGCAGGTCAGGGGCGACGATCGGCTCCCAGGGGAAGGTGAAGTGCTCGCCGAACCAGGCCTCCGTGTAGCCCAGCTCGTCGGCCCACCGCACGCTCTGCAGGTCCCACTCGATCTTGTCGTACATCGCCCGCTCCGGCGGGTGGCACGGCATGAGGAACATGCCCAGGTCCATCAGTGGCCTCCTCGTCAGCTCGACCTCGGCCCCCTGGCGGGTGCCGCACGACGGGCAACGCGTGTGCGCCAGGCCGAGAGCGGCGACAGCCAGCCGTGCCCACCGCAGTGGCCGCGGCTGCCGGTCATCGCCCCGAGCCCTGACCCCGTTGTCCCCCGGTTCCCCCCGCTCGCCCCCGCGACCAGGACCAGCCGACCGTGAGCAAGCACTCGCTACCCTATGCCAGGGGGGACGACGGCACAACGGGCGCATCGCCCGGAGGCCCGGGGGACCGAACCGGCACGTCACCACCCGAGCGGGCATCATCGGCCCATGTTCTGGCTGCTCTTCTACGACGTCGTCGAGGACTACGTGGCCCGCCGGGCCCCGCTGCGCGACGCCCACTTCTCCCTCCTGCGGGCCGCGCTCGAGCGGGGCGAGCTGGTGCTCGCCGGTGCCCTCGCCGACCCCGTCGACGGCGCGGTGCTCGTGTTCCGGGGCGACGACGCCTCGGTGGCCGAAGACTTCGTGGCCGCCGACCCCTACGTGCAGGCCGGCCTGGTGACGGCGTGGCGCGTCCGGCCCTGGACCGTGGTCGCTGGGGACGAGGCGCTGCTGGGCTGACCCCTGCCCGGATGGGCTCGGCCCGGCGCCGGCACAGCCGGCTGGTCGGTCACTCGCAGCGCGAGGTCGCCTGGTCCCAGGCGCAGAGGGGCGTCCTGCCCGAGATGTCGGTGATGCTGTCGAGCACCCAAGCCTGGGTCTCAGCGTCCCACACCGCGATGTCCGACCCTTCGAGCAGGAAGGCGTCCTCGTTGCCGTTCATGTTGAAATCGAGGCCGGGCAGCAGCATGGGGTTCGTCATGTCCATGCTGCGCAACACGAGGATGAGGTTGCTGCGCGAGAGCCCCCCGTCGAGCTGGCCCGCGATCATCATCGCCTGGGCGATGGTCCAGTTGTAGTAGAGGCCGAGGTTCATGCTCGGACTGTGGTAGTCGTAGCCGGCGTCGGTGACGAACTGCCGCGCCGCGACGATGAAGGGGTCGTCGTCCGAGGCTGGGGACTCGATGTCCTTGAGGCCGCCGCCCACGCTCCACCAGCCATCGGACGCCTCGCCCACCTTGTCTTCCGTGACCGGCCCCGAGGCCTTGCAGGCCGAGCTGAGGAACTTGTACTCGGTGGCGTCCTTCATGCCGTTCTCGGCAGCCTCGGTGATCGCCTGGCCGCACTGCGTGCCCACGGTCATGGCGATGAACATGTCGGGGTCCTCGGCGGCGATCGAGGTCATGAGCTCCTTGATCGTCGGCGCCGTCGCCTCCGACGTCTCGCTGACGTACTCGATGTCGTCCTTGTGGTCCGAACTGGCGAGGAAGGCCTCGAAGCCGCTGTCGTACGCCGCGCCGAAGTCGTTGTTGATCTTGAGCGACGCGACCTTCACCTTGCCGCCGAACTCGTCGAGGCGCTGCTCGATGAACGCGCCCCACAGCACCGCCTCCGTCGAGTAGGAGATCGACGAGCTGGTGGTCCACGGATGGTTGACGGGGTCGCCCATGCCCGGGTGCCCACTGGCGGGCAGCGGCTGGGGGATGCACCGCTCGCTGAGCTTGTCGTAGGTCTTCAGCGTCGGCGCCGACCCGACCGTCTCGATGAGGAACACCTTCTCCGAGTCGATCAGCTCGTCGACGAGCGGGATGGTGCGGGCGGGGTCGTAGGCGTCGTCGCGCATGATGACGTCGACCTGACGCGTCTTCCCGTTGACATCGCTGAAGGCGCCCTGGTCGGCGTAGTAGCGGTACAGCGCGTCGCCGGCCTGGCCCCCAGCTGCGGACTCCGCCAGGATGCCCGACTGGGGCAGCACGTACCCGATCCGGATCTCGGTGTCGGTGAGCCCTTCGGTGTCGTCCCACCCCTGCGGGCACTGGCCCAGGTCGATCGAGAAGCCGGCCGGGCCGACCAGGGTCTTCCCGTCGGGCGAACGGCCCCAACCGTTGGCCTCGATCTTCTCGACCATGGCGGCGCGCTCCGCCTCCCAGAGCGACTCCCACTCCGGCATCGACTGGGGGACCGGCGTGCTCGCTGTGGTGGCCGCCGCGGTCGTCGTCGGCGCCTGCGCCGCACTGGTCGCTGGGGGCTCCGTCGTCGCCGGGCCCGACGCGCCGGGCCCGTCGTCGCCGCTACCGCAGGCCGCGGCGCCGCACGTGGCCAGCGCAACGAGTGCGGCCGACCAACGGTTGTGCCTCGTCATGTCATCCCCCCTTCGAGCGGGGACGCGCCCGGGGGGCGACGCCACCCCGGACTCGCCCCTGTGTCCCCTGTGCGCCCCCGCGTCGGGCGTCAAGGTAGTGAGCACTCACCCACATGTCGAGCGGCCACGCCACGGTCTGGCACCGGGGTTGTGGGCGCTGGCGTGTTGACGCGTCTGTCAAGTCGCTGCCAGCATCGGTCGGCCGACAGGAGCTGACACCGATGACGACCACTGGCGACGCCGCGACAGCCCCCGGGCCCGACGAGCTCGCGACCAGGCTGCACACCGCCGACCGGCGCACCCTGGCCGCGGTGGTGACCCACCTCAGCGGCGACGCCGGCGCGGTGCCCGACCTGCGGGACCGGGCCCACATCGAGGCCCTCGCCGCCGAGTTGCTGCCCGACCACCTCAGCGGGGCCCGGGCGGTCGAGCAGCCGAGCGACGCCGTCCTCGGGGCGGCGATGGACCTCGCTGCCGGTGAGCCCGTCCCTGCCGCCTACGGCCCGCTCGTGCGCGAGCAGGTGGGATTCGGCCCCCACGTGCCGGCACCGCCCCTGCAGCCGCCTCCCGGGTTCAGCGTGGCCGTCATCGGCGGCGGCGTGACCGGGGTCCTGGCGGGGATCATGCTCGACCGGCTGGGCCTGGCGTCGTTCACCATCCTCGAGCGCAACCCGGAGCCGGGCGGCACCTGGTGGCAGAACACTTACCCCGGCTGCCGCGTCGACACCCCGAGCCTCCTCTACTCGTTCTCCTTCGACCAGGACCCGGGCTGGCCCGAGCACTTCAGCCACCAGCCGGAGCTCCTCGCCTACGTGAAGCGGTCCGTCGAGGGCGGCGGCCTCGGGGACCGGCTGCGCTGTGGCGTCGAGGTCGAGGCCATGACCTGGGACGACGCCGCCGCCGAGTGGGCACTGGAGCTGCGCCGGGCCGACGGGGGCAGCGAGCAGCTGCGGGCCAACTTCGTGATCGGCGCATCGGGGCTGCTGCGGATCCCGCGTTGGCCGGAGATCCCCGGGCGCGACGACTTCGCGGGGCCTGCCTTCCACACCGCCCACTGGGACCACAGCGTCGACCTCGCCGGCAAGCGGGTGGCCATCATCGGCACGGGCGCCAGTGCCAACCAGGTCGTGCCGGCCATCGCCCCCGAGGTGGGGGAGCTGGTGGTCTTCCAGCGCAGCCCGCACTGGATGATGTCCCACCCCCAGTACGGCAAGGCCCTTGTCGGCACCGAGCGCTGGCTGGTCGACCACGTCCCGACGTACCGGGAGTGGTTCCGGTTCCGCCAGTTCTGGGGGTTCGGCGACCCCATCCTCGACAACATCCAGATCGACCCCGACTGGCCCTACCAGGAGCGGTCGGTCAACGAGGCCAACGACCGCTTCCGCGCCCAGCTCACCGCCTACATCGAGTCGCAGCTGGCCGACCGGCCCGAACTCGTCGACAAGGTGCTGCCCGACTACCCGCCCTACGCCAAGCGGATGGTGGTCGACAACGGCTGGTACCAGGCGCTGCGCCGCCCGAACGTCCGCCTCGTCACCACGCCCATCACCCGGGTCACCCCCGCCGGCGTGGAGACGGCGGAGGGGGAGGAGCAGGCCGACGTCCTCGTCTTCGCCACCGGGTTCTACACGAACAAGGTGCTCGCCCCCATCGCCATCAGCGGCCGAGGCGGCGTGGACGTGCGGGAGCGCCTCGACCGGGCGCCCGAGGCCTACAACGGGATGGCCATCGCCGACTGCCCGAACCTGCTCGTCACCTACGGCCCCCACGGCGTCCCCGCCCACGGCGGCAACGGCATGTTCTTCGCCGAGTGCGCCGTCGGGTACATCACCGAGTGCCTGCGGGCGATGTTCGACAACGGGTGGCGCCGCCTCGAAGCCCGCCCCGAGGCCGTGCGCGCCTACGCCGAGGAGATGGACGCGGCCGTCGAGCGCTACGTGTGGAACGTGCCCGGCGTGACGAGCTGGTTCAAGGGCGGCAGCGACTCGCCCGCGGTCGTGGTGCCCAAGAAGCTCGTCGACGTGTGGTACGAGTCCAAGGCGCCCGACCTGTCGGCCTACAGCGGCTCGTAGCTAGCCGCCGGGCGGACGGCGCCCCGGAGGCCGTCGAGCCAGCTCTGCGCCCCCTGCAGCGCGCCCGCGGCCTCGCTGCGGCGGTCCTCGGCGCCGAGCCCCCCGGCCGGGTATGAGCCGAGGAACTTCACGTCGGCCTGCTTCATCTTGAGGTTGCGCAGGCAGTCGGCGATGACCTCGTCGGCGATGTGGCCCTCGGCGTCGAGGATGAAGCAGTAGTCGCCCAGCTCACGGCGGGTGGGCCGGCTCTCGAGGCGGGTGAGGTTGATGCGACGGGCCGAGAACTCCTGGAGGATGGAGACCAGGGAGCCGGGCACGTCGGCCTTCTGGTAGACGACCACGCTCGTCTTGTCGTGCCCCGACGGCGTGGGCACTCCCTCAGGGGCGACGAGGTAGAAGCGGGTGCTGTTGTTGGGGTGGTCCTCCACCGTCGGCTCGAGGACGTCGAGGTCGTACAGCTCGGCGGCCAGGCTCGGGCCGAGGGCGGCCACCCCTGGCGGCCGCTTCTCGCCCACCATCCGGGCAGCTTCGGCTGTGGAGGGCGCGGCCTCGGTGGCCACCGCCGGCATCCGCTCGCGCAGGAACCGGCGGCACTGGCCGAGGGCGTGGGGGAAGGACACCACGGTGTGCACGTCGGAGAGCTGGGTGCCGGGCACGGCCATCAGCGCCAGGCGGACGTCGAGGACGACCTCGCGCTGGATCAGCAGGTCGACCTCGAAGGCGAGGGCGTCAGCGGTGACGCCGACCGTGCCCTCGATGGCGTTCTCGATGGCCACGAGGCCGAGCTCGACCTCCCGGGCCGCGGTGGCGGCGATGATGTCGGGGATCGAGGGGAAGGGGACCAAGTCGGCCGTGGCGAGGTCGGGCTGGCTGCGCAGCGCCGCCTCGTGGAACGTGCCCCGCGGGCCGAGGTAGCCGATCCTGGCCCCCTCGAGAAGGCCTGGCAGTGGAGCCGGTGTCTGCACCGTGGTCAGGATAGTGACGTGGACGAACCCGCCCTGCAGGAGTTGCTCGAGGCCGTAGCGGCGGGGCGGGTCCCGATCCCCGACGCCGTCGACGTGCTGCGCCAGTTGCCCTTCGCCGACCTCGGCTTCGCCCGCCTCGACCACCACCGTGCCCTGCGCCAGGGCCTGCCCGAGGCCGTCTACGGGCCGGGCAAGACACCGGCGCAGTGCGCGGCCATCGTGGACCAACTGCTCGGCGCCGGGACCGGGCCGGTCCTCTTGACCAGGGCTTCGGCTGACCAGCGTGAGGTGGCGCTGGCCGCGAACCCCGGGGGCTCGGTGCGGGGGGCCACCGCCATCTGGCGCCCGGCAGCCTGCCGGAAGGGGCGCGTGGCCCTGGTGTCGGCGGGGACGGCCGACCTGCCCGTGGCCGAGGAGTGCGCCGCCGTGCTCGGGGCGCACGGGGTGGAGCCCGACCAGGTGGTCGACGTGGGCGTGGCCGGGATCCACCGACTGCTCGCCAGCCTCGACCGCCTGGTCGACGTCGACGCCGTCGTGGTGGTGGCCGGCATGGAGGGGGCCTTGGCCTCCGTCGTCGGGGGGATCGTGGCCGCGCCGGTGGTGGCCGTGCCCACCTCCGTCGGCTACGGAGCCTCGCTCGAGGGGGTGACGGCCCTGCTCGGGATGCTGGCCTCCTGCGCGGCCGGGGTGACCGTGGTGGGCATCGACAACGGGTACGGCGCGGCCTGCGCGGTGCTGCGCCTACTCGGCGGGCTCGACCGCGCCCGTGGCGGCGGCGGCGGACCTGGCGCTGGCGGCGCTGGCGGTGGTGGCGGCGGCGGGGGCGGACCTGGCGCTGGCGGCGCTGGCGGTGGTGGCGGACGTGGTGGCGGCGGCGCTGGCGGCCGTGGCGAATGAGCACCGTCGCCTGGTTCAACTGCTTCTCGGGGATCGCCGGGGACATGGCGCTCGGCGCGCTGCTCGACGCCGGGGCCGACCTCGAGGTGGTGGAAGCGGGGTTGGGGGGCCTGCCGGTGAGCGGGTGGCGGCTCGAGGTGTCCTCCGTGCTGCGAGGCGGCCTGGCCGGCACCCGGGCGCTCGTCGTGTTGGACGCGGCCGACCAGCCCCACCGCCCCTGGTCGGTCATCCGTGACCTGCTCGACGCCGCCGACCTGCCCGGGCGCGCCCGGGCCCGGGCGCAGGCGGTGTTCGCCGTGCTCGCCGAGGCCGAGGGGCGCCTGCACGGGGTGCCACCGGACCAGGTCCACTTCCACGAGGTGGGGGCGGTGGACTCCATCGTCGACACGGTCGGGGTGTGCCTGGCCCTCGAGTCCCTCGGGGTGGACGAGGTGCGATCGAGCGCTGTGGCGCAGGGGTCGGGCACGATTCGGGCTGCTCATGGGGTCCTGCCCAACCCTGCGCCCGCGGTGGTGGAGCTGTTCGCCCGGGGCGGGGTGCCCGCCTACGGGCTCGACGAGCCGATGGAGCTGACCACGCCGACGGGCGCCGCGCTGCTGGTGGCGCTGTGCTCGGGCTTCGGGCCCATGCCGGCGATGACGGTGCGGGCGTCGGGTTTCGGTGCCGGAGGGCGAGACCTGGCGCGCCGGGCGAACCTGGTGCAGGTCGTGGTGGGGGAGGAGGCCGTTCCTGGCGCTGGGCCGGGCGCGGGGGCCAGCGGGGCGGCGGGTGCGGCGGGTCCGGCGGCCGGCGCAGGGGCGTCGGGTGCGGC
>WHTX01000304.1 GCA_009377505.1 Acidimicrobiia bacterium
GGGAGAGCCGACCAGGGCGAGGCCGAAGAACACGCCCGTCATGGTGGCCATCATCCCCGACACCGATGTGTCGAAGGCCGTGGCGGCCAGGTAGCCGGTCACGGCGCTCGCCGCGCCGATGAGGACCGACAGGACGATCACGACCCGGAGCCGCTGGGACAGCAGCAGGGCCGTCGCCGCGGGCACCACCATGAGCGCCACGACCAGGATCGCGCCCACGGCGGTGAAGGCGCCGACGGCGGTGACGGACACCAGGGCCATCAGGGCGTAGTGCACGACGGCGGGGGTGAAGCCCAGGGCGGCGGCCAGCGCGGGGTCGAACGTCGTGAGCTCGAGCTCCTTGGAGAAGACCGTGACGAAGGCCAGGTTCACCAGGCACAGCGCCCCCATGACCCACACCGACCGGGGGCCGAGGTCGACGTCGCCCAGGAAGAGCCGGTCGAAGCCCACGAACTCGATGTTGCCGTAGAGCACGGCGTCCGTATCGAGGTGGACGTCGGAGAAGAAGCGGGTGACGAGGAAGGTTCCCAGGGCGAACATGGCCGAGAAGGCGACGCCGATGGCGGCCTGGGAGTCGACGCGCCCCGAGCGTGACAGCCGGTCCACGAGCGCCACCAGGACCAGGGACGAGGTCGCGGCGCCCACGAAGGCCAGCAGGAGGTTGGGCCCGCCGGCCACGGCGTAGCCCAGCACCAGGCCGGGCAGCACGGCGTGGGTGATGGCGTCGGTCATCATCGCCATGCGCCGCAGGACCAGGAACGTGCCCAGCAGCGCGCTGGCTGCGGCGACGAGGACGCCGGTCACCACGATCGCCGCGCTCGGGCCCATCTCGCCTACGCCCGCCCGCTCCGGCTCATCGCGCCCACGCCCGCTCTTGGCGGCGCCGGCGCCACGCCTGCCAGGCCGCGCCCCGGGCCGGGGCGAACAGGAGCGACAGCACCAGCAGCGTCATGAGCACCAGGATCACGACGGGGCCGGTCGGCAGGCGCTCCTGGGAGATGCTGATACGGGCACCGACCACGCCCGAAGTGGCGCCCACCGCAGCGGCGATGACCAGCATGCGGGCGAGGTCGTCCGTCCACTGCCGGGCGGCCACCGCCGGGCCGATGAGCATGGCCGCCATCAGCACCACGCCCACGGTCTGCAGCCCGATGGCGATGGCCAGGACCAGGAGCGTGGTGAACAGCAGGCCGAGGCGGGTGGTGCCGAAGCCGATGCTCTCGGCGAAGGCGGGGTCGAAGGTGGTGAGCTTGAGCTCCTTGTAGAGCAGCGCCACGAGGGCGATGGCCACGGCGCCGAGCCCGGCCATGGTGGCGACGTCCTCGGTGACGAGCGTGGCCGCCTGGCCGAACAGGTAGCGGTCGAGGCCGGCCTGGCCGGCGTCGCCGCTACGGCCGATGATGGTGAGCAGCACCACGCCCACCCCGAAGAAGACGCTCAGCACGATGCCAAGGCCGGTGTCCTCGCCGAGGGGCGTCTCCTTCACCACCCGCAGCAGCACCGTCGCCGCCAGCCAGCTCGCCACCGCCGCCCCGAGCAGCAGCACGAGGGGGGCGCGGGACCCGGTGACGAGGTAGGCCACGCAGATGCCGGGTAGGGCGGCGTGGGAGAGGGCGTCGCCGAGGAGGCTCTGGCGGCGGAGGGTGGCAAAGCAACCGAGCACGCCGCTCACGACGCCGAGCAGCGCCGAGCCCATGGCCACGTTGCGCAGCGTGTAGTCGGTCCACAGCTCGCTCAGCACGACAGCCCCCGGGGATGGCTCAGGAGCCGGCGGGGCCGGGGACGAGGCGCCCGGAGGCCTCCCGGTCGGCCCGTCGCAGGGCGGCGCTGACCACCCCGCCGTAGGTCTCCCGCAGGTTCTCGACGGTGAAGGTCGGCTCCATCGGGCCTTCGGCCACGAGGCGCCCGTTCAGCATCACCACCCAGTCGAAGTAGTCAGGGGCGGACTCGAGGTCGTGGTGGACGCAGAGCACCGTGCGGCCCTCGTGGCGCAGCGCCCGCAGGAGCTCGACGATGGCCGTCTCGGTCACGGCGTCGACCCCGGCGAAGGGCTCGTCCATCAGGTACAGCTCGGCGTCCTGGGCCAGGGCACGGGCGAGGAAGACCCGCTGCTGCTGGCCGCCGCTGAGCTCGCTGATCTGGCGGCCGGCGAATCCGGCCATGCCCAGCTGCTCGAGGCAGGCCCGGGCCAGCTCGCGCTCGTGGCGGCCGGGCCGGCGGAGCCAGCCGAGGCGGCCGTAGGTCCCCATGGTCACCACGTCGAGCACCGTGGTAGGGAAGTCCCAGTCGACGCTCGTCCGCTGGGGCACGTAGCCGACCCGCCGCCGGTGCTGGCGGTAGGGCTGGCCGAACACCTCGACCGTGCCTGCCGCCCGGGGCACCACGTCGACGATGGCCTTGACCAGGGTGCTCTTGCCGGCGCCGTTGGGGCCGACGACGGCGATGAGGCTCCCTGCAGGAAGGGTGAGGTCGATGTCGCGCAGCACCGGCGTGTCTCGGTAGGCGACGGTGAGGCCGGACACGACGATGGCCGGGGTGGGCGCCGCGGCCACGGAGGGAGCGAGGGCGGTGGGCATGGGTCCTCTCGTGCTGGGTGGTCTGGGTAGCTGCGGGGAAGCGGTTCGACCGGGCCCGGGCGGCCGGGTCACGTGAGGCGGAGGGCCTCGACGATGGTGTCGATGTTGTGGCGCACCATCCCGACGTAGGTGCCCTCGGGCGTGCCCTCGTCCCCCATGGCGTCAGAGAAGAGCTGCCCGCCCACGCCGACCTCGCAGCCCTGGGCTCGGGCCGCCTCCTGGACGGCGCCGATCGTCCGGCGGGGGATGGAGGACTCGACGAAGAGCGCCCGGACGCCGCGCTGGCAGATGAACCGGGCGAGGAACTGGACGTCGCCGGCCCCGGCCTCGGTCGAGGTGGACGTGCCCTGCAGGCCCCGGACCTCGAAGCCGTAGGCCGCCCCGAAGTAGCCGAAGGCGTCGTGGGCGGTGATGAGCACCCGGGAACTGGCGGGCACCTCGGCGGCACGGTCGCGGACGTAGGCGTCGAGGGCGTCGAGCTCGGCGAGGTAGGCGACGGCGTTGCGGGCGTACGCCTCGGCCGAGGCGGGGTCGACCCGGGCCAGCTCGTGGCGCACGCCGTCCACGGCCTCCTGCCACAGGGACACGTCGAACCAGACGTGGGGGTCGTGCTGGCCGTCGAACTCGGGCGGGGTGCGCAGCCGGGCGGGGTCGATGGCCTCGGCGGCGGCGAAGGTGGGCTTGCCGGTACGGCGGACGCCCTCGAAGAGGTCGGTCATGCGGCCCTCGAGGTGCAGGCCGCTGTAGACGATCACGTCGGCGTCGTCGAGGGTGCCGACGTCGCTGGCCGTGGGCTTGTAGAGGTGGGGGTCGACGCCCGGGCCCATGAGGGCGCTGACCTCGACCCGGTCACCGCCGACGTTGCGCACGGCGTCGGCCACCATGCCCGTCGTGGTCGCCACGCGGATCGTCCGGGCGGCCACGTCGGACGGCTGCACCGCGGCCGACGAGCACGCCCCGACGAGGAGCGCGGCGGCGAGCAGGAGGGCGGTGGTGGCGAGGCGGGGCCGCCGGCTCACGGACGGACTCGCCGTGCCGGCTCGACGACACCGAAGACGAGGTTGGCCAGCGTGTCGCCGAGGGCGTGCCGCTGCCCGTCGACCTCCACCCAGAGAGGCCCGCCGAAGGGGGCGCGCTCGGAGACGAAGCAGCGGGAGCCGGGCGTGAGGCCCAGCGAGGAGAGGTAGGCGACGGCCTCGGGCTCGCGGTCCGAGATGCGGGTGATGGTGAACCAGCGCCCGTCGGGGGCGTGGGTGATGGGCTCGGGCCAGGCCTCCTGCTCGGGCTCGCCACTGCGGGGGATGGGGTCGCCGTGGGGGTCGTGGGTCGGGTAGCCGAGCGCTTCGTCGATGCGGGAGGCGAGCTGCTCGCTGACGCCGTCCTGGAGGGCCTCGGCCGATTCGTGCAGCTCGTGGAGGGGCACGCCCAAGGCGCGGTGCAGGAACGTCTCGATGAGGCGGTGACGGCGCACGACGGCGGCGGCCATGCGCCGTCCCTCCTCGGTGAGGGCGAGGTCGCCGCTGCCCCGCACGAGCATGCCGACCTGTTCGAGGCGCCGCAGCCGGTTCGAGACCGAGGGCGGAGAGACATCGAGCCATCGGGCGAGGGCGCTGGTGGTGACGGGATCGCCGAGGCCACGCAGCTGGAAGATGGCTCTGAGGTACCGCTCGTCCGTGCTCTGAGGGCTCACTAGGGGATCATGTTAGCCTGAGCTAACCGCGAGGTGAAGCCGTCTTTCAGAGCCGAGCGCGATGATGGCTACGCCCTGGGCGTAGCCATCGATGGGGTGGATTGCCGATGGGTGGGTTGCCCGATGGGTGGGTTGCCCGATGGGCGTACCACCCCCGAAGGTTCCTGCACCGTGGCGGCGCAAGATCCTTCGCGGTTCGCCTGGCCGGGGCGACGCCGCGGCCCGCCCACCGCTACTTCCGTCGGGCGCTCGAGGAGCTGGCCCTGCCCGGCTTCGGGTTCGACCTCGAGCAGCAGGTCGCGTCCATGGAGCTGCTCGCCGGCCTCGAGCGGGCGGGCGCGACCCTCTGGTTCGGCCACGACGCCGACCAGTGGGATACCGTCGCCGTCTAGCCCTACGAGCCGACACACGAACCCCGGGAGGGGCATGCGCACCTGGCGGGTCCACGAGCTGGGCGAACCGACCGAGTCGATGCGCCTCGAGGAGGGCCCACCCCCAGAGGTGCGCCCCGGCGGCGTCGTGCTCGACGTCGAGGCCGTCGGGCTGAACTTCCCCGACCTGCTCCAGGTCCGGGGCGGCTACCAGGTCAAGCCCGAGCTGCCCTTCACCCCCGGCGGGGAGATCGCCGGGGTCGTCAGCGCCGTCGGCGAGGGGGTGGACGTCGGCCGCCTCGGCGAGCGGGTGTTGATGATGGGGACCGCCGGGCTGGCGGACCAGGCGGCGGGACCGGCCGACAAGGCTTTCACCCTGCCCGACTCGATGCCCTTCGAGAAGGCCGCGGCCCTGCTGTCCAATTACGGGACCACCTGGTTCGCCCTCCACGAGCGTGCCCGGCTCCAGCCCGGTGAGGTCCTGCTCGTGCACGCCGCGGCCGGCGGGATCGGCTCGGCGGCCGTCCAGCTCGGCAAGGCCGCCGGGGCGATGGTCATCGGCACGGCCGGCGGGCCGGCCAAGAAGGCCACCGTCGCGGGGCTCGGCGCCGACGTGGCCATCGACTACCTGGCCGAGGACTTCGTCGAGGCCACGAAGGCAGCGACGGACGGCCGGGGCGCCGACGTGGTCTACGACCCCGTCGGGGGCGACACCTTCGACCGCTCGCGCCGGGCCATCGCCTGGGACGGCCGCCTGCTCGTCATCGGCTTCACGTCCGGCCGCATCCCCGAGGTGCCGGCGAACCACGTCCTGCTCAAGAACTACTCGGTCGTGGGCGTGCACTGGGGAGCGTCGCTGGGCCGGGACCCCTCGTCGCTTCGCCGGACCTACGACGCCCTCTGCGCCGAGTGGGACAAGGGCACCATCGACCCCCTCGTCGGCGACGTGCTCCCCCTCGACGGGGCGGCCAAGGGACTCGAGCGGTTGGGTTCGCGGGCCTCGGTGGGCAAGCTCGTCGTGCGCCCTACGGCCTGACCCTCCCCGGCGCAGCGGGGCCCGGCCCGATGCGGCCGGCCCGCACGCAGCGGCGCCGTCTCCCCAGATCCGACCACCTGACGATCCCGACCATCCCGACCATCCCAGCTCCCACGCACCCTGGCCGCCGACCTACGACGGAGAGCCATGACGGCAGGCAGCGACAGCGGTATCGGCGCCGGACTCCAGCGGGCGAACTCCACCGTCGGCCACTGGGCGGACGTGGTCGGCCGGGTCCGGCACGCCGCCCTCTCGAGCTGGGAGCGCCGGGCCCTGCTCGGCACGCTCGTGGCCCTCGCCGCCGCGCTGCTCGCGGCCCGCCACGCCCTCGGCCACGCCGTCCGACTGCTCCACCCCGCGGGCCAGGCGGGTTTCTCCGTCGACAGCCTCCATGCCGGTGGGGACGTGGCCGCCCTCGCCCTCGGCACCTGGTCCCGGGCCGGCGACGAGCTCAGCAGCTTCCTCGCCGCGAACGGCCGGGCTGGCGTCCTCGCCCACGGGGCCGTGGAACTGGCGCTCGGGCCGGTGCTCGGCGTCCTCGCCGCAATGGGGGTGAGCTGGCTGCGGGAGCAGGCCGACCGGGCCTCCCGGCGGGAGGGCGGCGAGCTCTTCGCCGGCTACGCCACCGCCCTCACCTGGTCCCTCATCGGCCTCGGCCCCCTCGTCGTGCTCTGGTCGCTCGAACAGCTCCTCGAGCTGCGCCTCGTGGGCGACAGCGACACGGGGGTACCGGGCATCGTCGCCGAGCTGGCCGGCCTGGCCGCCGACGTGCGGG
>WHTX01000305.1 GCA_009377505.1 Acidimicrobiia bacterium
GTGCCCGTGCCCGTCAACCCCCTGCTGCCCTGCCGGGACGTGGCCGCGGTGGCGACGGACTGCGGGGCACGGTTGGCGCTCGTCTCGGCCGCCCGGGCCGACGAGGCGTGGCTGGCCGAGCTGAAGGGGACCGTCCCGGGCATCGAGCAGCTCGTCACCACCGGGCCGTCGTGGGACGCCGCCTTCCCGCCGTCGGGCCCGGCGAGCGCCCCTGCGCCGCACCCGACGAGCGAGGAGTCGCCGGGCTTCTGGCTCTGCACCTCGGGCTCGACGGGTGCCCCCAAGCTGGCCATGCACCGCCACGTCGACCTCGTCACCCCGGCCCACGGCTACGCCCGCGAGGTGCTCGACCTCTCGCCCGAGGACGTCGTGTGGTCGGTGGGCCCGGCGTTCCACGCCTACGGCCTGGGCAACTCGGTCAGCTTCCCCTTCTCGGTCGGGGCGACCTCGGTGCTCGTGCCCACCCGGCCGCCGAGCCCGGCCCTGGTCGCCGAGGTGATGGCGGCGCAGCGGCCCACCCTGTTCTTCACCGTGCCCACGTTCACGGCCGCTCTGCTGGCCTCCGACCTGCCGGCGGGCACCTTCGCCTCGGTGCGCCTGGCCGTGTCCGCCGCCGAGCCGCTCCCCGCCGAGACCTACCAGCGCTTCCTCGACCGGTTCGGGGTCCAGATGCTCGACGGGATCGGCTCCACCGAGCTGGCCCACATCTACTGCTCGAACCGGGCCGGGCCCGGCGGCGCCCGAGCGGGCACCTCCGGCACACCTGTGGGCGGCTACGAGCTTCGGGTGCTCGACGAGCACGAGGCGCCGGTGCCCGACGGCACACCGGGGGTGCTCCACGTCAAGGGCGACACCATGGCCACCGGGTACTGGTGCAGGGCGCAGCAGAGCCGCCAGACCTTCCTCGGGGAGTGGATGCGCACCGGCGACGTGTACGTCCGCTCGCCCGACGGCTTCCACACGTACCTGGGCCGCGCCGACGACATGTTCAAGGTCGGCGGCGAGTGGGTGTCGCCCGCCGAGGTCGAGGCGGCGCTCGTCGAGCACCCCGACGTGCTCGAGGCGGCCGTGGTCGGCATCCGCGACGACCAGGCCGTCGTGAGGGTGGTGGCCAACGTGGTCGCCAAGGCCGGCGCCGCCCCCGGGCCGGACGCGCTCATCGAGCATTGCCGGGGCCGCCTCGCCGGCTTCAAGCGCCCCCACCAGGTGCGCTTCGTGGACGACCTGCCCAAGACGGCGACGGGCAAGGTGCAGCGCTTCCGCCTGCGCTGAGGCCCGGGACGCCGCCCCGGACGCGTCCCCGGGGCGCCGGGCGTCACGTACGATCAGGCTGTGGGCGAGAGGCGGGCGCGCCACCGGGTGGGGCAGGTGGTGCTCGGCGTCGGCGTGCTGCTCCTCGTGCTGCTCGCCGTCGACAGCTTCTGGCCCGGCTGGCGGGTGGTGTACGAGGGCACGGGTACCCGGCGTGACGGCGTGCGGGCGGTCGAGGCCGTCGGCCGGCCGGGGACGGCCCTCAAGCGCACCCCGGCCCCGATCGAAGTGTTCGAGGTCGGCGACGACCACGTGGGCGTCATCTTCCCGGGGGCCCGCTGCACCGGGCTTCCCGCGAGCGTGACGGCGCACTACCAGTCCGACCTCGTCGAGCTCGTCGTCGACCCCGACCCACGCGGCTGTCGGGACACCAGTAGCGAGGGCGTGCCCTTCTCCGGCGTCCGGGCCCTGCTCGCCGAACCGGTCGCCGGGCGCGAGGTGGTCGTCCGCTGCGCCCGCTCCTCCCGCTGCGACCCGCCGTGGGGCGGCTGAGCCGGCAACGAGGCCGGACCACTGGACCACGCCGGCCACAGGGGGCAGCCTCGTAGGCATGCGAGTCGTCGGAGTCATCGAGTACGGGGGGCCCGAGGCCCTGCAGGTCGTCGAGATACCCGAGCCCCACGCCGGCCCGGGCGAGGTGCGCATCCGCGTACACGCCGCCACCGTCAACCCCACCGACACCTTCACCCGCAACGGGTCGCGGGCGAAGCTGCTCGAACAGTTCCCGCCCCCCTACGTCCCGGGCATGGACGTGGCCGGCGTCCTCGACGAGGTCGGGCCCGACGTGCGCACCGAGCTGGTCGTGGGCGACGACGTCATGGCGATCGTGCTGCCCTCGGGCTCCCACGGTGGCTACAGCGAGCGGCTCGTCGTGCCCGTGGAGTCCGTCGCCCGCACGCCGGCAGGGGCCAGCTACGCCGAGGCCTCTACCCTGCCCATGAACGGGCTCACCGCCCGCATGGCCCTCGACATGCTGGGCCTGCGGCCGGGCCAGGCCCTGGCTGTCACCGGGGCCGCCGGCTCCTTCGGAGGGTACGTGGTGCAGCTGGCCAAGGCGGACGGGCTACGGGTCCTCGCCGACGCCTCGCCCGCCGACGAGGAGCTGGTCAAGGCCCTCGGCGCCGACGTGGTGCTACCCCGGGGGGACGACATCGCCGAGCGCATGCGGGCCGTCGAGCCCAGCGGCGTGGACGGCCTGGCCGACGGCTCGGTCCAGAACGAGCTGCTGTTGGCTGCTGTGCGCGACGGGGGAGGCTTCGCCACCGTGCGGGGCTGGAAGGGCCCGAGCGAGCGGGGCATCACCATCCACCCCGTGTTCGTGCGCGAGTACGGCAAGGAGCAGGCCAAGCTCGACCGGCTCCGCCAGCAGGTCGAGGAGGGCGCCGTGTCCCTGCGCGTGGCCCGCACCTTCCCCGCCCACGAGGCGGGCGAGGCCCACCGCACGCTCGAGGCCGGCGGCACCCGTGGCCGGCTCGTCATCGAGTTCTGATTCGCGCCGCGGACGACGACGCAGGACCCATGGCCCCGCCCCTCCGCTTCGGTGTCGCCCACGACTTCCGCTGCCCGCCCGGGAGCCCCTATCGCCTCCAGGACGTGTACGACCAGACCCTCGAGCAGCTCAGGGTGCTCGACGGGCTCGGCCTCGACCTCGTCTGGTTCAGCGAGCACCACTTCGTCGAGGACGGCTACCTGCCGAGCTTCGTGCCCGTGGCCGGAGCGGCGGCCGCGGTGACGAGCCGGATGCGCATCTCGACCGACATCGCCCTGCTGCCGTTCTCGCACCCGATCCGGCTGGCCGAGGACCTCGCCGTGCTCGACCAGCTCTCCGGCGGCCGCATGGAGCTGGGCATCGGCCTGGGCTATGCGCCCCACGAGTTCCGCGGCTTCGGCATTCCCGTCTCCCGGCGCGTCTCGCTCACCGAGGAGTGCGTGGAGATCCTGAAGCTGGCCTGGTCGGGCGAGCGGTTCACCTACGCCGGCAAGCGCTACCGGTTCGAGGACGTGCAGGTCACCCCGCTGCCGGTGCAGGAAGGAGGGCCGCCGCTGTGGATGGCGGCCACCAGCCCGGCGAGCGTGGCCCGGGCCGTCCGCTTCGACACCCACGTCCTGCCCCAGGGGCCGAGGCGCGTCGTGCTCGACGACTGGCGCGCCGAGGTGGTGGCGGAGGGCCGCGACCCCGACGCCTACCGCGTCGGCATCATCCGCAGCTTCCTCGTCACCGATGACCCGGAGCGGGACTGGCCACCACTGCGGGAGGCGGAGCGCTACCGCATGCGCGTCTACAGCCGCTTCGCCGAGGAGGCGGGGCGCGGCGGCAAGGCGCTCTTCCTCGAAGAGGACCGCATCCCCCAGAAGGTCGTCGTCGGCGACGTCGCGCGCTGCGCCGCCGAGCTGGAGGCCTTCATCCGCGAGTACGGCCTCACCGACGTCGTGACCTGGGGCTCGGCGCCGGGCCTGCCCCCCGCGGCCCTGACGCCCTCCATGGTCCGCTTCGCCTCCGAGGTGGTCCCGAGGGTGCGCGCCGCGCTCGGCCAATAGCTCACTCCAGGGCGCCGGCCACGGCGAGGGCGGCTACGCGCTCGTCGTCGTAGCCGAGGAGGTCGCGTAGCACGTGGTCCGTGTGCTGGCCGTATGTCGGCCCGGGCCACTCGTAGCCGGCGGCGCTGCGGGAGAGGTGCTGGGCCGCCGTGTCGACGACGGACCGGCGCACGTAGGGGTGGTCCAGCCACACGAAGTGCCCGAGGTGGGCGAGCTGGGGGTCGGCCAGACACTCGCCGCTGTGCTGCACGGCGTGCGCGGGCACACCCTGTGCCTGGAGCCGCAGGTGAAGGCCGATCGGGTCCTGGCGCGCCGACCACTCGCCCACCAACCCGTCGATCTCCTCCCTGCGCTCGAGGCGTTCGGCGGCCGTCAGCCCGCAGAGGTCGGGCCGGCGCATCTCCGTCGCGAGCACCCGCCACTGCGCGTCCGACTCGCACACGATCGCCACCCAGCCGTCGGGGCCGAGTGCCGGGTAGACGGCGTGGGGCACGAGCTCAGGGTCGAGGTTGCCCCGCCGGGTCGCCGCCTTGCCCGTCCGCTGGTAGTCGAGCAGGGCGGGCGTCAGCAGGTGCGTGGCCGCTTCCATCTGGGAGAAGTCCAGGTACTGGCCCTCGCCTGTGCACTCACGGTGGTCGAGGGCGGCGAGCAACGCGCACAGCGTGAAGCGAGGCGATGTGTAGTCCGTGTACGCCATGTACGGCCCGGCCGGCTGGCGGTCCGGCCAGCCGGTGACGTCGAAGAACCCGGCGACGGAGGCTGCCAGGTTGCCGAAGCCGGCGAAGCGGGCGAGGGGGCCGTCCTGGCCCATGACGCAGCTCGACAGCACGACCAGCCCGGGGTTGAGCTGTCGCAAGTCCTCGTAGCCGAGGCCCCAGCGCGCCATCGCTCCCGGCGTGAAGGACTCGACGACCACGTCGGCCCACCGGGCGAGGTCGCGCACGACGTCCTTGGCGTCGGGGACGGCGAGGTCGAGGGCCACGCCCAGCTTCCCGGCGTTGGCGGCCTGCCAGCAGATGGCGTTCTCGACCTCGACGACGTCGTCGCGGTGCCCGAGGGCGACGCGGGTGAGGTCGGGGCGGGTGGAGGACTCGACGCGCACCACCGTCGCCCCCCAGTAGGCCAGGAGCCGAGTGGCGAGGGGAGCGGCGGCCACCCAGGCGAGGTCGAGGACCTTGAGCCCTTCGAGAGCCTTGCGGCCGGCCGCTCGGGCGCGGCGTGGGTCGCCACCGCCTGTCGCGACACCGCCCACGGCGCGAGTGCCCGCCTCGCGAGGTTCTGACCAGGCGGCGCGAACGGCGTCGTCGTCGTCCCCAGCCACTGACGGCGCCGCCGCGAGGCGGGGCAGGGGTGTCGCCGAGGCGCGGGCCATGGGGCCGGGGTGGCGCAGGCCGCCCGCCTCGTCCCAGTAGCCCCGGGCCTCGAGCTGGGGGCTGGCGAGCACGTCGGGGATCGTGCTGACCGGGGCGAGGAGCAGCCGGCGCGCCATGGCCCCGGCCAAGAGCTCCGCCTTGGTCTTCGAGGAGGTCAGGGCGGAGATGGCGTCCTGGGCGCGGTCGAGCTCGGCGAAGGTCTCCTTCCCCGAGGCCAGTGCGTCGCCGAAGCCCACCCAGTCCTTGTCCCGCATGGCCTCGTCGCAGTGGCCCTCCTCGTACACCCAGGCCATGAGACGCGCCTGGAAGGGGCCGATCATCGGCCCGAAGGCCAGGCTGATGGCCACGAAGCCGTCCTCGGCCGGGTACACCCAACGAAGGCGGGTGGGGCCGAGCTTGATGCCTCCCGACTCGCGCCGCGCCGGGTCGAGCCCGACGGCGGCGAAGAGCACGGCCGGCAGGGCGGTGAGCGTCACCGACTGCTGGACGGACACGGAGACGTGCTGGCCCCGGCCCGAACCCATCCGCTCGTGCAGCGCGACGAGGGCGCCGACGGCGGCGTCGGACGCCCCGTGGAGCCACGCCTGGGGCACCGACGTGCGCACGGGTGGCCGGTCGTTGTCCCCCGTCACCGCCATCTGGCCCGAGGCGGCGAACAGCGTCAGGTCCGTGGCCAGCCAGCCGGCCTTGGGCCCCGACTCTCCGTAGGGGCTGATGGAGACGGTGACGAGGGCCGGGGAGGCGGCCCGCATGGCGTCGAGGTCCACGTCGGGGCGGGAGCCGTCATCGAGCACGACGTCGGCCCCGGCAGCGAGCGTGGCGACGTCCCCGGGACCGGCCGCCAGGACCGAGCGCTTGCCCCGGTTGTACGCCAGGTGGTGGTCGTCGCGGGGCCAGCCGCCGCTCGGCTCGGCCAGCACAACGTCGGCGCCGAGCTGGGCGAGGAGGAAACCGGCGAGCCAGCTTCGCCGATCCGTCAGGTCGAGCACTCGGTAGCGGCGAAGCACGGGTCCCCCTCGTCTGGCTCGCCACCGGGCCCGGTCCTCCCGCGGCCCGGCGCGCCTCGCCGTGCATGTTGGCACGGCGCCGGCCGGCCGTCTGGGTGCGCTGGTTGCCGGCGGGTGGGGGCCTGGAGCGCACCCGGCCACGGCGGGCCTGCAGGGCGCGGGCCGCCGCAGCGTTGCCCGCCGGTGCCCTCGAGCGGCGCGCGCCCTGGC
>WHTX01000306.1 GCA_009377505.1 Acidimicrobiia bacterium
GCCACGGCGACGGCGTCGCCGTGGAGGTCCTCGAGGGGGGCGAGCGACGTGCCGTGGCCGGGCAGGTCGACGGCGTAGCTGGGCACGCCCCGCCGGTCGAGCTCGGCCTGCACGGCGGCCCAGCACCAGGCACCGTGGCAGGCGCCGTGGACGAGGACGATCGGGCGAGGGCTCATGGGCGCTGATCCTGTCACGAGGCGGCCTCGCACGCGCTCAGGACGCGGCGCCGGCGCTCACCTCTGCGGGCTCGAGGCCCCAGGCCCCGGCCAGCAGCTCCATGCTGTGACAGCGCGTGGCGACCTCGTAGGCCACCGTCGAGACCATCAGCTCGTCGGCCCCGGTGGCGGCGACCAGGTCGTCGAGCTTGGCCACCACCTCGTCGACCGTGCCGACCACCCGGTTGCTCGCCACCTGGGCCGCCAGCTCGCGCTGGGGGTGCGCCGCCGCCGCCTCGGGCGACATCAGGGGCATGAACCGACCCGTGTGCCGGGCGAGCAGCATCATCCGCCCCGGGCCGGCCTGGGCCTCGGCCTCGGCGGCGGTGTCGGCGACGAGCACGTTGGCGGTGACCATCGAGTACGGCTCCTCCCGCGTGGCCGACGGCTGGAAGGACTCGCGGTACAGGTCGAACGCCTCGAAGGTGCCGCCCATGTCGAAGTGGTGGGCGAACACGAAGGGCAGGCCCAGCATCCCCGCCAGTTGCGCGCTGTAGCCGCTCGAGCCCAGCAGCGCCACGGTGGGCGTTCCCGCCAGGACGGGGGTGGCGGTGAACCGTTCCCACATCCCCTCGGGGGCGCGCTCGTCGCCGAGCAGGCCCATCAGGTCGACGAGCTGGCGGGGGAAGTCCTCGGTCCCGAAGGCGTCGCGCGTCCGGCGCAGCGCCGCCGCCGTGGCCCCGTCCGTGCCTGGCGCCCGGCCGATGCCGAGGTCGATGCGCCCCGGGTGCAGCGCCTCGAGCATGGCGAACTGCTCGGCCACCACCAGCGAAGCGTGGTTGGGCAGCATGACCCCGCCGGAGCCGACCCGGATGCGCTCGGTGTGGGCGGCGAGGTGGGCGATGAGCACCGGGGGCGTCGTGCTGGCGACGCTCGGCATGTTGTGGTGCTCGGCCACCCAGAAGCGCAGGTAGCCGAGCCGGTCGACGTGCCGGGCCAGGGTCGTCGTGCTCGAGAGCGCCTCGGCGGTCCCGGACCCCTCGCTCACGATGGCGAGGTCGAGCACGGACAGGGGGACGCGTCCGTTGGTCACGCCACTGCCAACGCCCCAGGTGAGGGCCTCCTTCCCTTGCCTAGCTGCGATGTTGGCCTAAACTCACCCCGCGGGCCGGTCACAGGGACGGGCTCGAAGCGAAGAGAGCGTGCTTTGGCTACAGGAATCGTGAAGTTCTTCAACGCTGAGAAGGGCTTCGGCTTCATCTCTCGAGACCAGGGCGACGATGTCTTCGTCCACTTCTCGAACATCCAGGGGTCGGGCTACAAGTCCCTCGACGAGGGCCAGCGTGTGGAGTTCGACGTCGCCCCTGGCCGCAAGGGCGAGGAAGCTCAGAACGTCCGCGTCGTCTGATCCTCACCCCTCAAACGGGTAACGACCGAGCCGCTGGCCCTTGGGCTGGCGGCTCGTTCCGTTCCCCGGGCGGTCGGGGACTAGTTCTCGGGGGCCGTGTCGGCGACGTGCACCTCGAAGCCGATGCCGAGCTCGCCCAGGTTGCGGGCGGCGAGCACGGTGATCACCGCGTAGGCGCCCGTCGGGGGCTCGGCACAGTCGAGGCGGATCACCACCGGCGCGCCGTCCGCCTCGGGCGCGCTGGCCAGGAGCGAGCCGTCGGTGATCCAGGTGGCGTAGGCGTTGATCTTGGCCTTGAGCTGGGCGCCCTGGTCGGGGTCGAGGCCCCAGGGGCGGGTCTCCACCATGACGACCAGGCACCGGCCCTCGGCGTCGTGGGCCACGAGATCGATGACGTCGGGGTCCTCCACGCCGGCCACGCGCCCCATGGTCGCGCGCCGGGCGGGGAGCCGCTGTACTCGTCTGGGTGCGCTCGTTGCCGGCGGGCGCACCCGGACCGGCCCGGAGGGCAGCTGGGCTAGCCGACGGGGGCCATGAGGCAGCCCGAGGCCCGGCAGGCCTGTCCCTCCCCTCACTGACCGCTACGGCCTCGCAGGCCCTTGGAGCTACTCGTCCCGAGCTTGCCGAAGTCGGTTGGGCCGAGGACGAGGCCGAGGTGGGCGTGGCGCAGGACGTCTCGGACGACGGTGATGAGCTCCCCGGGCGAGGCGGCCTCGAGGGCGGGGACGGCGTCGGCGGCGGCGAAGGCGGCGAGAGCGGGCACGCCGGCCAGCTCGGACACGTCGAACCACACGGGCAGGGCCGGGCGCGGTTGGCTCACGACGGTGAAGGAGCGGTGGGGAGCCCACCAGTCGGTGGTGAAGGTGGCGGCGACCTTGGCCACCGTGCCCGGGCCGATCCGCCCCAGGGCGGAGCGCACGGAGGCGTGCAGCGGCGGGTCGAAGCGCACCCGGCCGGCGGCGAGGGCGCCGATGGGGACGGTCACGATGACCGACCGGGCGGCGAGGCTCGCTCCCCCCTCGATCCCGACGAGCCAGCGCGCCCCAGCCCCGGCGCCCCGCCTCGCCGCCCGGGGAGCCTCGAGCCTCTCGTGCGTCTGGAGCGCCTCGACGGTGCGCACGCGTCGGCGTACCTGGACGTCGAGGCCCCGGGCCAGGTCGGCCATGACCAGGTCGAGGCTGTCGAGCACGGTGAGGTTGTCGCCAGGGAGCATGTAGGGCTCGGAGCGGTACCGGAGGGACAGGTCGTCGACCGGTGCCGAGTAGAGCGCCTCGTACTCGTTGCGCACCCACGACCAGAGCACCAGCCGGTCCTCCTCGTCCCGGCCGATCGCCTCGACCAGCCCACGGGCCAGCAGGCCGACCGGCTGGTCCGCCGCGCCGGCCGGCAACGCCGCCCCGGCGGCGCCAGTCGCCTCTTCGATCCGGGCACGGGCTGCCTCGAGGCGCTCGAGGCCTGCGCCCCGGAGCACCCCCCGGCCGGCGACGACCGTGGGACGACGGGCGGGGCGGGTCGGCTCGGTCCGCACGCCGGCCCGGGCGGCGGCCTCGACCAGGGGGTTGCCCTGGCTGCCGTGGGCCCACGACGCCCCGAGGTGGACGGGCACCCCCAGGGACGTGTCGGCCCGGGCGCGGCCACCGGGCCGGTCGCCCGCCTCGAGCACCACCACCGGGCGTCCCGAGTCGGCGAGCAGGCGGGCGGCGGCCAGCCCGGCCAGGCCGGCGCCTATGACGACGACGAGGCCGCCGGGTGCAGCCGCAAAGGCTCCCGGCGCTGGGCCGTCCTGCGCGGTGTCGTCCAACACGGTGTCGTCCAGTACTCGGCGCGCGGCCCGCTCGCCGCTCCACCAGGCGCCGTGCATGGTGCCGGGGTGGGCCGACCAGGTCGCCTCACCGGCGAAGTGGAGCCCGGGGGCGAGGGGCGTCGCCAGCAGGTCGCGGTCGGCCGGTGTGCCACCCGGCCGCAGGTAGCTGTACGCGGAGGCGATGTCCGGGTCGCCGCTCCAGCACGAGGCGACGGCCGCGATCGGCTCGTAGGGTGCTGGTGAGGGTGCTCCGGCCACGTCGCCGCACCTTAGAGCCGTCGGCGCGAGCCCCCACGGAGGTGGCGGAAGACGAGGGATCTCCCCCTCGGGCCGGGGCGATGGGGGCCTCATCGTGGCGGCATGATCACCGTCACCGCTCCCCGCACCGCCGCCGGGCTCGTCATCGGTACGGCCCGCCTGGCCGCCGACCTCGAGGCCGCCGCCGAGCTCCTGGCTCGCCAACTCCGCTGGGTCGACGCCGTGACGCCCATCTCGACGAACGTGCAGGACGATATCACCCACCTGGGACAGCCCGACCCCGATGTCCGACTGCTCCTCGCCCGCCGTGGCGGCCGTGCCGTCGGCGTCGCCCGCCTGCGCGGCCTGGGCCCGGACGGCGGCTCGCTGCGGTGCCGCAACGCCCAGCTCAGCCACCTCTACGTCGTGCCCGAGGCTCGGGGGACGGGGGCGGGAGAGGCGCTCGTGGCTCAGGCGGCCGTCATGGCCTGGTGGTTCGGCTGCCGCGAGCTGCGTGCGAGGACCACGGTGTGGCCGGCCGACGCCGTGCGCCTGCTCGAGCGCGTCGGCCTGCGCTCCGCCGGCGGCGACGTGTGGGCGCTCGCCGTCGAGCCGGCGGTCACCGCCCGGCAGTAGCGGGCGATCTCCCTGGCGCAACTCAAGGCGAGGCTGCTTCCTGCCGAGATCGGGACGTGGCGACGAACGAGCTCATGAGCGGGACGGGGGCGGCCGGCGGCGATGACGCCGACTCGCGGGGCGCGGAGCTCCCGGCGCCGACCGAGCTCGCCATAACCATCGTCCGCACGTCGGCCGACCGCAGCGCGGCGGAAGCCCTCGTGCGCCGCCATCAACGGGCCGAGCTGGCCCCGGGCGCCGGGGAGGCGCTCGAGGCGCAAGGCGAGGGGATCTCCGACCCGCCCCGGCCCGGGCACGGCTCCCGCCTGCTGCTCGCCCGCCGCGGTGCGCTGCCCGTCGGCGTGGCCCGCATCTGCTGGGCGGTGGCCCGACGGGCCGGGGAGGTCCGCCGCGGCACGCTGAGCCATCTCTACGTCGCGCCCGAAGCCCGCTCGACAGGCGTCGGCGAGGCCCTGGTGCGCCGGGCCGCCGTGGTGGCCTGGTGGAGCGGCTGCCACGACCTGCGGGTACGGAACGACGCCTGGCCTTCTGAGGCCCTGGCTCGCCTGGAGCGGGCCGGCTTCGCTCCGGCGGAGGGCACGGGCAGCGACGACGCCGAGCACCCGGTGCCTTCCGAGCTCGTCCTGCGCTCCCAGCCGCTCGACCCCCCCGTCGCGGGGCCGTAGCCCGAGCAACTGACGCCGGCGGCGGCCTCGGCCCGCCCGCCCTCAGCGACTGGCGGGCGCCTGGGCCTCGAGGATCGAGTACAGGACGTCGCCCGGGTCCCGCCGTCCCCACACGCCGGGGCCGGTGCGCTCCCGTCCCGCGGGCACGGGGTCGACCCGCCGCCATTCCTGGGCCACGACTCGGTGGGCGATGCGCCACTCCCCGTCGCGCCGCTCGAAGCGGTCGACGTAGCGGATGCCCCAGATGTCGTCCTTGCCGTCGCCGGCTGCGTCGCCGCCCTCGCCCTGGCCGGCGACGCGGTGGTAGGCGACGGCGTACGTCTCGGCTCGCGCCGCCTCCCCGTCGACCTCGATGTGCATGTTGCCGAGGAAGTGCATGGTGGCGACGAAGCGGGGGAGGAAGGACCTGGCCCCGGCGATGAACGTGTCCACGTCGCCGCTCAGCGCCCCGTGGTCGTCGAAGGCGTCGGGGTGGTAGCACGACCGCACGAGGTCGAAGTCCATGCGGTCGATGCCCCGGGCGTAGCGGTGGAGCACGTCGGCGATCTCCGCCCGGGCGAGGAGGATGTCCAGGGTCACGGCCATGGGCGCCGTTCTACTCCCGTGGGCCGGCGCGCGCCGCCGATCAGCGGTTGCGGTGGGCCTTGATCTCGGCGACGACGGCGTCCCGGGCGCTGCCCAGCAGCGTGGGCCGGTCGGCCCGGCACCAGGCCATGGACCCCTGCGTTCCCCGCGTCGAGCCCTGGAAGCGGGGGAAGACCTCCTTGGCCAGCAGCTCATAGCTGCGGCGCATGGCGTCCCGGTCGGCCCACTCGTTGTGCATGGTGAGGAAGGTCCCGAAGCCCCCGGTCTGCTTCTCGAGCCGCTCGATCTGGGCGACGGCGTCGTCGGGGTCGCCGATCACGGCGAAGCCGGACTCGACGAGCACCTGCGCCCACACCTCGGGGTCCTCGGACTCGGTCACCGGGCCGATGGGCAGGACGACCACGTTGCGGAAGTAGTCGACCCAGGCGGGCAGGCCGTACTGGACGTCCTTGAAGGCCTGCTCGCGCGTCTCGGCCACGTGCATCGGCCCGACCAGGCGCCAGTCGGCCCGGTCGACGGAGTGCCCGCTAGCCTCGGCCGCCTCGAACCACACCTCGCGCTGCTGGCCCAGCACGTCGAACCCGCCCATGCTCGTTGCGCCCAGGGAGAGCAGGCCGGCCCCGAAGCGCCCGGCGGTGCGGGGCCCGGCCGGGGAGACCTGGGCGGCGACGGCGATCTCGAGGCTCGGCCAGCTGTAGGGCAGCAGGTGCAGGCGGCCGTCGCGCAGCGTGAACCAGTCCGTCTCTCGGCTCACCGGCTCCTCGGCGCGCAGCAGGGCGGTGATGGCCTCGAGGCTCTCCTCCATGCGGCGGCGCTGGGTCGCCGGGTCGATGCCCATCATGAAGGCGTCCGAGGGCAGCGCCCCCGGCCCCACCCCGAACATCACCCGCCCCCTGGTCATGTGGTCGAGCTGCACGATGCGGTTCGCCACCAT
>WHTX01000307.1 GCA_009377505.1 Acidimicrobiia bacterium
CAGCGGCCGGGGTGCAGCCCGTGGCGCGGGTGGCATCGACGGCGCTCGTCGGGTGCGACCCGGTGCTCATGCTCGAGGGCCCCATCCCCGCGACCCGCAAGCTCTTCGCCGATACGGGGCTGTCGATGCAGGACATGGACGTGGTCGAGATCAACGAGGCCTTCGCCTCCGTCGTCTTGGCCTGGGCCAAGGAGCTCGGGCCGGACATGGCCAGGGTCAACCCCAACGGCGGGGCCATCGCCCTCGGGCACCCGCTCGGCGGGACCGGGTGCTTCCTCGTCACCAAGGCCGTGCACGAGCTGCAGCGCAGCGGGGGCCGCTACGGGCTGGTCACGATGTGCTGCGGTGGAGGCCTCGGGACGGGGACGCTGGTCGAGCGGGTCTAGCGCGCCCGCCTTGTGGCCTTTTCTTACGGCCGGGCGTCTCGTGGGGGTCGGGCCCGGGTTCCGGAGCGACCGCGCTCGAGAGTTGGGCACACCTCATGGACCGCGCGACGTCAACCGACCGCGTGGAAGCCGTCGAAGTAGCGCGACGTCTGCTCCTGCCCGGCGTGCTCGTAGAGCCACTGGCCGCGCGCCAGGTGCGCCAGCTCCCGGATGCCGGAAACGAGCGCGCCGGGCACGCAGACACGGTCGTCCCTTGCGTGCGGGCCGGCGACCTAGTGGTCCTGCCTGGAACTACAGCGGTGCAAGTTGAGCGGTGTCTCTGGCCTCGACGGCCCGCCGCCTCGCGCGGGACCCCGGGACCTCGCGCTGTCCTTGGGCGTTGCTCCGGTGACGGAATGCCTGGCGGGCGGCTGGGCAGGTGGTGTCCCCGGGCCGGGCTCGCCGGGGGCAGGTCCGCCCGAGCCGCCTACGCCGCCTCTGGCTAAGGCGGGGGCAGCCGAGGAGGTGGCGGCCCTGCGTTCCCCGCTGCTACCTACGACGCGGGATGACACGCACGGGACAGCCCGAAGCGCGCTGGACCGCGGCGTGCGCTGCCACGGCCCGTCCCAGGCCGCGCCCCCGCCAGGCACGCCCTCCCCGCAGCGGGCGTTTCATCACCGGAGCAATGCCCACGGCCGGGAACCCGAGCACCCAGCCCGCTTCGGTGGGCGCTCCACCTGGCCCGACCGAAGGGGTCGCCCCCGAGGGGCGATTCCGAGCGTCCCCGGAGCCGACCGGGCACGAGGCGGCGGGGGTTGGGCACTACTCTCGGGCGGGTGGCGCCCCGAGGGCGCTTGACGAGGGAGGCGTGCATGGAGCCGTTGGACCTGTCATCGGGCAGGACGTTCTCGCAGGGCTTCCCGCACGCCTTCTTCACGTGGCTCCGGGCGAACGAGCCGGTGTGGTGGCACGAGCCGACCGAGGCAACGCCCGGCGGCGAGGGTTTCTGGGTGGTGAGCCGCCACGCCGACGTGGGCGCCATCTTCAAGGACCCCCAGACCTTCTCCTCCGAGCTCGGCGGGACCCAGATCCCGGACTCGAAGGGGCTCGGCTACCTCCTCAACCACACCGACGACCCCAGGCACCGCCGGCTGCGGGCGCTGGTGAACAAGGGCTTCACCCCGCGCATGATCGGCCGTCTCGAGGACGGGCTCCGTCAGCGGGCGCAGTCGATCCTCGACGAGGTCCCGCCCGGCGAGACCTTCGACTTCGTGCCCGTCGTCGCCCGCGAGCTCCCGCTGCAGGCCATCTGCGGGGTGCTCGGCGTGCCCCAGGAGGACCGGGTCGTGCTCAGCGAGATCGTCGACCTCGGCATGGAGGCGGGCAAGGGCGAGGTCCTGAGCGTCGAGCACGTGAAGCTCCTCGGCGACTACGCCAGCCGGCTCATCGAGGAGAAGCGCCGGGAGCCCGCCGACGACATCTTGTCGGTCATCGTGCACGCCCAGCTCGACGACGGCTCACCCCAGCTCGACATCCGTGAGCTGCGTGCCTTCTTCAACCTGTTGTTCCCCGCCGGGGCGGAGACGACGCGCAGCGCCATCTCCGGCGGTCTGGTGGCGCTGGTCGAGAACCCCGCTGAGCTGGCACGCTTGCGCCGCGACCCGTCCCTCATGAAGACGGCCGTGGAGGAGATCGTGCGGTGGGCCTCGCCGTCCGTCTACAAGCGGCGGACCGCCTCCCGCGACGTCGAGCTCGGGGGCAAGGCCATCGGCGAGGGCCAGAAGGTGACGTTGTGGGAGATGTCGGCGAACCGCGACGAGGCGGCCTTCGCCGAGCCGTTCCGCTTCGACGTGGGCCGGGACCCCAACCCCCACGTGGGCTTCGGGCTCGGCACGCACTTCTGCCTGGGCGCTTCACTCGCCCGGCTCGAGCTGCGGGTCATGTTCGAGGAGCTGCTCGACCGCTTCGACGGCTTCGAGGTGGCCGGCGAGCCGACGTGGTTCAACAACAACCGCCTCGTGGGCATGAACCACCTGCCCCTCCGGGCGACGCCCAAGGCGGTGAGCGTCCCCTGAGCAGGGCCGAGCGCCCTCGCTAGCCCATCGCTAGCTACTTGTCGCGCACGTAGAAGGACTCGCGTTCGCGCGACGGCGGGACGACGGGGATCTCGTCGTCGGTCAGGGGGGCCATGTACTGCTTGCGGGCGAGGGCGGCCTCGACGTAGGGGGCGAGCTCCTCGTCCTTGCGGGCCTGGCGCTCGTCGCGGTCAGCGGCGAACTCGGGGAGCACCTCGGAGGCGAACAGCTCGAGGCTCTCACAGATGTGCTCGTGGCGGTTCTTGCCCCCTTGCTGGAGGAAGATGACCTGGTCGACGCCAGCGTCCTGGAACTGGCCGACGAGCTTGCGGTAGTTGGCTGGCGTCCCGATCCCCGGCGCGGCGACGGTGGGCAGGTCGGGGCCGCGCAGCTCCTCGTACTCGTCCCACAGGCGGCTGCGCCCGGGCCTGGTCTCGTTGGCGACCAGGGCGTTCACCGCGTAGCGGAAGAACTGGAAGCCGTCCACGCCCCGGCGCTGGGCCTCGTCGGCGTCGGGGTGGATGGAGAAGCCGGCCACGAGGGCGATGTTGGGGTTGACCGAGTGGCCGAGGGGCACGCACTCCTCGCTCTTGATGATCGAGTAGTAGATGTCGGCCCACTTCCGGGCTTCCTCGGGGTCCACGAAGCTGAAGGCCAGCGCGCCGAGCCCGTTACGCGCCGCCACCTCGATCGTGGTGCGGTTCGTGCACGCCATCCACATCGGGGGGTGCGGCTTCTGGCGGGGCTTGGGGATGACGTTGCGGCAGGGCATGGAGAAGCCCTCGCCCTCGAAGCCGGGGTAGGGCTCCATGACCATCATGTTGGCGATCTGCTCGGCCGCCTCGAGGGAGAGCGCCTGCTTGCGGCGGGCGTTGATGCCGTAGCCCCGCAGCTCGAGGCGGGTCGCGCCCTCGCCGATGCCGAACTCGGCCCGACCACCGGAGACCAGGTCCAACATGGCCACCGTCTCCGCGGTGCGGGAGGGGTGGTTGTAGCCGGGGATGACCTGGCGGATGCCGAGCCCGATGCGGATGCGCTCCGTCTTGGCCGCCAGGGAGGCGAGGAACACGTCGGAGGCCGAGCAGTGCGAGTACTCCTCCAGGAAGTGGTGCTCCACCGCCCAGGCGTGGTCGATGCCCACCTTGTCGGCCAGGACGACCTGCTCCGTCGCCTCCTGGATGACGCGGTACTCGCCCTCCTCGTCCCAGGGCTTGGGCAGTTGCAACTCGTAGATCATGCCGAACTTCACGTTCGCTCCTCCGTTCGTCGCGCGCCGTCTCGACCGTCTGACGTCGCCTCGGGTGCGGTGCGGCCAGCGCGGCGTGACCCCCGGGCCCCGGCCTCGACCGCTGTCAGGATGTCACACCACCGTCCTCTGCCCAAGGTGGGCCCGGCGGCGCGAGACTGGACGGGTCCCGAATCCGCCTGCTCCAGGGGGAGCCGCCATGGACATCAAGGCAGAACGAGGCGACGTGCTGGTGGTCGAGCCGAGCCGCAGCGAGCCCCGCCGGCGCGGTGAGGTGCTCGAGGTGGTGGGGGACGGGGAGGCGCTGCACTACCGGGTGCGCTGGGAGGACGGCCACGAGTCGCTCTTCTACCCGTCCTCGACCGCACACGTCGTGCCCGCTAGAGAGGGCAACTGACCACGACGCCAGGGATGGCCCCCGGGACGCCTGGATCAGCTGGCCCCCGGGGGCTCGCCCATGCACAGCTCGCCGCGCTCGAGGTCGACCCGTAGGCGCGTGCAGATCTCGGCGAGGCCCAGGTCGAGGTACTGCTCGGGGACCTCGAGCTCGACGCCTGCCTGGTCGTCGCGAGCGGCCGGGTGGGGCGTCGGCTGGCCCTCACCACCCGAGCTGAGGTCGACCGCAGCGAGGATGCGGCCTTCGTCGTCGTGGATGAGGTGCAGCCTCATGGCGTCTGGGCCGTCGCCATGCCCACGAACCTAGCTCACGGCTCGCCTCGGGGCGCTGCCCGCTGCCCGCTGCCCGCTGACCGCTGCACGAGCGCACACGGGGACGCTCCTGCGTGGGCTCCGGTCGGGGCCGGGCGGCGCCGGTGCCGCACCGCCCGGCCCCTCGCCGGCGCCAGCCGGCCACCTTTAGCAGGGCTGGCCGGTTGGTCAGCTACAGGTGGCCGCCGCCTGGTCGAACGCACAGGGCTTCGACTGGCCAGAGAGGTCGATGGGGTCGCCCTTGGCCACCCACTCCTGGATGGCGGAGTCGTACTGGCTGATGTCCGACCCTTCGACGAGGTAGACGTCGGCGCCACCGTTCATGTTGAACTTGACCCCCTCGAGGAGGCTCGGGTGGGTCATGTCGAGGGCCCGCGCCGCCAGCAAGAGGTTCGTGCGGGTCAGCCCGCCCTCGAGCTCACCGGCGATCTGGAGCGCCTGGACCATCGGCCAGCCGAAGAAGAAGCCGGTGCCGAAGGAGCCCGAGGTGTTGTAGTCGAAGCCGGCCTTGGCCAGCAGGTCACGGGCCCAGGCGACGTAGGTGTCCTCGGACATGGACTCCGAGTTGAAGTCCTTCTGGCCGCCACCGAAGATCCACCAGCCGTTCGACGCGGAGCCGTCACCGCCGACCTTGTCCTTGCCCACGAAGCTCGCCGCCTTGCAGGTCGAGGAGAGGAACAGGTAGTCGGCGGACTGCTGCATGCCGTTCTCGGCCGCTTCGGTGATGGCCTGGGTGCAGGGCGCGCCGGCCATCATGGCCACGAACACGTTCGGGTTCTGGGCGGCGAGCGTGGTCATCGGGTCCTTCAGCGTCGGCGCCTGAGGCTCGAACGTCTCGGAGATGAACTCGATGTTGTCCTTCTGGGGTGATTGGGCGAGGAAGGCCTTGAAGCCCACGTCGTAGGCCTTGCCGAAGTCGTTGTTCATGATGAGGCCTGCGACCTTCGCCTTGCCGCCCATCTCGGCGAGATGCTGCTCGATGAACGCTCCCCACAGCACCGCTTCGGTGTTGTAGGCCATCTGCGCGCCGGTCGTCCACGGGTGGTTGACCGGGTCGCCCCAGGCGGGGTGCCCGGTCATCGAGAAGGGCTGGGGGACGCAACGCTGGTTCAGCTTGTCGTAGGTCCGCAGCGTGCTCGGCGAGCCGAGCGTCCACATGATGAACACCTTCTCCGAGTCGATCAGCTCGTCCACCAGCGGGATCGTCCTGGCCGGGTCGTAGCCGTCGTCCTTGTAGATGAAGTTGATCGTGCGGGACTTGCCGGTGGAATCGGTGAAGCCACCCTCGGCGCCGTAATAGTTGAAGAGCGTCTCGACAGCTCGGGCGATGTTGCCGTAGTCAGCGAGCGTGCCCGACAGCGCCGTGTTGTGGCCGATCTTGATCTGGGTGTCCGTGAGGCCCTCGGTATCGCTCCACCCGGCCGGGCAGGCGCTCAGGTCGATGGTGAAGCCTTCCGGCCCGGTCACCGTCATGCCGTCGGCGGACTTCCCCCAGCCTTCCGTCGCGGCGCGCTCGACGATGGCGGCTCGCTGGTCGGCCCAGAGGGCTTCCCACTCCTCCATGCTCTCGGGCTGGACGACTGGCGCGGCCGCGGTGGTCGCCGAGCCGCCGAGCTGCTGCTCGACGCCTTCCTTCACGCCCGCGTCCACCGTGCCCTGGGTGGTGGTTCCGCCGTCGTCGCCACCGCACGCAACGGCGACGAGGGACACGCTCAACAGGCCAGCCCCGATGGTCTGGCGTCCTCGGCTGCGCACGGCTTCCCCCTCCGCCCACCGTAGATGTGACGTTCGGCACAACTTCCTGGGCGCACAGTACCCCTCGATGTGACGTCTGTCACTAGACGCGTGGCTCGACCTGCCAGTCGAGCCGGCGGCGGCGGGCCCTCGTAGGCGCACTGCTGGCGCGCTCAACGAAGGCCGAGGTGATGATCCTCGGCAATCGTGGTGCCGGGGGTGGCGGGCTCGTCGCCATACCGGATCCCGTTCGACCAGGAAGTTGTGCCGAACGTCACATCTAC
>WHTX01000308.1 GCA_009377505.1 Acidimicrobiia bacterium
CGCTTCATGGAGGGCGCCGCCTGCGCCATCAGCTGCTTGCCCACCTCCGTCGAGCCGGTGAACGTCAGCTTGCGCACGGCGGGGTTGGTCAGCAGCTCGGCGCCGACGGGCACGGGGTCAGCCGCCGTGACCAGGTTGGCCACTCCCGGCGGCAGGCCGATCTCGTCGAAGATGCGGAACACCTCGACGGCACACAGGGGCGTCTGCTCAGCCGGTTTGAGCACCACCGTGCAGCCAGCGGCGAGGGCAGGGCCGAGCTTGCGGGTCAGCATCGACACCGGGTAGTTCCACGGCGTGATGGCCGCGCACACGCCCACGGGCTGGTGGAGCACCATGAAGCGCTGGTCGGCCCGGGCCGAGGGGATCGTCTGGCCGTAGACCCGCTTGGCCTCCTCGGCGAACCACAGCAGGAAGTCCGCCGCGTAACCGACCTCGTTGCGGGCCGCGCGCAGCGGTTTTCCCTGCTCGGTGGTCATGAGCTTGGCCAGGTCCTCCTGCCGCTCGAGCATGAGCTGGTGGGCGGCGGCGAGCTTCTCGGCCCGCTGGTAGGCGGTGAGCCCGGACCAGCCCTCGAACGCCGCGTCGGCTGCGGCGATGGCCGCGGCGGCGTCGGCCCGGCCCCCGTCGGCCACCTCGCCGACGACCTTGCCCGACGCCGGGTCGGTCACCTCGAACGTCGCCCCCGACTCGGCGTCGCGCCATTCCCCGTTGATGTAGAGCACGTCGCGGACCCTACCTGGGCCGAAGCGGTGGCTTCTCCACCGCCCAGACCAGGGCACAGGGCAGGCCTCCGTAGGCGGCGAGGGCGCGCACCGCCGGCTCCCCGATGGCCCCGAGCGGGTTGCCGGGCTCGTCGTAGGTGGCCGACCAGGGCCCATAGCCGGTGCGCGCGTCCGCCTCCGTGGTCAGATCGGCCTCGGCGAGCGGCCCGTCGTCGAGGATGCGGCGCACCTCGTCGAGCCGCTCCGCCGCGTCCTCGTCGGTGCCGTCGTAGAGGTGCCGCAGGAGGGCCAGGCCCTCCACGCCGATGAGCAGCTCCCGGACGGCGACTCGCCTGGCCATGAGCAGCAAGGTACCGACGGGCGACCATATGGTCCCAGCGAGATGCTCACAGCGAGTTCCCGCCCCCGGTCCCCAGCCGCCGGGGCGTGGTAGACACGCCGCCCATGGCCGGCAAGTACTTCGAGGAGCTGGGGGTCGGCACGACCTTCGAGCACGCACCGGGACGGACCGTCACCGAGACGGACAACCTGCTGTTCTCGACGATGTCGATGAACCCCCAGCCGCTGCACGTCGACGCCGAGTTCGCCAGAGCGAGCCAGTTCGGCCAGGTCCTCGTGAACTCCATGTTCACGCTGGCGGTCGTCATCGGGCTGTCCGTGGGCGACACCACGCTGGGCACGACCGTGGGCAACCTCGGCTTCGACGAGACCCGCTTCCCCAGCCCGGTCTTCATCGGGGACACCATCTACGCCGCGACCGAGGTGAAGGCCGCCCGGGCGTCGAAGAGCCGGCCCGAGTGGGGCATCGTGACCTTCGAGCACCGGGGCACCAACCAGCGCGGCGAGGTCGTCTGCACCTGCCTGCGCAACGGCATGATGCTCAAGCGCCCCGCGGCCGGCGAGGGCTGACCGGTGCGCGTGCGCCGTTGCGCCCACTTCGTACCCGGGGCGAACGAGAAGATGCTGGCCAAGGCCCTCGACAGCGCCGCGGATGCCCTCGTGCTCGACCTCGAGGACGCGGTCACGCCCGAGCGCAAGGACGACGCCCGGGGCATCGTCGCCGGCTGGCTGTCAGACGTGGACTTCGGCCGGCACGAGAAGGTCGTGCGGATCAACCCGGTGGACTCGCCGTGGTTCCGGGCCGACGTCGAGGCCACCATGGTGAACCCGCCCGACGCCTACCTGGTGCCCAAGGTGCAGGGCCCCGACGACGTGCGCCTCGTCGACCGGGTGGTGAGCGAGCTCGAGGCCCGGCACGGCCACGCCCCCGGCTCGGTCACCCTCATCCTGCTGGGCACCGAGACGCCCCGGGGGTTCCTGGCCATCGACCAGCTGGTGTGCGTGCCCCGGGTCGATGCCCTCACCTGGGGCGCGGAGGACCTCTCGGCGGCGATCGGGGCCCGGCGCAACCGTGATGGCTCCGGCCGCTACCTGCCCATCTTCGAGCACGCCCGCACGATGACCATGCTGGCCGCGGCCGCTGCTGGCGTGCAGCCCTTCGACACGGTGTTCACCGACGTCACCGACGCCGTCGGCCTGCGGGCGGACTGCGAGCTCGGCGCGGCCATGGGCTTCACCGGCAAGTTCAGCATCCACCCCAGCCAGATCGACCCCATCAACGAGGCCTTCACCCCCTCACCCGACGAGGTCGAGGCGGCTCGTGAGCTCCTCGAGGAGCTCGAGCGGCAGCGCCTCGAGGGCCGCATGGCCTTCCGCTTCCGGGGCAACATGGTGGACGTCCCCCACTTCACGCAGGCCCGCCGCATCCTCGCCCTCCACGAGGCGCTGACCGCTGGCCACTGAGGCGCTGACCGGCCCGGGTACGGGGCTACACAGGGCACCCAGGCCCGACGTACCGACTCCGCTCCGCCCGAAGCCCTACGGTTTCGTCACCGACGAAACGCTAAGCCCGGGGCGCCCGCCGGTCGGGCGGGGGCAGGATGATCTGGGACTGCTGGCAGTAGCCCAGCTCGGTGCCGTCCTCGGCGCAGAACACAGCGTCGCTCGTCGACCACCACCGGCCGTTGCGGGACTCGTTGGACCCCCAGCGTCCGGCCACCACGATGGTTTGGGGGGCGCGGATGGCACGCAGGTGCTGGACCCGCCCGGCGGTGTGGATGCCGGCCGCAAAGCGGTAGCTGTGCCGGATGAGCGGCGTCATCTGGCCGGGCACCCACGAAGGGTGGGCACGGGGAGCGGGGCCCTCGTGGTAGCGGGGGTGGCGGTCGCCCAGGCGGTTGGCCGACCAGGCCCGGGCGTCCTCGACGCCGAGGCGCACAGCCATGGGCGGGTAGTCGGCGCCGACGGGCACCTCTTCGGGCAGCATGAGCGGACGGTAAGCCGCGGGCGGCTCCGGCGCGCGGCGGGTGGGCAGTTGCCACTCCCCGTGGAAGGGCGCGAGGCCCAGGCCCGCCCGGCCCCGGACGGTCACCTTGCCGGCGCCGTTGTGCTGCACGTAGTCGCAGACGCCGTCCCAGCACATCCGGGCCGTGGTGGTGAGGGGGTCTCCGGCGAACACGGGGCGGGGGAAGGCCATGTCGGACCAGCCCTCCTCCAGCCACTCCTCGCCGAGCAGCTCGATGATCGCCACCGCCGCCCAGCCGTAGCTGGACAACCCGGCCACGATGGGCCGCTCGTAGCCGTAGGCCTTGGCCCCCTCGGCGTGGATCGGGTTGGCCGCCTGGATCTCCGGCGGGTCCTCGATGGCGACGAACTCCGTGGTGACGCTCATGCCCGCTCCCCCTCCCGGCCGGCGACCGACCCGCATCCTGGCACGCCGCTCAGCCGAAGCCCGACCGAAGCTGCTCAGGGCGGCGAGGGCTCGAGCTCGAACCACACCGTCTTCCCCTCCGCCGTCGGCCGGCTCCCCCATCGCGAGGCGAGCGTCTCGACGATGGCCAGGCCTCGGCCGCCGTCGTTCTCGGGCGCCATGCCCCACTGGCCGTTGGCGTGGGGCGAGTCAGGGCTGTGGTCGCTGACCTCCACCCGCACGCGGGGCCCGTCGAGGATCACCTTGAGCTGGTAGTCCGTACCGGCGTGGAGCACCACGTTCGTGGTCAGCTCGTTGGCCATGAGCATGACGTCCTCGGTCGTGGCCGCCGGCAGCGACCAGTCCGCGAGCACGGACCGCAACCAGCGGCGGGCCGCCGGGATGGACCCCAGCTCGTGGGGAAAGGGGGATGCTGCGGTGACCACTGGCCCACTCCCTACCCGCAGTTCGAGCGGTTCACCCACGTCCGGGCCCAGGTGCCGGGTAGCGGCGAGGCGCCCCCGCGCTCCCGTCGCCCGGTCCCTGCAGCTCCAGTGCGGTGAGCTCGGCCACGAGCGCCTCGGCGTCGACCTCCTCGAGCGGCCGGCGCGGGGCCGGGGGGCGGTTCAGATGGCGGCGAGGGCGGGCACCCGCAGGGCGCCCCAGCCGCCAATCGCCCGCTCGGCGGCCCGCGCCACGCGCAGCACGGTCGCCTCGTCGAAGGGCCGGCCGATGAACTGGGCCCCGATGGGCAGCCCGAGGTCGTCGAACCCGGCGGGGACCGAGGCCGCGGGCAGCCCGGTGAGGTTGGCCGGGGCGCTGGTGCGGACGTACGCCTCGAGGAGAGGCAGGGCGACGCCGCCGCCGACGTCGACCGTGGCGTCACCGGACCGGGCCGCCGTGGCCCCGGTGGTGGGCGCGATGAGCACGTCGACGTCCCCGAAGACCTGCTTCCAGCCCTGCTGGATGCGGCTACGGATGCGCAGGGCCCTGACGTAGTCGGTGGCGAGGACCAGCTCGCCCGCCTCGAGGAAGAGGCGGACGTCGACCCCGTAGCGCTCCCCCCGCTCGCGCAGCATGGCCTGGTGGTAGGCGCTGGCCTCGGGGAGGAGGACGGCGAAGAGCACCGCCGTGTACAGCTCGGTGTCGGGCAGGGTGACGGGGACGAGCCGGGCGCCTTCGCCCTCGAGGCGTTCGGCGAGGGCGTGGACGGCGGCCGCCACCGCCGGGGCGCAGGGGTCGAAGTAGTGGTTGCGGGGCACGCCGACGCGCAGGCCCGCCACGCCGCCCTCGATGCCGTCGAGGTAGTCGGGGACGGCGACGTCGACCGTGGCGGGGTCGCGCCGGTCGTAGCCGGCCAGGTTCCCGAGGCCGATGGCCACGTCGCGCACGGTGCGGGCGAGGGGGCCGGCGTGGTCGAGGGACCAGCTCAGCGACGTCACCCCGGCCCGGCTCACCCGCCCGTAGGTCGGCTTGATACCGGCCACGCCGCACAGTGAGGCGGGTATGCGGATCGAGCCGCCCGTGTCGGTGCCCAGCCCGAGCAGGATCTCGCCCGCCGCCAGCGCCGCGCCGGTGCCGCCGCTCGACCCGCCCGGCACCCGCTCGGTGTCCCAGGGGTTGCGGGTGGTCGGGGTGACGACCCCGAAGGCGAACTCGTGGGTGTGGGTCTTGCCGATGGTGACCGCCCCGGCGCGTTCCAACAGCTCGACGCAGCGCGAGTCGTCGCCGGGGACGAAGTCCTGGCGGACCTGCGAGCTCGAGGTGGTCGGCACGCCTCTTCTGTCGTAGAGGTCCTTCACGCCGACGGGGACACCGTGCAGGGGCCCGCGGTAGCGGCCGGCGGCGATCTCGGCCTCGGCGGCGCGGGCGGCCTCGAGGGCGCGCTCGGGGAGCACGGCGGCGAAGGCGCCGATGGCAGGCTCGGCGGCGGCGGTGCGGGCCAGCGCCGCCTCGGTGAGCTCGACAGGGGACAACGCCTTGGTGCGGATGGCTTCGGCAGCCTCTTCGAGGGTGGCGCGGTCGAGGTCCATGGGGCTCACTCCCACCGTGCGTCGAACGCGGTGGCCGGCGGCAGCTCGCCGACGTCGACGGCCCGGACGGCGGCGATCGCCGCCTCCACCTGCTCGAGCGCCGGGAGCAGCGCGGCCCGGCGCTCCTCGTCGAGCTCGAGCTCGGCGTGGCGCAACAGCTCTGCCAACGATGCACCTGTCCGGGCCATGGGCCCTCCCTCCCGAGTCTGCGCCGGACGTTAGTGCCCCCGCCGCGCGCGGGTTACCCTCCCGCCGGGGAACCGGAGGGAGGGACGGTGCAGCTGCGCGCGGGGCAGGACAGGCGGGTCTTCCTCGTCGCCTGCTTCGGCGGAGCGCTCAGCGCGCTCGACTCCACGCTCAACATCGCCTTCCCCGCCGTCGTCGACGCCTTCGAGATCGACGTCTCCTCGCTCCAGTGGGTCATCGTCAGCTACGTCCTCACCTACGCCGCCCTGCTGCTCCCCTTCGGGCGGCTGGCCGACCACGTCGGGCGGCAACGGGTGATGGGCTGCGGCCTGGCGGTCTCGGCCATTGCCCTCACGGCCTGCGGCGTCGCCACCACCTTCCCGGTCTTCCTCGCCGCCCGGATCGCCCAGGGCGTCGGCATCGCCCTGGTCCTCGCCGCCGCGCCGGCGCTCATCACCCTGAGCGTGCCCGAGGAGGGGCGCGCCCGGGCGCTCGGCCTCTTCCAGATGAGCATCTTCACCGGCTTCGCCGCTGGCCCTGTCGTGGGCGGCATCCTCCTCGAGGTGACCAGCTGGCGCGCCGTGTTCCTCTTCCGGGTGCCCGTCGTGCTGGGCATCGGCGTCGTCCTGTTCAGCACCCGCGCCGCGGCGGCGCGGGGCGCGACCGCCAGCCCGGGCGCTGGCGGTCGCGTGGGAGCGGCGGGGACCGGCCG
>WHTX01000309.1 GCA_009377505.1 Acidimicrobiia bacterium
CCGGTCCTCCGGAACTGGCGGCTGGGCCCGAGCTGGCCGGTGGGCTCGAGCCGGCCACTGGGCCCGAGCTGGCCGGTGGGCCCGAGCTGGCCGGTGGGCCCGAGGGCGCCGTCACGCCGGGCCGGGCACGGGCTGGGCCCCTTCCGGCACCGCCGCGCCCGCTTGACTGGGCTCGACGCGGCAACCCGCGGGGCTGACGACCAGGGCGGGGGAGCCCTCGTGGGGAGCGGGCGGGCCGGGCGTGGCCTGGGCCAGGCGGCGTCCCGTCGCCCGCCGCGTCGTCACCGGAGCGGCCACCACGCGGGGGCCCTCCCGGGTGACCAGCTCCACCCGGGCGCCCCCGTCGAGCAGCACGGCGACGGCATGGGCCGCGTAGGCGGCGGCACGCTCCGCGCCCGCGCCGGGCGCGGGACCGAGGTCGGCGACGACACGGACCGAGCGCGCCGCCGGCTGCTCGAGCTCGCGGGTCATCAGCCGGCCCTGGTGGGCGGTGGCCGGCCAGTGGATGTGGCGCAAGGGGTCGCCCGGGCGGTGCTCGCGCACCGTTCGGGTCAGCTCGCCGCTGCGGGCCTGGCGGGGGCGGGCCTCCTCCCCTATGGTCGCGGGCGGGACCTCCACCCCGGCCACCACCGCGGGCGCCGGGCCGACCAGCAGGGGCTCGGCCAGCACGACGCGCACGGACCTGGTCACCCGGGCCAGCCCGAGAGGGCCCTCGAGGCTGACGTCCACGAGGACCTGGCGCAAGATCCCCCGGTGCTCGGCCAGGACCTCGAAGCGGCCGGTCGAGGGCGCGTCGATCTCGATGCGCTCGGAGGGCAAGGAGGCGACCCGCAGCGAGACCCTGCGCCCTGCGGGCTGCGTGGCGGTGACGACGGCGCTGAAGGGCACGCCGGCGGTGGCATCGGGGCCGAGGGAGAGGGTGAGCTCGGGACGGCGCTGCCCGTGGAGGGCGACGGCAGCGTCGAGGAGCAGGGCGACGGTGGCCAAGGCCACGACCGGGGCGGGCCAGGCACGGCTTCCCGAGTGCACCACGAGCTGGTAGAGCACGAACAGGACGACGGCGGCCGCCAGGGTGGGGCCGGTCGGCTGCAGGCGCCACCGGCCGGGCCCCGGGGGCGGGGGCGTGCTCACGGGGCCGGGGCCCGCACCGTGGCCAGCATCTCGGCCACGAGCGCCCGTCCCGCGGCGAGGTCGGCCCGGCCCCCGGCCAGCCCGAGCCGGTGCCCGAGCACGGCCGGTGCCGCCTGTTTCACGTCGTCGGGGAGCACGTAGCCGCGCTCGCCGAGCACGGCGAGGGCTCGGGCGACCCGCAGCAGCATGAGCCCGGCACGGGGGCTGGCGCCGAGCACGACCTGGGGATGGCGGCGGGAGGCCTCGACCACGTCGAGGACGTAGTCGACGACGACGGGCTCGGCGTGCACGTGGGCCAGGCCTTCGGTGGCCGCCAGGAGCTCGGCGGGCGAAGCGACCGGGCCGAGCTGGCTCAGCTCGCCCTCGCCACCGTGGCCCGTCAGGAGCGCCCGCTCGGCGTCGCGGGCGGGCAGGCCGAGGGAGACGACGGCGGCGAAGCGGTCGCGCTGGCCGTCCCCCAGGGGGAACGTGCCCGCCTCGTCGGCGGGGTTCTGCGTGGCGAGCACGATGAAGGGCCGGGCCAGGGGCCTCGTCTGGCCGTCCACGCTGACCTGGCCCTCGGCCATGGCCTCGAGCAGTGCCGACTGCGCCCGCGGCGTCGCCCGGTTGACCTCGTCGACGAGCACCACCTGGGCGAAGAGGGGCCCGGGGTGGAACTGCCAGGTGCGGCTGGCGGGGTCGAACACCGACACGCCGGTGAGATCGCTCGGCAACAGGTCGGCCGTCGCCTGCACCCGGGCGAAGGTGGCGCCGATCGAGCGGGCCAGCGCCTTGGCCAGCAGCGTCTTGCCCACTCCGGGGCGGTCCTCGAGGAGGAGGTGGCCCCCGGCGAGCACGGTCGCCACGGCCAGGCGCGCCGCCTCGCCGGCATCGAGCACGACGCGGGCCACGTTGGCCTCGAGCGCGCGCCCGACGGCCGCGCTGGTCACGAGGTCAGGCCCGTTCGAGCCCACGCCAGGAGGCGGCCGCATGGCTCGCCACTGTAGGGGTGGCGACGCCGGTAGCAGGGTCGTCCACAGCGCCTCAGGCGGTGCCCCGGAACGCCCGGCGATAGCTGGTCGGCGAGGTGCCCAAGAGGCGGCGGAAGTGGAGCCGCAGGTTGGCGGCCGAGCCCAGCCCGCTGACCTGTGCCACCAGGTCGATCGACAGCGCGCTCGCCTCGAGCAGGCGCTGGGCGTGCTGGACGCGCCGGGCGATGAGCCAGTCGTGGGGCGTCGCGCCGGTCACGTCCCGGAAGCGGCGGGCGAACGTCCTTGGGCTGAGCATGGCGTAGTTGGCCATGGCCTCGATGGTGAGCGGCTCATGGAGGTGGGCGATCATCCAGTCGAGCGTGGCCCCCAGGTGCCCGTACTCGGTGGTGACGGGTACGGGCTGGGTGACGAACTGGGCCTGGCCACCGTCGCGGTGGGGTGGCACGACCATCCGCCGGGCGACGGCGTTGGCCACGTCGGCGCCGTGGTCGCGCCGGACCACGTACAGGGCGAGGTCGATGCCCGCCGCGGTGCCCGCCGAGGTGAGCACGTTCCCGGCGTCGACGTAGAGGACGTCGGGGCGCACGTCGACGTCGGGGAAGCGGCGGGCCAGCTCCCCGGCGTACACCCAGTGCGTGGTCGCCGCCCGGCCCGAGAGCACCCCGGCCTGGGCGAGGGCGAACGCCCCCGAACAGAAGGACATGAGGCGCGCCCCGCGCTCGTCCGCCCGGGCCAGCGCCTCGAGCACCTTGGGGCTGAGGGCGGTGTCGAGGCTCGGCGTGGCCGGCACGACGATCGTGTCGGCCTCCTCGACGGCCTCGAGGCCGTGGTCGCTCTGGAGGGTGAAGCCACCGTTGGTAAGCACGGGAGCGCCCTCGGACGTGCAGACCACGTGCTCGTACCACTCGACGCCCAGCTCGGGACGCTCGAGCCCGAAGACCTCGCAGGAGATGGCCAGCTCGAAGGGGTTCACCCTGGGCAGCACGAGCGTCGCGACACGGTGGGCCACAGTGGCAGGATCCTAACGCATGATGCCTCGATGGCGCTCGAAGGAGCGGGGCCGTCGGCGCAGGCTCGGTGCCATGTTCGTCGCCACCTGCTCGACCTGCGGGGCCCGCTCCCTCTTCCACGACGCCCGCATCACCGGCCTCGACCGCACCGAGGCGGGCTTCGAGGCCCGCTACCGCTGCTGGTGCGGGGCCGAGGACACCGTGGTCTTCGCGTCCGCCCGGTGCCGGCCCCCGTCGCCGGCGCGACCGCCGCCACGCGGGAGGGGGAGCGGCCCCGTGGCCGCTCCCCCTCCATCCCGTCGGGCCCGGGCCGGTCGGGTCAGCCCATGAAGCCCATGACGTCCACGATCACGTTCGTCGAGCTCGCCGCGTTGAAGATGTTGATCTTCCCCTCGTTGACCTTGGCGATGACGAGGTTGGGCACCACGTCACCGGGCACGAGGTTGAGGTTGGAGGCCCCCGGCACCGTCGAGCCCGCGCCGCCGGGGAAGACGGTGAGGTAGCTCAGGCCGGTGACGTCGACGGCGGTGACGTTGACCACCACGGCGTCCACGCTGCTGACGGGCAGCCCGCCCTTGCCGTGGACGTCGATCTCGAGCGTCTGGCCGGGGCCGAGGGGGCCGCCCGCCAAGCGCGTGTCGTGGACCCGGGCCGGGGTGATGCCGGTGAGGACCGGGCTCCCTGCCGGGATCCAGCCCATGAGGTCGGCGGCGAGGTCGACCGAGCCGGCGGCGTTGAACAGCTTCACCTGCCCGTTCTCGTCGAGCTTCACGACCACCAGGTTGGCGATGGTCTCGCCGACGGCGAAGTTGAGGTTCGACACGCCGGGCAGGGGGTTCTCGGCCGGGTACACGCTCACGTAGCCAGCGGCCGAGGGGTTGATGGCCGTCACGTTGAGCACGACCGCCCCCGCCTCCGGAGGCACGGCGCCGGAGCCCTCGAGGTCGACCATCAAAGACTGGCCGTGCCCGACCCGGCCGGCAGGCACGCCGCCGTAGCCGTCCGGGCGGGTCTCGAGCACCCGCTGGGGCGTCACGGCGTTGAAGTCGCTGGTCGCAGGGAAGAAGCCCATCACGTCAGCGGCCACGTCCACGTAGCCCACGGCGTTGAAGATGCTCACCATCCCGTTGGCTCCGACCTTGGCGACCACCAGGTTCGGCAGCGTCTGACCGGGCAGCAGGTTCACGTTGGAGCTGCCTGGGCGGGTCTCCCCGCTCGGGAACACCTGTAGGTACGTCTGGTTGGTGGGGTTGATGCCCGTCACGTTGAGCACGACCGCCCCACCGGCCACCTGGTCGGGCGTCTTGCCGAGCGGGCCGGCCACGTCCACGTCGATGGACGTTCCGCCGGTGACGGGGCGCGGGCTCTGCGCGCCGACCTGCACCCGAGTGTCGACGGCGCGGACGGGGCTGATCGACTCGTAGCCGACGAGGCCCGCCTCGGGCGGATCAACCCGAACAGGCGCCATGAACTGCGCCGTCAGCCCGTTGCTGGCCTTGGTGACGGTGAGCGTGACGTTGTGGTTCCCTGCCGTGGTGAAGATGTGCCACGGGTCCTTGGCCGTGTCGAGCGCGGTGCCGTCGCCGAAGTCCCAGCTCCAGCTCGTGGCCCCGTTCGACTGGTCGATGAACTGCACGGGGATGCCCACGTGGACCGGGCTGGGGGCATCGAATGCCGCCGTCGGCGGGGTCGTGTCGACCGTCGTCGGCGTCGTCGGCGCGGTCGGTGGGGTCGTCCCCCAGCCGGTGCCCCGGCCGTTCGGGGCGGCCACGCCGCCGCCGGCGACCCGTCGCAGGCCGTTGTTGCCGTCGTCGGCGATGTACACGTCGCCCGTGGTGGGGTCGACGTCCACGCCCGAGCGCGAGCCGTGGCCGAGGTTGAGCTCGGCCTGGCGGCCGGGGCCGCCGTCGCCGAAGCAGCCGTCGCTGCTGAGCCCGTTACCGGCGACGAGGTCGAGGGTCGCCCCCGAGAGCTTGACGACCTGGTGGCGGTCGCCCTCGACGATGAGGAGGTCGCTCCCGTTCGCCGCCATTGTCTCCCCGGTGACGAAGTCGTCGCCGGCGCCGACGGGGTAGGCGCCGTGGTGGAAGTTCGCGCCGCCCGCCACCGTGGTCGCCGCCCCGGTGCCCCCGGCGACCTTGCGCACCACGCCCTCGGGCTTGTCGGCGAAATAGAGGTTGCCGGCGGTGTCCACGGCGAGCCCCGACACCCCGGTGGCGTTGGTCACGACGAACTGCTCCGACCCGCCGGGGGGGACGCGGATCACGTTCGACCCCACCCCGAGGTAGATGGTCCCGTCGTTGGCCACGGCCATGGCCACGGGGCCGGCGTCGGTGGAGTTGTTACCGAATGGCCCCCAGACCTGGGTGACGGCACCCGCCGTGTCGACCCTCTTGACGCCGCGGGGCGGGCCGACGGTGCCGGTGCCGGTGTCGGGGCCCTCGAGGACGTACAGGTTGCCGGCGCCGTCCATGCCCAGCTCCTGCACCCGGTCGAAGCTGCCGGGCACGGTGGTGATGGCCTTGGTGGCCTTGTCGATGCGCAGGACGGAGTTGAGCTCGCCCACGTACACGTTGCCGGCGCCGTCGACGACGACGGCCCGGGGGTCGACGGGGTGGCTCAGCGTGGGCGCGGCGCCGCAGCCCTGCGCGCCCACATAGGTGGAGATCGTCCCGGCGGTCTCACCCTCGGACAAGCGGGCCCGGGCCACGACGAGCCCCGCAGCCAGGACGATGATGGCCAGCGGCAGCGCCAAGGCGCGCCGAGGTATTGCATGACCCTGCATGAACGAACTCCCCGCCGCGGATGTGGTCCGTCCGATCAGAGACATCGTGGATGCGGCCGACCCCGAGACATGGCCCGGAACGCGAGCCGTGGGGACCGAGCCGGGCTCCGCCGCCCGCCCTGTTCAGACGCGGACACACTACCGGCGTCTTCCCCAGCACAGGTGAGGCCGTCCGCTAAAAAGATGACGTCCGCGATTCCCCTGTCTCCTCCATCGTCACACGTTCGTCATGCCGCCAAAGCGAGCCCCCGGCGTCTCAAATATCAAGAAGTAATGTGGATTCAATGTAGCTTTGACGACCTAACCTGGACTTGCCCCTCCTGCCGCGGCGTACATCGTTCGAGCAGGCATCGGGCGGACACCAGCGTCGCCCCTCGGGTAGCTTCTACCGACGCAGAACTGTCATGCAGCTCGTCTAGATACCGAGAAAGCCG
>WHTX01000015.1 GCA_009377505.1 Acidimicrobiia bacterium
GAACGGCCTGTTCTCCGACAACACCGACTTCGACAACACCTGCGGCGACAACGGCGGTGTCGAGAGCTGGCTCGCTCCCTACGGCGAGTGCAACAACGGCAAGGTCATCTCCATGGGCCACGACGCCAGCTGCTCGGTGCACGGAGGCTTCAAGCAGCTGCGGCCCGACTACGTCCCGTCCGTCAGCACGACGTCAGTGGCTGCGGCGCCCACCGCTGCGGGACCGGTAGCGGCGAACCCGCCTGCCTCCTTCTCCACAGCGATGGTCCGTAGTGTCGTCATCACGAAGGAGCTCAAGGGCGGACAGGCCAATGTCATGTTCGTGGCGCCAGGCGGCGTCGACGAGCTGTTGCAGGTGGCGAAGCAGTGCGTCGACCACTATCTCGATGAGTACAAAGCGGCGTACTGCGAGGTGTTCGGGTCGGACGCGGATTTCGGGATGTCGAACGACGACGACGGAGACGGCTTCGGCAGCGCGTGCTGGGTCATGATCGTCGGCATCCCGCTGGTCGGCGGCGACTACCAAGTCACGGAGATGGGACAGATCAGCTACCAGCTCGACGGCTGTCCCGGCAGCGTCCTCCCGCCCGTGACCTCTGGGTAGGCAGCTGGGGTCGCGGAGGCCGCTTCACTGCCGACGTTCACGGCCGTCGTGCCGCGACACCGAGCCGCTGGGAACCGACCATGACCAGCTGCAGCCGGCTGGACGTTCTCGACGCCTGCAGAACGTCGGTGACGCCCGGGTTCGGATGGGTGGCAGCAGGCTAGATCTCGTGGAGGGGGAGCCAGCCGAGCCGCACGCATTCGAGCGCGTCTTGCGCCGGCCGGAAACCTCGGTCGGACTTGAGGAGCTTCTCCAGGCGACGCTGGGCGTGGTGGGTCTTGCCGAGCAGCCACTCGCACAGTGCGAGCTCGTACTCGGCCACCGATCCGACGTAGGAGCGCCTCGGCGCCGCCGCCTTGGCGCTCACGAGCACTTGTCTCGCCTCGTCCGGCTCACCCGTTCGCCGCAGCGCCCAGCCTTCGAACACCAGCAGGCCAGCGCTGAGCTCGTCCCGGCCGCTGGCGCCCCCCGCCAGGGCGAGCGCCCGCTCGGCGTCGCCCTCTTCGGCGGCGAGCTCCGCCGAGGCCAGGCACACGGCGTCCGACGCCGGCAGCGCAGCCAGCACACCCGCCGCCTCCTCCGCGGCACCCCCGTCCTGGAGCAGCTCGGCAAGCAGCAGGGACAGGGTCACGTGGTCGAGCGGGTGGCCGTACACCACGATGTCGAGCGCCAGGGGCACGGCGAAGGGCGCCAGCTTCCCCGGCGCCATCCGCGTGCACACGAAGGGGTGGTCCTGCAGGTTGTCGCCACCTTCGAGCGCGGTGATCAGGTACTCCTCGGCGGCGGCCAGGTCTCCCCGGGCGTAGGACTTCAGCGCGTACAGGGCGCACGCCAGGTAGCGGATGTTCGTGCGCTCGTCGTCGGCCAGCTCGCGGAGCCTGGCGAAGTTCCCGTCGCGCAGCGAGTCGTACAGCTCCTGGTGGCCACGGGGGTCGAAGCGCCCCGGCCTCGGCCCCTCCGACGGCCCGCCGAAGCTGTCGCGGACGGTCATGAGCGGCATGGGCAGGAGCCAGGCTGGCGCCTGAAGTGTGGTGGTCATGTCCTCACATCACGTGTTCGTCGAAGGGCGCGTGGCCGTTCGTGGCCACGGCCGGGGCTGGGAACTCGCTGAGGGGCAGGTCCGAGCTGGCGAAGGGCATCGTCCAGTCCGAGCGCACGAAGGCGAGGATCAACCCGGCCGCTCCGGCGTCCACCGGCTCGCTTTCGTGTACGGCGACGTCGGGCAAACCCTGCGGCGCGGGCACGACCTTGCTCGGCCACCACACCCGCGGGCAGAAGCGCGCCCTGGGGTCGTCGGCGACGGGCAGCGGCATCCGGCGGAAGAAAGAGGCCGGCAGCTGCGGCGCCCGCCCCCTGACCAGCTCGCCGCCGAGCTCCTGGATCGTCTCCAGCGCTTCGTCCCCGCCCCGCTGGCGGTCGTCCCGCTCGAAGTACAGGCCGAACACCTGGCCACTGGCCACATCGCTCACCCGCTCGCGCAGGGCCCGGTCGAAGGTGCCCTCGTGCAGCATCCGCGCCAGCGCCCAGCGGCTGCTCTCGGGGCCATGGCCCGGAGCGTCCTCGGACGGCTCGATGCTCGGGTCTCGCTCCGGGTGCAGGTGGGCCAGCGTCTCGACATCCCGCCCGGTCCGGTGGGCCAGCTCGGGCCGGAACAGCTCGACCGCCGCGCCGTACTGGTGCTGGAGCCAGCCGGGCTTGGCGACCTCTCGCCGGATCCGCGCCAGCAGGGCGTCCCGGCCGTGCTCGCTCAGCTCGAACCGGGAGATGCGCAGGCTCATCGCCCCTGCCAGCTCCTCCAGCTCCGGGGCACGCCGGTCCTCGGCCGTCACCGGCGGCCCGAACGGCAGCCACACCAGGCGATTGAGCGCGGTGGCCGTGGCCACCAGCTGACCGTGGGCGATCCCGAGCCGTTCAGCCTGGCCCGCACAGGACAACGCCGCTTGCTCCGCCCAGCGCAGGCGCGCCGCCGCCCCGCCGAGCCGAAGGCGTTCCCCGACGCGGAGCCAGGCGATGGTGACGAGCGTGGCGAGCACGGCGACCAGTAGGCCGCCCGCCCACAGCAGGAGCTGCTGGCGCCGGTCGCCGCTCGACATGTCGGCGTACCAGCTGTTCTGGCGAACGACGCCGCCGACGCCGCTCAGCGTCACATGGACGAGGAGGATGGCGCCCACCGCCTTGGCCGCCGTGGGCCCCCGGCGCCCGCCGCGCCCGTGGCACAACGCCGCCAGGGCAAGGAGGGCCGCGCCGAACAGCGAGGTCAGCAGGACCTCGCCGACCCGGACGGCGCCGATCGGAGGGGGAGCCAGGACCACGGCATCCTGGGCGGCCGCGGCGAGGAGCACGAGGACGCCGAACAGCACGCCGAGCTCGACACGCGCCTTGCCCAGGATCGACTGTCCACCGACCCTCGGGCCCTTGAGCACCGGCACGGCGCAGGCGAGCGCCGACATCAGCGCCACGCCAGAGAGCGCCAACCAGGCCACCGTCCGCTGGTCCTCGTCCCACTCGAGCAGCCCGGCCGCCTCGGCCAGCCCGGAGAGCACGGCACCCGTGGCCACGAGGCCGACGAAGAGCGTGGCCATCACCCAGTTCAGCGCCCCCAACAACGGGCTCGGCCGCCGGTCGAGCACCTCACGCGCCCGCCGGAAGTCGGCCATCGCTGCAGTGGCCGCCCCTTCAGCGGCCTGCCATTGGGCGCGGACACTGCTCGCCACCCTGCCGAGGAGGGTCTCGCCACCGTCATCACCACTCGTCAGCTGCTGGCGGACCGCAGCTGCGCCGCTCGACGGATCTGGCCCGAACACGGTCGGGTCCGACACGACGAGCCGTCGCCCCTCCTCGGTCGGCGGGGCGACGGCCGGCGCCGGCCCACCGTCGACGAGGGCGAGGGCGTTGTCCACGAGCTCGCCCCACTCCGCCCGGCTGACACGGGAGCCGTCGATCTCCTCGCGCCGGTGGGCCACGGCGGACTCGAACTCGGCGACCGTCCCTGGCCCCGAGGTCTGCGACCCGGGTGCCGGGTCCATCCCCGCCCACACCGTGGTGAGCTTTGCGTCTTCGCCGATCGCCGCGTTGATCGACTCACCGGCGAGGTGCTCGAGGTCCGACAGCACGCTCGTGCGCAGTTGGCGGGGGATGCCGGCCAGGTAGCGGCCGGTCTCCCTGCCGATGCGGCCGGCGGCCGTGCGGACGTCCACCGCCTCGCGTTCGTCGGGCCGTGCCGGCGGTTGCTCGAAGCGCAGCCCGGGCAGGCGCGCCAGGACGGCATCGGCCCACCTGGTGACGTCTCGGGACGGGTTATAGGAGACGTCACACCCCGGCGGCACGGGGAGGGGCCGCATGGAGGTGAGCGCCTCGTCGACGGGGAGGGGTGGGCCGACGGCAACCCGGGCGAAGCTGCGGGCGACCATGACCTTGGCGTCGCCCGACCCCGTGACGCCCGGGGCGCCGTCCTCGATCGGCGCCTCGGGCATCCCCTGCCACAGGCCTGCCTGGGTAGCGACGCCGACGGCCACGTGACCGGCGAACACCTCCGGGCGCTCGGCGGACAGGGGCATCGAGAAGGCCTCGTCCGAGGGACGATCCTCGGGAAGGAGCACCACGTTGGCCTGCGCCCTCGGCGTGAACAGCTCGACCAGCGGTGTCGGCCGGTCCAGGTCGGTCAGGGCGAGCACACGTGCCTCGACGACGACGGCCGAAGGCGGACGGTGTCGCTCGAGCTGGTCGGTGACGTGTATGGCGGCGCCGGCCAATGCCGGCACGTCCGAAAGGGGCAGGGCGCTGGACGCGACGGTCACCACGTGCGCCACCTCGACCCGGTGCTGCTCGGCGAGCCGGTCGAGGAGAGGGCCCCCCTCCTGGGGCCCGTCGGCTCCGACGCGCCAACAGCGGAGCGTCGGCTGGGGGCCGTCGCCGGCGTCGACGACCCACAGCGGGCGGATGAGGCGCGCCACGGCGAGCCGCTCCAGGCCCTCGAGGGCACGGCGCACGACCTCGTCGGCCCGCGGGTGGACGACCAGCACCGTGACACGCGACGACGTCATCACATCACCGCGGACATGTCGCCGAGCTCGAGGTGCTCGAGCGCGGTGACCAGCTCCGACAGGGCCCGGTCGATCATCGAGTACATGCCCGGCCATACCGCCCGCTCCGAGCCGTGCACGGCCGCATCGTCGAGCGACCGCTTGCGGTGCAGCTCGATCTCGTTGGCGTAGTCCCGAGCGGTCGAGGTGAAGACGCCGATCGCCGCTTCCCTCCGGTCCGTCGCCGAGGCCGACGTCAGGTCACCAGACCTGAGCTCGACCACGGGCGTGGACAGCTTCGGCCCAGCGTCGCCGATGCGCACCCAGCGGTCGAGCGCGCCGTTGAGCCGCTCGTAGACGTGCGCGGCCTGCATCGTGGTGAGGCCGGGCTGCAGGCCCAGGTCGCGCAGCGCGACGTAGGCGCCGAGCGGCTCGAGGCTCTGGAGCTGGGCCACCTCGGCGTAGGCGAGCCCGAGCGCCTCGAGCACGGCGGGGAGCAGGTCACGGTGCTGGCCAACCTCCCGCAGGAGCGGCTGGGGGAACGAGCACGTCTTGTTCCCGGCAGCGATGCACCGGCGCTCCCGGTCGATGCGACCGAGCAGCAGCCCGGTGAACCACCCCCGGGTCATGGCCAGGATCACCTCGTGGGAGGCGGGCACGAACTCCTCCACGGGCCGGGCCCGCCGGCTGGTCCAGAAGTTCGTGCGCGCCGGCGGTGACTGCTTGGCCGCGTTCCAACCGCGGACGATCGGGTCCATGATCGACGCGAAGACGAGCGGGTCGTGCGCGGCGCCGAGCGTCGAGGAGATGGAGATCGACCGGACGTTCTGCGCAGTCGAGAACTGGGCGCCCAGGTCCCCGGGCGCCGAGCCCCCGCCGAGCGCGTGGGAGAGGATGTCGGCGACGACCTCCTCCATCGGGTGGTCCTTGAAGGGCAGGGTGCTCGGCACCGGCCGCTGCGGGATGCTCGGCCGGTGGTGCAAGAGGGACAGGAGCCCCGTGTCCAGTCGGACCAGGGGCTCGGCGGCGCCGAGGGCCGAGGTGAGGGCAGTGCGGAACGCCGCCCGACGTTGGGCCGTCTCGGCCGGGTCGACCGTCTGGTCGTCGCCGAGGTAGCTCCGCAGGTCGCTCCCGAGGAAGCGGCTGAACGAGGCCGCCGGCCGCCCCAGCCAGGCCCGGGCCCTGCGCAGCAGGTCCTCGGCCGAGAAGCTCGTCGTGAAGGTCGCCGCAGCGCGCGGCTGCACGCCACCCAGCAACCACGACGTGTCCGGGGACCACGCCGTGCGGATCTCGACCGGTGGGGCCAGGTCCGCCGATCCGTCCTCGCTGAGGAAGTCGCCGACGATCACGGAGGAGCGGGCCTCGATGACCGATTCCCCGGCCAACTTGGAGCGGGTGGAGCTTGCCAACAGGTCCTCGAAGCGGCCCGGGAACTCGTCGAGGTCCAGCACGAGGAACTCGTTGCGCGGCGGGCGCAAGCGCGTCGGCACGGGGCCGTCCGGCCAGGAGCGCACCAGCGGCTCGCGCACCCCGTCGCCCACCATCCCCAGCTGGTGCAGGTGCGAGCGGGCGTGCTCGAGCGAACGAGCCAGCGGCGTCAGGAAGTCGGTCCGCAACCCGTCGAGGAGGGCCCGGGCGACCTCACGCCGCCGCGCCTCGGCACGGTAGTTGCCGCCCACCCATATGCCCTGCCTCATGGCGTCCTCGATCGCCGCGTTCGTGAAGGGCACGTTGCCGGACTGCGTCAGCCGGGCGGCGATCTCGCTCCGGTAGCCCTCGGACCAGCGGAGGTGGTCCGTCATCTCCTCGCCGAGCTCCCGGCAGGCGTCGGCCAGTTCCTCGGCCACGTAGCGGACCAGCACGGCCGCGGTCTCGAGGCCGTGGCGGCTGACGACGGCGAGCACCTCCTCGAGGACCCGACGGGGCGCCTCGTCGACCCAGCTCCGGGCGCGGGCGCGCAGGCGCTCGTCATAGGCCTGCATCAGCGCGTCGGCGTTCCCGGGGATCACCTCGGCGATCCGCGTGGTCCAGGCCTGCGCCGGCATCGCCTTGTCCGACCGGACCTGTTCCCCGATGTTGCCGAGCGTGGCGTGCAGCAGCTGCTGGGCCTCCTCCGGCTGCAGGTTGTCGATGACCTGGTCCGAGCCGTTGCGCTCGTACAGGCGCGCGGCCCGCAGGAAGTGCACCAGCTCGTCCCGGGCGAGGGCCTCGGCGATCTCCCGCGGGTCGCGGGCGTCGTTCGGGTCGATGTCGAGGGCCCGCCGGTGGTGGCCGTCGAGCAGCCACTCCGCGGCCATGCGCGCCAGGCGTTCCTCGCTGTAGCGGCCGAAGCGGTCGAGCCCGAGCCCGACCTCCGCGTAGCCGAACGCTTCGAACACCGGCTGGTGGTCGCGCACGACGATGTCGGCCTTGACCGCGTTGCCCTCGGCGCTGCTCTGCCAGTTGGCCATCGTGTACTCGACGAGCTTGATCTGGATCGTCGGGTCCGTGGCCCAGCCGCGCAGGGCGCGGCCCATCATGGCGTACACCTCCCTCTGGTCACCGAACGTGACACCGCGGGTGTTCGAGGCGCCGACCAGGAAGGGGAAGGCGGGCCCGCTGCGGTCGATGGGGGTCGAGGCGCCAGCGGCGGCGAAGAGGGAGCTGGCCCGGGCGTAGTTGCCGGTGAGCCAGTACCCGTTCATCAGCTCGCTCAGGGCGGCGAGGGCGTTCGGCTGGACCCCGGCGGTCGCCGCGTCGCCCAGCTGGGCGAACACGTCGGACGCGTAGAGGATCCCGAAGGTGTTCCTCCCCGCCGTGCCGGGGAGCTGGCGCAGCAGGTCACAGGCGTCGAGCAGGAGGCCCGCACCCGTGCCGCCGGCGAGGGAGGACACGACGATGACCACGGGCTCGGTCGGGGTGTGGGCTTGTTTCCCGTAGGCGAGCTGGTGGATCTCGGCCAGCTCCGCGCCCGCCGAGGCCGACGACAGCCGGGCGTGGGCGCCGCGCAACGCGTCGAGGATGCGGTCGGCGTAGGCCAGGCCGATGGTGCGCCCGACGGCGCGGTACTGGCCCGCGCCGGTGGTGATCGGGACCCGCAGGTACGTGGGGTCGACCCGCCAGCCGGCGAGGTCCCGCCACCCCTCCTCGGGGCTGGCGCCGCTCACCTTGTCCGACACGGCGCGGAAGTCCACGCCCGACATGACCAGCCCGAGGTAGTTCGACGGCGGGAGCAGCTCGACCTCCTCGATCTCGCCGCCGTCCTGGGCGGTGGGCGTGTCGATGTGGATCATCTGCCAGGCGCTCGGCATGCCGCCGGTCCAGCCGATGGTGTCGAGCCAGCCCAGCAGCTCGTGGCGGAGGAACCGGAGGGTCTTGCCACCGGAGCCGCCGAGGCCGACGAAGAGGAACTTTCGGAGCACGGGGGTTCTTTCCTGGGGTCGTTGGTTCGTCAGAACCAGGAGGGGCGAGGGGGAGGAGCCGAAGCCTGAGCTGCCGACGTCCGAGCGGCGGGCACTGTGGCTGGCCGCTCGTCGGGCCGGTCGCTCGGCGATGGCCGCAAGGGCACGTCGGCCGGCCGTGGGGGTGCGGGCGGGCTGGCCGGGCGCGAGGCCGCGTCGGCCGGTCGTGGGGCTGCGCCGGTCGCCGACGGGGAGCTGTCCGTGCCCTGGTCACCGTGGGTGGGGGGCGCGTTGGACCCCTGCTGGGCCGGGCGCGGGCGGCCGTTGTCGGCCAGGCGGGCAGCGGCTGCGCGCAGGCCGTCCTCGAGCACCTGTGCCGCCTGGGCAGCAGTGAACCGTCGGGGAGCGAGCAGGACAGCCTCGGCCGGCTCCTCCTCGCCGCTGGTGTCGTCGCGGACGATCACCACGGCGAGCTGGGTGAAGTGCGAGGTGATCACGCCGGACCTGGCCCGTCGGGAGTGTGTGGCGGGCAGGGAGGTGGCGCAGTCAGCGCCGGGGTAGCTGATCCTCGCCGTCGGGGTGGCGAAGGGGTGGCGGGGGAGCCGCCGCTTCAGGCTCCCTCCACCCGGGAGGTGGAACTGCGTCCGGTCGCCCTTGAGCGGTCGGAGGTCCTCCATGGCGACCTCCCCGTCGAGCGTCGCTGACGTTGGCCCGTCACGCCGCACGCGGGCGGGGACCGACACGGCGAGGAACTCCTCGGGCGAGGGGAGCCGGCTCTGCCGCCAGGTCAGGAGCCACAGGACCCCGAGGGGCACCAACACGCTGATTGCCGCCAGGCCCAGGGCTGCGAGCGTTGCCTTGGCCCGGTCCGGCGACCGGGCGAGGGCTAGGTCGTCGACCTCCAGCGCGCTCGTGCCGAGGTCGCGGGCCTCCTGCCCGTCGTCGAAGGTGGCGCTGTACCCGGTGCTGAAGCTGGCAGCACCGTTGCGCTGGTCGGTGAGCTCGAGCGTGGCGGGGACGAGGACCTCCGTCCCGGCGTCGAACGGTGCGCAGGCGTCCCGGGGCGCGTCAGCGCGGAGGCTCCCGATCGGAGCGCCGTTCTCGTCGAGGACGGCGGCCGGCCCGTCGCCGAGCACCACGCAGAAGCGGGCGCCGGGGATGGTGGCCCGCGCCGTGAAGACCAGTTCGCCGACGTGGCGGCCGGTGCCCTCGATCGACCGGGGCCCTCGCCAGGCGGCGGACGGTTGCGGGGGCAGGTCGGCGACGGCGAGGCTGCGGCTCACTGTCCCGAGTGCGGGGTCGCCGGTGATGGCGCCGCGGAACGTAGCCGTCGCCATCAGGTCGACGGAGGACCGGTCCCCTCCGGGGATGCTGGCGACCCAGACGTGGCGGTCCCCATCCCAGCTCGTGGGCACGGGAGCGCCTGACGCCGTGGCAACGAGGTCGACATCCTCGGGACCGAGCCCACCGCTGGTCGGCTCCTCTGGTCGAGCCACCACGAGGTCGACGGTGTGGGTGGTCGAGCCCCGGTAGAGCTGAGGGCCCTCGAGCACCTGCGCGGCGGCGTCGAGGTCGACGAAGCAGGCCCGCAGGGGCGCGCTGGGCTGCACCACGAGCCTACCGCCGGCGTCGCGGACCTCAGCTGGGAGCTCCGTGTCCGTCGTGGGACCGGCGACCTGCAGTGGCGGGTGCGGTGGGGCGAGCGGCACGGTCGCCGTGGCGCCCGGCGGCAGCCGGAAGGCCACGCCAGCGATGGCGGCGACCGGCAAGGTGCCGTCCATCAGCCGGTTGCAGTCGACTTCGACGGCCCCGCTCGTCTCCTGGAACTGCCGGAAGAAGGAGTCGGCCAGCTGATCGGCAGAGCTGAGGACGTCCCGTTGCCCGCTGATAGAGCACGGGCCGCCCGGTGTGAAGAGCGCCTGGAGCACGGGGTCGGCGTTCGTCCGCAGTTGCACCGTGCGGCTGTTCGGTGACCCGGTGCGCAGCTCGCTCAGCCGGGCGTCGAAGCCCGCGTTCCTCAGCTCCTCGGCCAGGGGCCGAGGGTTCACCGCGCTCGGGGGCGGAGGCCCGCAGACCAGCTGGGACAGCTCGTGGGTCACCGACCACGGGTCGGTCGTCGTCGAGTAGGCGGGCGAATCGCCGGCGTCGATGGTGGCGACGTCGTGCGCCCCGTCGGTGAACCAGACCAGGGTCTTGCACTCCTTGGGCGCGGCGATCGAGGCGAAATGGCTGGCGGCACCGCGCAGGGCGACGACGTAGTCGGTGTTCTGGCCGCCGTTACGTTGGTGGAATGCCTCGAGCTCGCCGCGCGCCGCGCCGGCGCCGGACGGCAGGTCGTAGCGGCCGTAGGGCTGGTACCTGCCATCGAAGCCTGCGATCGCCGCGCTGACCGCCCCCTCGCGCGGCGCCGATGTGGCGAGGAGGTCGATGAGCTGCTGGGAGGCGCTGACCCGCTCGCCTCCCGGGTCGGTCTGGCGGAGGCTGCCTGACTGGTCGAGCAGGAGCAGCACGTGGCGGACGTCGCAGCCTTGGGCGGTGGCGCCGGGCACCTCGGCGGCCGACGCGAGCGGTGTCGACAGGGCTGGGAGGATGGTGGTGCCGATGAGCAACGCCAGGAGCAGGGCGCCGCGCCTCATTGGCGGGACCACGCTTCCGCCATCATCCAGCCGTGCCCACAGGCCGCTCCGACAGCGCAGAGCGCCATGACCGTGGCCACGACCGCCGGGCGCCAGCGCGGGATCACGTAGTCCGACCGGGTCGATCGCTTGACCTCTGCTGATCGGAACCAGGCGAACATCCCGAGGGCGAGCCAGGCCCCGCTCAGCCAACCGATGACATTCAGCCGTGAGATCTCGCTGGCCGCCATGGTGTCGGTCCTCGCCAGGGGGAGCAGCGCCACCGCCGTCGCCGCGGCGACGAGGAGGGCGGCGAGCGGGACGAGCGGTGGTGTGGCTGACGAGGACGGGTCCTTGCCCGCAGCGAGGCCCGCCCAGCCGAGTGGCACCGGTGGGGCCGCTGCAGGGGTGCGCGGGGGCGGCGCCAGGCCGGGTGGTGAGATCGAGTTGGGAGACCCCATGGTTCCTTCCAGGGCGCCGACACGGCGAGGCCCGGCTGCCACGCCGGGGCGTCGTGCCGGGCACGAACGCGTCGTGCGGGCCCAGCGGCAGCTGCCTGTAGTCATCGGCGCGTCAGATGGCTGCCTTAGGAGATGGCGATATCCGTCATCTACCTCATGGCCCAGCCGAGTCGCCGGCTGTGAATGAGCCTGGGCCGATTCGTCGCGGAGCGGAACCATCCTGGCCCGTCCCCACGCGCTGGCCCATGACCATCCCGACGTCTCCGTGGGGCGCTCCGCCCGCGCCCTCCACGCCCCCCGACGGCGCGCTCCCGAGCGTGCCACCGCCACCGTCCTACAGCGCCTCGCCCCTGGTGCCCCCTCCGCCGCCGCTGCCCACCGGCAAGCGAAAGCGGCCGAAGTGGCACTGGGCGGCAGCCGGCGTGGCGGGGCTGGTCGCCATCGGGGCCATCGGCGCGGCCGCGAGCAGTGAGGAGGCAGAGCGCGTGGCTGCCGAGGACGTCGGCACGGTCGACGAGGCACCGGATGGCGAGGCACGGGCTGAGCAGGTGCCCACGAGCGAAGCACGGACTGCGCCAGCGCCGACCACGACCGCGGCACCCACGACGACAGCCGCCCCGACCACCACCGCGGCCCCGACGACGACCGCGGCCCCGACGACGACGACGACCATGGCTCCGCCGGTGTATGCCCAGTACAGCGGCACCGGGGCGAACGTCGTGGACGTGCCCGCCAGTTCGATGCCGCTCGTCGCCACGATCGCTCATGACGGCTCGAGCAACTTCGCCGTCTGGCTCAAGGACCTGAACGGCCAGAACATTGATCTCCTGGTCAACGAGATCGGCTCCTACGCCGGCACGAGCGAGATCTCCGTCGCCAACCACGACCAGGTCAAGGGTGGCGCGATTCTGGTGATCGAAGCTGACGGCAACTGGTCGGTGGACATGCACCCCCTCATCGACCAGCCGGTGTGGACGCCCTCCGCGCCGATCAGCGGCGTCGGCGCCCAGGTCCTGGTGGTCCCAGGCGGCGTGAACGCGCCTACCAGGGTGTCCATCTCGAGCGACGGTTCGGGCAACTTCGCTGTGTGGACCACATCGACCGGAGGGATCTTCCCTCGTGATCTGCTCGTCAACGAGATCGGCGCCTACAACGGCGTCCACCTGATCTCGAAGGGCACATTCGTCGTCACGATCCAGGCTGATCCCGGCTCGAACTGGGTCATCACGCCGGCCTGACACCGAGCGCCCGGTGGGCCTCAGACGGTGACAGCTCGCCAGCGCTGCGGCTTATCGCGCTGATGATCCCATGTGGTTCCCTCCGGTGTCGGGACCGCCCGTGATCGGCGAACCTGGTGCAGCCCTTGAGATGAGAGCTGCCCGCCTGACCTTCGCTCGGGCGGGTCTTCGAGTAGAGGCGACTGCCTCAGCGCCTTTGCTCACCTCAAGGTGACAGCGAATCGGGTCGAACGAACGTGGTGACCATCGGGCCGACGCTCTCGCCACCGCCGCCGCTTCCTCCGCCTCCGCCGCTCCCGTTGGCGGCCCCGTCGGGCCCGCCACGGCCCCAACCGCCGACGGGTGGCGGGTGGCGGTGGTTCCGGAGCCAGCCGATGTGGGTGCAGGTGGTGCTCGCGCTGATGGCGCCGCCGCTCCCCCTCCTGCTGCACACGCTCGGACGCGCCCCCCGCCAGCGCAAGGCTTGGTGGGCGCTGACGATGTTCGCCACCCTCGCCTGGGCGGTGGTCGGCGCCGCCGCGGTCGGCTCGTCCCCCGAGGAGGGCACGGTGGCCGTGGATGCCGTCGCTGACGCGCCGACGACGACGGTCGACCCGGTCACCCGGGCCATCGGCGACGGCTACGTCGCCCGTTGCAAGGACGGCGACTTCTCGAACAACCTCGACTTCGGCAAGACCTGCTCCGGCGGTGACGGGGTCGACACCTGGCTCGCCACCTACGGGCAGTGCCGGGACGAGTCCGTGATCATCATGGGCCCGGAGGCCAGCTGTGATGGCCACGGCGGCTTCCGCTACCTCCTCCCGGCGGGCTACGAGCCCACGGCGGCCACGTCGGACCTGGCCAAGTGCAAGAACGGCCTCTTCTCCGACAACAGCGACCTGGCGGCGGCCTGCAGCGCCAACGGCGGTGTCGACAGCTGGCTCGCTCCCTACGGGGAGTGCAGCGACGGCTCGTTCATCATCATGAGCAAGGACGCCTCGTGCGACGGCCGCGGCGGCTTCCGCGCCCTCGTCCCGGTCGACCAGGGGCCAACGGCACGGCCGGATGACGTCGCCAAATGCGCGAACGGCCTGTTCTCCGACAACACCGACTTCGACAACACCTGCGGCGACAACGGCGGTGTCGAGAGCTGGCTCGCTCCCTACGGCGAGTGCAACAACGGCAAGGTCATCTCTATCGACGAGGACGCGAGCTGTTCGGTGCACGGTGGGTTCAGGGTCCTCCGACCCGACTACGTCCCGCCCGTCACGACGACGACCGCCCCGCCGCCCCCCACGGCGCCTTCCCCCGATGCCACTGCGTTGTCCGGCAACGACGGCGTGGTCAGCGAGCTCGAGTGGATCGCGGCTGGCATCGTCCTGGAGAACCAGGGGCTGGGCTACGCGACCACGATGATCGGGCTCGAGGACGCTCAGGAAATGGCGACGGCGATCTGCAGCGCCGCGCCGGCGATGTCCTCGCAGGAGTCCCTGATGTTCGCGCTCTACACCAGCGCGCGCGGCAGCGGGTTCTCGGGCTACGAGGCAGAGACCGTCGTCCCGGCGCTGGCAGGGGCGCTGATGGTGGCCGCGTGCGAGTCCGAGTTCGACCGGCTCGTCGGCGCCTGAGGTCGCCGGCCACCGGCAGGGGTCTCCGCCCGAAGAACGACGCCGGCAGGTGTCGAGCCCGTCCCCGGACCAGCTCCCCCCGAGGTCCTCGATCGTCTCGAGCGCCCCCGTCCCCCCCGGTGACGGTCGTCGCGCTCGAAGTACAGGCCGAGCACCTGTCCGCTGGCCACGCTGCTCACCGCTCGCCCCGCGCCCGGTCGAAGGTGCCCTCGTGCAGCATCTGGGCCAACGCCCAGCGGCGGCTCGCCGGCCGCTCGTCGGGCCCGTCAGCCCCCGGCTCGATGCCCGGGTCCTGCTCCGGGTGGAGCTGGGACAGGGCCTGGTCTGGGCGAAGCGCGACACAGGCGACACCCTGTTCGCGCTGCCCAAGGGCCGGCGGAAGCTCGCCAACCTGTACCGCGACCCGCGGGCGACCGTCGTGATCTTCGACGCGGCCAACCCGTGTGAGAGCGCCCAGGTGCAGGGCACGGCCTCCATGGAGGACGAACCGGGCGGCATGATGATCGATGACCTGTCGCACATGATACGGGCGGGCGCTATCCCGGGTTCGCGGGGCCGGACCCGCGGTGGGCGACCGATCACGGCCGACAAGGTCACGACCAGCTGGCCCGAACTCGTGAGCTCCCGGCCTTTGGCTGGAGCGGATCAGGGCCGGAGCGCCATGACCGCGGCGACGGTGGCGTAGCCGCGCCATTCGAGGGAGGCGGCGGGGGCCGACGACGCGAACTCGACGGTCCAGCCGCCGTCGGGTTGCTGGCCGTCGGCGAGGCGGTCGAGCTCGGCGGCGACGACGTCCGCGGCGAACAACCGGCGGGCCGGGCCCTCCGCGCGGGGCGCGAGGTCGAGCGCTCGCAGCGCCTCGCCCGGGGCGCCGCCCTCGACGGGCACCACGCCGTCGGGCGGCAGCATCCGGGCCATCCCCTCCAGTAGGGCGGCCGCCCGGGCGTCGGCCTCGGCGACGACATCGAGGAAGCGGACGGCGAACAGCAGCTCGTAGGCGTGCGGAGCGCTGTCGAGCCCGGCGATGGCGTCGAGGCACCAGCTCGTCGCCCGGGCCAGCCACCGATGGCCGGCGACGCCCGGGTCGTGACGGGCGACCAACTGTGCGTTCGCCGCGACCTGGGCGGTCATCTGGAGCGACGACGTCGTCTGGTCGTCCCGAGCCACAGCGCCGCGCACCCGGCGGGGTCGGTGACCGGGAGGGTGAACGGCAGGCCGCCGTCGCCGAGGGTGTGCCGGTCGAGCCAGTCGCACAGCTCGACGGCGCGGGGCCCGGCCGCCGCCGGCGCGACGGCACCGACCTCGGCCAGCACCTCGAAAGCGTGCATCGCCCCGGTCGGCTGGCTCTCCGGGGACCGCAGGTCGGGCTCGATGCCCCAGCCGTAGCCGCCGTCACCGTTGCGGTAGGCGTCGAGGGCGGCGAGGACCGCACCGGGGTCACCCCCGCCCAGCAGCAGCTCGAGTCGCCGCCGGTCGAGGGCCCGGCCGTGGCCGGCGAGGAACGAGACGGCGGCCGCGGTGTCGACGCTCATGACCGCACCAGCACACCGTCGAGGGCTCCGGCGAGGAGCTCGACCTGGTGGACGTCGGCGTCGCAGGGCAGGAACACGACGTCGTCGCAACCGGCGTCGTCCAGGCGGCGCAGTTCCCGCTCGAGCTGGTCGGCGGTGGTGACCGTGTCGGCTCTCACCGCGGCCAGGTAGGCCGGGCCGTAGTAGTGGTAGAGGCAGTGCTGGGCGATCTCCTCCGCGCCGGAGCCGAGGCAGAAGTAGCGCTCGACGACGACGCGCGGCTGGCCCGGCCGCCTCGCCCCACGCCACGCCTCCCGTATGGCGTCGATGCTCGCGGTCAGGGCCTCGTGCCCGAACGAGGGCGCCACCCACCCGTCACCGAACCGTGCCGCCCGTCGGAAGGTGGCCGGCGCGAAGCCGCCGAACAACAGCCTCGGCCGTCCAAGCGGAAGGGCGGGGATCGCCGCCCCGCCGGGCCCGCCGAGGCCAGCGGACCAGACGTCCCGCATGGTGGCGACCATCTCGTCCATGACGGCGCCCAGCGTCGCCGGCGCCGGCCCGACCGCCTCGTGGTCGTCGGGCCAGCCGCCGAGGCCGAGCCCTGCGGTCAGCCGGCCGCCGCTGACCCGGTCGAGCGAGGCCAGCTGCTTGGCCAGCACGACGGCGTTGCGCCGCCACGGCACGTTCAACACCGTGGTGAGCAGCTCGACGCGCTCGGTCCGCGCCGCCGCGGCGGCCAGGGCGACGAGCGGGTCGAGGTTGTCGTACACGAGCCGGTCGATGACGCCGACCGACTCGAACCCGGAGGCCTCCGCGGCCGCCGCCCACTGGCCGACGGCGCAGCCGGGCGCGCCGGGAATGGCTGCCGGCAAGCCGATGCCGATCCTCATGGGGGTTCCTCCTCGTGCTGGGAGACGTTGACTCCACAGCAGCGTCCCGCGCGAAGGTGGAGAGCATCTTGAACGAAGGGGACATCTACCGGGAGTGGGCGCCGCCGCCGGCGTGGCGGCACGTCGTCGCCTGCTGCTGGGAGCAGCGCGTCGGCGCCGAGCGGGTCCAGCGGGTGGTGCCCGACGGCCACGCCGACCTGCTGGTCCACGACTCCGGCACCGTCGAGGTGGTCGGCCTCGCCGACCAGGTCGCCCTCACGGCGCTGCCGAGGGGCACGTGGATCCACGGCGTCCGCATCCGGCCCGAGGCCGTGGCGGCCGCCTTCGGCGTGCCCGCCTGGGAGCTCACGAACCTCACCGTCCCCGGCGACGACGTCTTCGGTTCCCGCCGCGCCCGCCACCTCCCCGACCGCCAGGGGCTCGACGAGTGGCTGATGTCGATCGAGCCCGACCCGCGCACCGCGGCGGCCACCCGGCTGCTGGCCTCGCGGCCCGTCGGCGCGGCGGCCGACGAGCTCGGGATCACCATCCGCCAGCTCCGCCGCGTCCTCACCGCCAGCGTCGGCCTGGCACCGAAGCCGTACCAGCGCGTCGTCCGCTTCCAACGGTTCCTCGCCGCGGCCGAGCGCGGGCAGGGGTTGGCCGCGGCCGCCGCCGACGCCGGCTACGCCGACCAGGCGCACCTCACCCGGGACGTGCGCGCCCTCACCGGGGTCACCCCCCGGCAGCTGCTCGAAGAGCGGCTGGGCCCGGCCTTCCCGCCCGGCGATCTACCGACGGCTCGCTGACGTTCTTGTGGTGGTCACCGCCCCGACGCCACGGTCAGGCGACCCGTGCTGGCGGATCTGGTGGACCTGGCGTGATCTGCGACGCCAGCTTCCAGAGCTCCGTGCTCAGCCGACGGGGCGGCTCCCCGGCCGTCCAGGCGCGAGTGGTGCGGACCGACCCCCGTCGCTAGGGTCGCGGGACGCGATGTGAGGGGAGGAGCTGATGCTCCAGTTCACCCAGACCGCCGCCAGCGTGCTCCAAGGGGCACGCAGCCAGCAAGGGCTCCCCGACACCTACGGTGTCCGGGTCTTCGCCGCCAAGACCGCTGAGGACGAGATGGCGCTGCAGATCGGCTTTGCCGAGGTACCCGCCGAGGGCGACCACGTTGCCCGACAGCACGAACCGCCGCTCTTCATCTCCGGGGAGATCGCCGAACAGCTCTCCGACGTGGAGATCGACGTGGTCCCCGACCCGTCTTCGGACGGCCAGGGCGCGCCGCAGCTCGTCCTGCGACCGCAGTCGGGCGAGACCGCCTGACACCTCGCCCGGATCGCTCGTCATGGCCTTCGACGTGCGCCCGGCGGATGTGTTCGAGGATGTCCGCCAGGTGATCGGGCCTCGGCGGCCCGAGGCGAACGTGTGCTGGTGCCTGTCGTATCGCATCCCGTCGCGGCTGAACCGCGAGCTGCGGGGCGCGGCGCGCGGTGAGCTCGTCGCCGAGCTGTGCCGGCGCGACCCGCCGCCCGGCGTCCTGGCCTACGACGGCGACGTGCCGGTCGGCTGGGCCGGGGTCGCCCCGCGCGCCGACCTGAACAGCTTCGCCCGCACGAACAGCAAGATCCCGCACGTGGACGACCAGCCGGTCTGGACCGTGTGGTGCTTCCGCACCCGGGCGGGCAACCGTGGCCGGGGCGTTTCCCACGCGCTCCTGGCCGGGGCGGTGGACTTCGCTCGCGCCCACGGCGCCCCCGCCATCGAGGGGTACCCGGTCGACAACCGTGGCGCGCCGGTCGACCGGACGATGGCCTACGTCGGGACCCTCGCGCTGTTCGAGCAGGCGGGGTTCACCAAGGTGTCCGACACGGGTTCGGTGCTCGATGGCTTCCCCCGCGTGCTGGTACGGCTCGATCTAATCCCGCTCGACCCTTCGTAGCCCTCGCTGCGGCGTCCACGACTCGACGACGAGCTTGGTCGCCTCGGCGTTGAGCGCGGTGATGACGACCTCGGTGATATCGGCGACGAACATCTCCCCGTCCGGCTGCTCGCTCGCCGCGTCCGTGGTCACCGGGCCGGCGGGGACGGCTCGCCCGGCGACCTTCGCCTCGCCCGGCCAGTCAGCCTCCTTGCCCTCCTCGGGGTGGAAGGTCGGGCCGTGCAGCGCGAAGCGTGGGTCCCGCGTGAGGTCGGCCCCCTTGCGCGCGCCGGTCATCGACCCGAAGCTGAGATCGCCGTCCGTGAACTCGCACTCGATGCCCGAGATGCGTGGCGAGCCATCGGCGCGCAGCGTTGCGATCGTCTTGTGGCGACCGGCGTCGAACAGCCGCCGCACCCGCCTGGCGAACTCCGGTTCTGCCTGCTCGATCGCCTTCCACGCCGGCACGGCCGCGCAGCGTACCCCGACGCCCATCCGGGATCCCGCCCGATGGCGCAGGCCGATCTGGTAGACCCCGGCGACGACTGCCCGTGGAGGTGCCGAGTGCTCGAGTCGCAACCGCCCGACCCCCGCCGGGCACGGCTGGAGCCGCCGGCGTGGGCCCCCCGGACAGAAGCCCAGCCGACCGGGCCGCTCGCCGGGTTCCGCATCATCGACGTCACGCACGCCGCCGCGGGGCCCTACGCCTCCCTCATGCTGGCCGACCTCGGCGCCGACGTGATCAAGGTCGAGCCTCCGCGGGGCGAGCTCATCCGCTTCCTCGGTCCCTTCCACCCCGACGACGAGGTTCACGCCTACGGCGCCCGGTTCGCCTTCCGCAACCGCAACAAGCGCAGCATTGCCTTGGACCTCGAGGTCGACGAGGACCGGGAGACCTTCCTGCAGCTGGTCGAGACGGCCGACGGCCTCATCGAGAACATGCGGTCGGGCGTGCTCGACCGGCTCGGTGTCGGCTGGGAGGTGTGCCACGCCCGCAACCCCCGGCTCGTCTACGCCGCCATCCGCGGGTTCGGCGACCCCCGCACCGGCGCCAGCCCCTACGTCGACTGGCCCGCCTTCGACCCCATCGCCCAGGCCATGGGCGGGGTCGTCGCCAACAACGGCCCCGATGCCGAGACGCCCCTGCGCGCCGGCCCGATCATCGGCGACCTCGTGCCCGCCCTGCACGCCGCGCTGGGCCTGGTCTCCGCCCTCCTCGCCAGCCAACGCAGCGGCGAAGGGCAGTTCGTAGACGTCGCCATGGTCGACGCCCTCATGTCCCTCTGCGAGTCCGCCCACGTGATGTGGGTCTACGCCGGGCAGCGCTACGAGCGCGCCGGGAACCACATCGGGGCGGTCGCCCCCGCCGGCGTCTACGCCACCGCCGACGGCCACTGCGCCATCGTCGCGCTCACCGACGGCCAGTGGCGCGCTCTGTGCCAGCTCATGGGCCGCCCTGACCTGGCCGAGGACGACGCGCTGCGCTCGGTCAAGGGCCGTGCCGCCCACCGGGAGCGCATCGAGGCCGAGGTGGGGGCGTGGGCGGCGGCGCTCACCACGGCAGAGGTGGTCGCGCGGCTGGGCGGCACCGTCCCCGTCGGCCCTGTGTACGAGGCCGCCGACTGGGCCGACGAGCCCCACGTCGCCGCCCGGGAGATGTTGGTCGCCGTGGACCACGACGGCTATGGGCCGACGGCGCAGCTGGGTTGCCCCATCAAGTTCACCGGCACCCCGGCCAACATCTACCGCCGCCCGCCTCGGCTGGACGAGCACAGCGCCGAGCTACGCGCCGAGCTGTCGGCGCACCGACCGCCGCCGGCGTTGTAGCGGGGGCATGAACGATCACGACTAGCGTCCGGGCGATGACCGAGGGCCCTGTCCTGTACGAGGTGGCCGACCACGTCGCCACCATCACCATCAACCGGCCCGAGGCCTACAACTCGCTCGACTACGAGGCCTACGAGCAGCTCTCCGCCCGCTTCGCCGAGGCCAGCGCCGACGAGGGCGTCCGGGCCATCGTGTTCACCGGGCGGGGCCGGGGCTTCTGCACCGGCGACGACGTCCGCAAGCTCCTCGGCGCCGGGGCGGCCGAGCTGGCCCGGCGCCTGTCCACCGGGGAGATCGAGTTGCCCGGCACGGCGATGCGGCGCAGCGACCGGCCGATCATCGGGGCGGTCAACGGGCCGGCGGTGGGCTACGGGATGGAGCTCAGCCTCCTCTGCGACATCCGCATCGCCGCCGAGGAGGCTCGGTTCTCGGAGATGTTCGTCCGCCGGGCCATCGTCGCCGGCGATGACAGCTTCGAGATCCTGCCCCGGGTCGTGGGGGCGTCCGCCGCCGCCGAGATGCTCATGTCGGGCGACTTCGTCGACGCCCGCCGCGCGCTCGAGCTCGGGCTCGTGTCACGTGTCGTCCCCCAGGAGGAGCTGCTCCCCGCAGCGATGGAGCTGGGCCGCAACCTGGCCGCCAACCCGCCGCTCGCCGTGCGGGCCGCCAAGCAGGCGCTCGCCCTGGCCAGCGCGGGCAAGCGGGAGGAGCTCCGTGACTTCGTGCGCCGGCGGGGCAGCGAGCTGCTGGCCACCGAGGACCACCAGGAGAGCGTGGCCGCCTTCCTCGAGCGGCGCGAGCCGGCGTTCCACGGCCGCTGAGCCTCGGGCGAGCTCGCGCCACCCCACGGCCCAGCAAGGGGGGCCTGGTAGGTTCCGCCTCCGACTCGTCGCCCCGGGGAGATGACCATGGAGATCGGGATCACGGGGGTGTTCGGTGGATCGCCGAAGCGGGACATCGGCTTCCTCAAGGAGTACGCCGTCGCCGCCGAGGAGGCGGGCTTCGACTGCCTCTACGCGCCGGAGCACGTCGTCTTCTTCGCCAGCTACGACTCGAAGTACCCCTACACCCCTGACGGCCACCCGTCGTTCCCGCCCGACGTCGGGCTGTACGACCCGCTGTTCGTGTGCGCGGTGGCGTCGATGGTGACGACGCGGTTGCGCACCGCCACGAGCGTGATGATCCTGCCCGAGCGGCCGGCCCTGCTCACCGCCAAGGAGGTGATGACGCTCGACCACATCAGCGGCGGGCGCTTCGACCTCGGCATCGGCATCGGCTGGTCGGACGAGGAGTACGCAGCGCTCGGCGTGCCCTGGGAGCGGCGGGGCCGTCGTGCTGACGAGTACGTCGAGGCCATCCGGGCGGCGTGGTCCAACGACGTCGCGGCCTACCAGGGCGAGTTCGTGCAGTTCGAGAACGCCGTGCTGCGCCCGGCGCCGGTCAAGGGCACCGTCCCCATCATCGTGGGCGGCGACTCACCTGCGGCGATGCGCCGTGCCGCCCGGCTCGGCGACGGCTGGTACGGCTGGTGGGCCGGGGTCGAGCTCGAGCCGCACCTCGCCCAGCTGCGGGCGATCATGGCCGAGGAGGGCCGGGACCAGGGCCCCGGTTGGAGCCTTCGGGTGGGCCTGCCCATCGGGGGGGAGTCTCCCGACGAGGTGGCCGAGAAGGCGGCGCAGGCCAAGGCGCTCGGCGTGGACGAGTTCGTGGTCGGCGCCGGGATCCCGAGCCGTGACTTCGACGTGCACCTGCGCCGCTGGGCGGAGGCGGTCTCGACGGCGCGCTGACGGGCGGTGCTGCCCCGGCGCGCACCACCGCGGCCTGTCCCTCGAAGCGCCCGCTCATGTGGCCCCTTCTCCAGCGATGCGTGGGCGACGCGCGCCACCATCCACCACGGCGTCGTAGCCTCGCCGCCGACCGGAGGCCTAGCCTTCGGCGAACGACCCAGGGGGAAGCGATGAGCGACGAAGCACCGATCCGCCGGCTGGAACGGGAGAAGCGGCCGGCGCCGGAGCAGTGGTTCACCGGGCACGTGGAGATGGAGGCGGTGTTCATGGACAAGGAGTCCAAGACCGCCCATGGCCGGGTCCACTTCCACGACGGCGCCCGCACCAACTGGCACCTCCACACCGGCGACCAGGTGCTCTACTTCGTCAGCGGCAAGGGCATGGCCCAGAACCACGACGGGCCGGTCTTCGAGTGCGAGCCGGGTGACATCGTCCATGTGCCACCGGGGACCCGGCACATCCACGGCGCGCAAGCCGGCCACGACGCCACGCACATCGCCATCACCAAGGGCGACCACATCTGGGACAACGAGCCCGACTACCCCCACTGAGCTGCGCTTCGCGGCCGAGTGGTCGCGCCGGCCGAGGGCGCCTCGGCTCCACCGCGTCTCGCGATGCCGCGTCCGGCGTTGGGGCTCACGACTCGTCGGCGTCGAGGCGCTCCATCGGCTGGCCGGTCACCTCGGCGATCAGCTCGAAGTCCTTGTCCACGTGCAGGACCGTGAGGCCGGCGAGCTCGGCCGCGGCGGCGATCATCAGGTGGGGAATGGACGGCGCCCGGTGCTGGCCGCGGGCGGCGAGCAGCGCCAGGACCTCCACGGCGCGGTCCTCGATGGCGGGGGTGAGGTACTTGATCGGCATGGCGGAGAGGGGCGGCTGGCGGGCGGCGCGCCGTAGGTCGGCCGCCGAGCGTGCCGAGAAGCCGACCTCGAGTCGGGTGACCGTCGTGACCCGGACAAGGCCCCGTTCGATGCGCTCGGCCCAGAGCTGAGCATCGGGGCTGTCGCCGAGCCGGGCCAGCGCGGCCTTGTCGACCAACCAGGTCGTCACGACCAGGCGCCGCCCATCACGGCGGGGTCGGCCAAGTCGGCGAAGGTCTCGGCGAACCCGGCCAGGTCCTCGACGGTGACGGCAGTCCTCTGCGCCTCAGCGGACAGCTGCCGGCGGAGGAACTCGCTGCGGGAGAGGCCCAGCTTGCGAGCCCGTTCGTCGAGGGCGGCGACGACGTGCTCGGGTACGTCCCGGATCAGGATGTCGGCCATCAGAAAGCCTCCAGCTCGTGATAGCTGATGATAGCAACCCGGTCCCCGACCCCCCGCCCCACAGCCGCGCGCGGAGCAGACTGCCCGAGCCTCACCAGCTGAGCGCCGCCGCCAGGTTGTCGCCCAGGTACCCGCGCAGCACGTCGTCGTAGAGGCCCAGCTTTCGAGCCTCGGCGAGGCAGCGGGCGGCGTCGAGGAGCGGGTGGTCGCTGGCGAAGAAGACCCGGCCGGCGCCGCGGCGGCTCGACATGAACTCCACCACCGACGGCTCGATGTACTTGGGGAGGTAGGCCGAGGGTCATCAGGTAGAGGCTGGGGAACTTCATCATCAGCCTCTACCTGATGACCCTCCCACGGGTGGCCCATGTGGGCCGCCACGACGGTCAGCTCGGGGAAGTCGGCGCAGATCTCCTCCAGCAGCAACGGGTGCTGATACTTGGACGGCCTCGGCGGGCCGAAGATGCCCACGTTGCACGCCAGCGCCAACCCGACCTCGGCGAGCGTCGCGTAGATGGCGTAGAGCCATCAAGCAGAGCCGGCTCCGCCGTCCACCAGTTCGACGAGCACCAGTTCGGTCGCCAGCACGGAGGGGAGCACCCGCGCCCTGGAGGCGAGGGCCAGGATCGCAATTCGGCGCGAGGCGGAACCGGAGCGGCCCCCGCCACCGACGCCGTCGGAGCTCGTGGGGTGCAGTTCCTCCCGGTCAGCCCTCCTGCTGGACGGCCCGCTCGGCGGCGGCGAAGCCGATCTGGGAGTGGGTGCCGTCGCAGAAGGGCTTGGTCGTCGATCCCCCACAGCGGCACAGCGCCACCGCGGCGGCCTCGACGCGGTACTCCTTGCCGTCCGGGTCCTGGATCGTCACCGGGCCCCGCACGATGTAGGGCCCGTTCTCCCTGGTCTTGATGGTCACTGCGTCCTCGGCCATGGCCCTGGTGTACACCGCCAGCCAGGGGCCGTGCCCGCGATCGGCCCCTGCCAGGGCCGCGACCTCACCGGGTCGAGGTCGATGAGCGCCCCCGACGTTGCCTCAGGGGAGATGGCGGTAGCCGTCATCCCTCTCGTCGCCGAGCCGATGGGAAGGGCGTGCAGCACCGTCTCCTGCTCCTGGGGCTGGCCCTCGTCGCCGTCGCGCTCACGGCGTGCGGCGACGCCAGCGGGAGGCTCGCCGACAAGTCCGCGGCTGGTCCGACCAGCGGGCTCGACGCGCTCGAGGTGCTCTCCGACCTCGCCATCGAGGCCCAGCACCTGGCGGCGCCTGCCTACGGTCGTGACCAGTGGCCGCACTGGCTCGACGCCGACGGCGACGGCTGCGACACGCGGGACGAGGTCCTGCTCGACGAGGCGGCGGTCGTCCCGGCCGCCGGTGCCGGGTGCACGCTCGACGGCGGGCGCTGGGTGTCGGCCTTCGACCACAGGCACACGGCCGACGCTGTCGCGTTGGACGTCGACCACCTGGTCTCCCTCGCCGAAGCACATCGCTCCGGGGGTTGGGCGTGGGACGAGGAGGAGAAGGCGGCCTACGCCAACGACCTCGACGACCCCCGCACGCTCGTCGCCGTCGCCGCCTCGTCCAACCGGGCCAAGGGCGACCGGGACCCCGCGGGCTGGCTGCCCGAGGAAGGCGTGTGCCGGTACGCCGCCGACTGGGTCGCCGTGAAGGCCCGATGGGGCCTCTCCGTTGACGCGGAGGAAGCCACGACGCTGTCCGACCTCCTGGTCGATCCCTGTGCGGGCACGACGGTGGCCCCATGGCCGCCACCGAGCACGGGGGACGGTGGTGCCGCGCCGCCCTCCACCAGTGGGGTACCAGTACCTCTCGTGCCCGCCGGTGCCGACCCGTTCCCGAACTGCTCGGCGGCACGCGCCGTCGGCGCCGCGCCCCTCCACCAAGGCGAGCCCGGGTACGGCGCTCACCTCGACGGCGACGGCGACGGCACCGCCTGCGAGTGAGCCTGGGCTCGATTCGTCGCAGAGCGGAACCACGCTGGGGCCAGCGACGCACCGTTCGCTGCTCGAAGGCACAAAGCCACGGTATGCCCGTGGGGGCATACTGGGCGGTATGCGTGACTCGACTACCGTTCGTTTGTCAACAAGGACGCGTCACGAACTTCGCCGGCTCGCCGACGCCGACGGCGTGACCCTCGACCAGGCGATCGCCGCGCTGGTGCGCGCCGAGCGACAGCGCCGCATGGGCGAGGCGCTCGCCGCGGCCGAAGTCACCGCGGCTGACACGTCCTGGCTCGAGCTCGGGCTCCGCACGGTGGCGGACGATGCGAGCCGGTGACGTCGTGCGCATCGACTTCGGCGTCCCCATCGGGAGCGAGCCCGGCTTCGTCCGGCCCGCTGTGGTGGTGACGGCCGATCTCGTCCTCGAGGCGCGCCCGCGGACGATCCACGTCGTCCCCATCACGAGCAACACGCGCCGTCGACTTCCCACCGAGGTGCCGGTGAGTGCGGCCGCGCTCGACCGCCCGTCGGCCGCCCAGTGCCACCTCTGCACCGTGGTGAGGATCCAGCGGGTCGAGGAGGGCGACTTCGGTGAGATCGGTGCCGCGGCGCTCGCTGAGGTGCGCTCTCTCCTCGGCGACCTGCTCGACATCGGGTAGGCGAACCAGCGGCCGATCTCGAGCTCGGTGTGGTCGGCACCTTGCCCAAGCCCATCCCGACGACTCCGTGGGTCGTTCGGCCCGCACCGCCCACGCCCCCGACGGAGCGCTCCCGAGGGTGCCACTGCCACCGTCCGACGCCTGAGGACGCCGTAGGCCGGGACGTCGACCGGTCCGGCGGGTGCAGTTCACGCCGCTGGCCGCGGGGGCTGGTGCACCCAGGAGTAGCCGGGAAGCTGGCGCACCCCGGCTCGGGTGCGGTTCGTGCCGCTCAGCGGCACAGGCGCACTCGGGGCCCGGAGGGCGAAGCGGCGAGTCTCGCGACAGCCGCGAAGAGCCCGCCTGAGCTCGCCGCCGACGAGGCGGTGAGATCGGCGGCCCGGGCCCGGGACTGCCCGTGCACCTGGTGTCGACCGATCCGCCGCCGTGGCGGCCCCCGTCCCGCTTGCGCTGCTTCGCCGCCCGTCGTTCGCGATTGCGTTGCCCCCATGCCCGCGATCATCGCTGCCGGGTGTGACGGCTTGGGTGATGGCCCCTGACCTGCTTCGCCGACCCGCCGACCGCCTCAGCGGCACCGTACATCCGAGTTCAGCTGGTGATGGCGCGGACCGCCCGTCGGGCCTGGCGGAGCGTCTCGGCGCCAGCCCATTCGACGCGCTCGAGCAGCCGGTCGATCGCCAAGGTACCGAGTTGGTTGACGGCGACGGCCCGGTTCTCCGTGAGGGGGATGTGCCAGGGCCTGGGTGGGACGGGGGCCGTCAGGAGCACGGGCGCGACGATCGCCCGTTCTGCGAGGCGGTGGAACCTCGAGTCCGAGATGACGAAGACGAGCCGTCGTGCTTCCTCGCCACGATCGGCCAGCCAGATGTCGCCGGCGGCGGCTGTCAACGGAGAGCGTCCATCCAGCCGTCGACCTCGGCCTCGATGCGCTTGCGCTCGGCGCGCTGTTCGGCGGTCTCGGCGGCAGCCGCCGCCTCCGCCTCAGTCCAGAACTGCTGCGCCTCGTAGGCGTCCAGGGCGGCGACGACGACGTCCTCGAGCGAGTCGCCTTCGGCGGCCAGCGCCCGGAGACGGTCGCGGGTGGCGGTCGCGATCTTCATCGTCGTCACGTCTGCCATACCGGAAGTATACGTGTGGTCTGGTGTGGAGGTGGATGACCTGCGGGGTACGGTAGTTCCATGCCTGCTACTCAGTGGGCGAGGAGCGTCTCTGGGGCGTGGTCCGGGAGAAGAAGGGCATCGGGACTAGCATCCCTGTCCGTGACCGGTGGACGACCGCCCGCGGCCGGCCCCCGGGTCGAGCTCGACCCCCTGCCTCCCGGCCGGACGCGCCCGGGCCGCCGGGCGAGCCTGTCCGAGGCCTTCGACGCCATCCCCAGCGGCGCCCGGGTGTACATCGCCCCGACCTGCGGCTTGCCGGTCACCCTGGTCGACGGGCTCACCGAGGCGCGGGACCGTTGGCGCGCCCTCGAGCTGGTGACCGACTACCTCATCGGGGCGCTCTCGCCCTTCGGCGCGCCCGGGGCTCCCTTCACGCTCACCAGCCTCCAGCCGACGCCGGCGGTGGAGCCCATGCGGAAGGCCGGCGCCCTGCGCTCCGTCTCCGCCAGCTACTCGCAGTTCGCCCGGCTCCTGTCACCGCAGGGGCCGCTGCCGGTCGACGTGGCCCTCGTCCAGGTGAGCCCGCCCGGGCCCGACGGGCGCTTCAGCCTCGGTGTGTCGGGCGGGGTCACCACCGAGATCGTGCGCACCGCGGCCCTGGTCATCGCCGAGGTGAACCCGGCCATGCCCTACACCTTCGGGGCCACGGAGTGCGACCGTTCGGCCTTCGACCTGCTCGTCGAGGTCGAGCACCCCCTTGTCGAGCTGGCCGTGCCCCGACCCGACGAGACGGCCCGGGCCATCGGCGCCCACGCCGCCGCGCAGGTCGTCGACGGGGCGACGCTGCAGTTCGGCATCGGCGCCATCCCCGAGAGCGTGCTGGCCCAGCTGGGCGACCGGTCCGACCTGGGCCTGCACGGCGGCATGGTGGGCGACACGGTCGTCGACCTCGTCGAAGCGGGAGTCCTCACCGGCCGTCGCAAGAGCCTCGACCCCGGCCTGTTGGTCGTGGCCGGCGTGATCGGCACCCGCCGCGCCTTCGACTGGGTGCACCGCAACCCCCAGGTGTGCACTGTCAGCTCCGCCTACAGCCACGGAGTGCCCGTGCTCGCCCGCCAGGCTCGCTTCACCGCCATCAACTCCGCCCTCGAGGTAGCGCTCGACGGGTCGGTCAACGCCGAGGTGGCGGGCGACCGTGTCCTCTCCGGCCCCGGCGGGCAGCCCGACTTCGCCCTGGGCGCCGACCTGGCCCCCGAGGGGTGCGGTGTCGTTGCCCTCCCGTCGGTGGCCGCCGGTGGCACGCTGTCGCGCATCGTCCGGCAACTGGCTGCCGGGACGCCAACCACCGTGGCTCGCTACCTGGTCGATCGGGTGGTGACCGAGTACGGCGTGGCCCGGCTGCGGGGGCGCTCGGGCGAGGAGCGGGCCGAGGCGCTCACCGCCATCGCCCACCCCGACCACCGCGCCGGCCTGGGCTGAGCGACGGCGGCAGCCGGAGCCGACGGAGGCGTGGGGCCGATCCTGCCCAGCGGTGACGTCGGAGCACCCCGGGAGAAGCCATCGGCCCGTCGACCGACACGAGTCAGCACCGAATTCGGTGCAAGGCGGAACCACACTCGGCCCCTTGCACGCGTCACGTGGCGCGTCCGGGGATCGGGAGGACCACTGACGGCCTAGATCACCCACCCCCATGGAGCCGCGAGGAGCGCCCCGCCTACTTACTGCCGCCGGCGGCACCCATGGCAACATGCAGCCATGGCGACCACGAGCGGGCCGGCCCGGGGGGGAGGAAGGCCGGCACGAGGGGGGCCAAGCCAGAGCGGGTCCGGCTGCGGATCGGGAACCTGGCCAAGGCGGTGCTGGTCAGCCGGCAGGCGTACCAGGACCCGAAGGACGCCCTCAACGAGTTCGTCTCCAACGCCGCCGACGAGTACGCCGAGGGCGACCATCGCGGCGAGCGCATCCGCGTCCTCCTTCGCCGCCGCGGCGTCCGGCCAGTGATCGTCGTCGACGACGACGGCCGGGGCATGTCCCCCGACCGCCGCCGCGAGGTGACCCGCAACCTCTTCGAATCGGCCAAGGCCGGCGACGACCGCACGCTGGGCGAGAAGGCGATCGGCATCCTCGCCTTCCAGCAGCTCGGCGGGCGCTGCGACGTCGTCTCCCGCGCCGACGGCTCGACCGAGACCTGGGCGCTCCGTCTCTCCCGCGGCCAGGCCGACGCCCAGCTCGAGCGGGAGCGTCGCCGCGCCCGGGCCACGCCAGGCACCACCGTCTACCTCTCCGACCTCGACCCTGACGTGCTGCGCGTCCTCACCCAGCGCAAGGTCGTCGACTACCTGCGCGCCCGGCGTAGCGCCGCCCTGGCCCGGGGCGACTACGGCATCGAGGTCGTCGAGGGCCGCAGCGTCGAGCTCGTCACCCCCGAGCGCCCCGACGGCATCCGCCTCGAGGTGCCCGCCCGCTCGACCCTCTGGGGGAAGATCGAGTTCGCGCTGTACGTGGCGCCCCCGGACGGCAAGCGCCGGCGGGTAGCCGTCGTGGGCCGGGCGGGCACGTCGATCATCGAGCACCTGTGCGAGCTGGACGAGTTTTCCGGCCCGCCCTGGGACTCCGACCAGGTCTCGGGCCAGATCGCCTTCCCTGCGTTGCACCAGACGGCCGGTCGGCGGGCGGTGCTGCGCGACCGGGACGCCTTCCCCGTCTTCGTCGACGCCCTGCGGGCGGTCACCCCCGCCGTGGCCCGCGCCGTCGAACGGGTCGCGCGGGAGATCGACGAGCGGACCTCGGAGCGGCTGGCCGACGCCGTCCGCCGGGTGTTCGGCCGGGTGCTCAAGGAGCTGACCGAGCTCGACAACCCCATGCGCAGCCAGCTCTGGGACCTCGACCCGAGCGGCTCTGGCGACGCCACCCGGGGCGGTGGGGGGGAGGGGGAGGAGCCCCTGGGCGGCGGCCGGGACGGCACCGAGCGGGAAGGCCCCGGTCTCGACGAGCTGCTGCCCCCGCCCAGCGATCCGGTGAGCGCGCCGCCACCGTCCGCCGCAGAGGCGAGCGACGGGAAGGGTGACGCGGGTCGAAGGCAACGGACCTCGGCGCTGCCCTCCCTGGCGGTCGACCCCGAGCCCGGCTCCGCCCGCTCACGCTTCGACCCCGATCGGGGCATGGTCCTCTACAACGACCGCCACGCCGACTACCTCCTGGTCAAGGACGACGAGGCCGCCGTGCTCGACTACCTGGCCACGCTGGTGGCCAAGGAGTACGTGGTCTACAACAACCCGCGGGCCCAGCCGGACGAGCTGGCCGAGGAGATGGTGCGCCTGCTCGTGCGAGTCCGCCGCCACCTCCCCCGGCGACCGAGCAGGTAGCCTCCCCCGCCGGCGGCTGGCCTTTGGGGGAGGACGACCGGTGAGCGACATGGACGCCTCGACGCCCCGCAACCTGGCGGGCAAGTACGCCATCGTCGGCGTGGGGGAGACGAGCTACCGGCGGGGATCTGTGGAGACCACCCGCAACCTCGCCACGTGGGCCATCGGCAACGCCCTCGACGACGCCGGGCTGGAGTCGGCCGACGTCGACGGCATGCTCAGCTACTCGGGCAACGACTCGACGTTCTCCACCTTCGTCGCCGGCGACCTCGGCATCCGGCTGAACTTCTACATGGACTGCTTCGGTGGCGGGTCCTCCACCGAGGCCCTCGTCGGCATCGCCATCGGCGTCATCGAAGCCGGCATGTGCAGCACCGTCGCCGTCTTCCGCTCCATGAACGGCTACACCCAGGTCCGCATCGGCGGCACCGGCGCCCGCGCCCAGGCGCCCATCGCCGGCGACGCCCTCCACATGCGGGCCTACGGCTGGCAGTCGGCGGGCCAGATGTTCGCCCCCACGTTCCTGCGCCACATGTACGACTACGGGACCACCCCCCTCCAGGTCGCCCACGTCAAGGCCGCCCACTCCAAGCACGCTTCCAACAACCCCAAGGCCTACTACCGCACCAGGGTCACCCCCGAGGACGTCGTGGCCAGCCGCATGATCTGCAAGCCGCTCCACCTGCTCGACTGCTGTGTCGAGACCGACAACGCCACCTGCGTCATCGTCACCTCGGCCGAGCGGGCCCGGGACCTGCGCCAACCGCTCGTCACCATCCGCTCCGTGGTCGGGCGATGCTCCAAGCCCCGGGCCGACATGCACTACCAGCACGGCCCCATCTCCACCGTCGCCGGCCACTACGCCAAGGACATCCTCTGGCCCAACGCCGGCGTGCGCCCCGACGAGATCGACCTCACCGGTTCCTATGACGCCTTCACCTTCACCTCCATGCTCCAGCTCGAGGACTACGGCTTCTGCGCCAAGGGGGAGGGCGGCGACTACGTCTCGAACGGCACCATCGAGCTGGGCGGCCGCCGCCCCAACAACACCTCGGGCGGGCACCTCTGCGAGGGCTACACGCACGGCATGAACATGGTCATCGAGAACGTCCGCCAACTCCGGGGCGACGTCGACGACTCCTGCACGGTCGGGGACGACGGGCGGCGCCGTCACACCTACGACTACGCCGAGGGCGGCTGCCGCCAGGTCCGGGGCGCCGAGCTGTCGGCCAACCTCGGCTGGGCGAACCCGCTGACCACCTCGGCCATGGTCATGCAGCAGGGCGCAGGGGGCTGACGGCATGGCCATCCACGGCGAGTACCTGGGCATGCCGGTCCAGCTCGACGACGTCGACCAGGAGAACCTGGCCTACTTCCGCTGGTGCGCGGCGGGGGACTTCCGCCTCCAGCGCGGGCGCACGTCCGGGCTCCTGCGCTACCCGCCCACCACCGCCTGCCCGTGGACCCGAGACCGCTCCTACGACTGGGTGCCGGTCGAGGGCCGGGGCACGGTGCACAGCTACACCGAGGTCCACCACGCCATCCAGCCCGCCTTCCGGCCCTTCGTGCCCTACCTGGTCCTCCTCGTCGAGCTCGACACCCAGCGGGGCCAGCCCACCGAGCACGAGGCATTGCGGGTCGTCGGCAACCTGGTGACCCCCGAGGGCCGCCTGGCCGGCCCCGACGCCGTGGCCTCGGTGGGCGTCGGCAGCCGCATGCGCCTGGTCTTCAGCCCCGTGGCCGAGGGCCTGGCCATCCCCAACTGGACGATCGACGAGACGGCCGCACAACCCGAGCACCCCTGGCGCTACCCCGAGGAATGAGAGGCGGGCGGGACGGCGGGCCCCGGGGTCGGCGGCTCGCCGCTCGAAGGCGACGGGCAGTGGAGCGTGGCGGGCCCCCTGTCGCTGGCTCGACGACCCAGGGCGCCAGCGCGGCCCGTGGTGCATGTACATCGACGTACGACGCTGTACAGTTCTCCCATGTCGTCGACGATGACCGTGAGCCAGGCGAGGGCGGCGCTACCCGAGATCATCGAGCGCGTCCTCGCCGGTGAGGAGGTCACCCTCACTCGCCACGGCAGGCCCGTCGCCGTCGTCGTGAACCCGGACATCCTCCGGGTGCGCCGAGCGGGCGAGACGTTGGCCGTGGCGGCGAACGTCCGCGAGGTCCTCGACGAGGCTCGGCGGTCGCCGCTGCGGGACCAGCCGACGCTGACCAAGGACCGGGCCGAAGCGCTTGTCGCCGAGGTGCGAGCTGCCCGGTCCGACCGCCAGCGGAGCGCGACGTGGACGCCTTCGACGCCGACGTGTTGATCTACGCTGCCGTGCCCGGGCACGAGTTGGGCCGGCGAGTCCGCCACTTGTTCCCTTCGGGAGCGGTCGAGGCCAAAGGCGTCGTGGCAGGTATCGGCTCGCTCCTTCTCCTGCCCGAGCTCATGGCGAAGCCGCTCCGCGACGGGGCCAGCGACGAGCTGGCCGCGCTCGGCGCTCTGCTCAGTCGGCTCGAGCTGCGCCCTCTGGACGACGCGACCGCGGACCTCGCCACGGCGCTCGGCGCGGTGTACGGGCTTCGTGCCGCCGATGCCGTACACCTCGCCACCGCGGTCGGCGCCGGCGCCGACCGCTTCCTCACCAACAACACCAAGGACCTCCCGAAGTCCATCACCGAGATCGACATCACCTACCCCACTGACCTGCCGATCCCCAAGCGCTGAGGCACGGGACGAGGCCTCCTGCGAGACCGGACAGGCTCGGCCGCCAGGTGGCGTCTCCGCTGAGGCGTCGGTCGGCACCCGGGCCGAGGCATGAACCATCGGTCAACAGTCGCCGTCGCCGCTTCGGCGGCCGCTCCCCCAAAGGCACCGCCCGACAGCAGGGCCCGGCCATACTGGCCGGCCATGAACGCCACCTTGTCGGCACCGTCGGCCATCGACGCTGACCGCCTGGCCGCCGTGGCCCGGCTGCTGGTCGACTCGGGCCGGGTGGTGCCGGGCATGGAGGTCGACATCACCGGCCGGGCGCGGTCCCGGTGGTGGCCCCTGCCTGCCGTCGGGGACCGTGAGGTGCTCGCCTCGCTCCTGCCCGAGGACACGCTCGAGGGCCACGCCGAGGCCGCCTCGGCCCTGGCCGACGCCGTCGACGGCGAGGTGCGGCGCCGGCTGCACGGCGCCTCGGTCGAGCTCCTGGAGCGAAGGGCGGGGCGCCGGGCCGTCCCCCACGCCTGGCTGGTGTCCCTCAGCTCGCTCGACCCGTACCTGGCTGCCTCCCTGCCCGCGGCCAAGGTGGCTGCCTTCGCCGCCGCGCTCGACGCCTGGCTGGCGTCGGGAGCGGCTTCGCTCGGCCGGGCACGCCTCTGCCTGCGCGTCCACGAGCCCGCAGAGGACGCCACCTGCCCGCACGATGAGCGCTGGGCGGTCGAACTGCTCGTCCAGGACGCGGAGGAGCCGAGCCTGCTGGTGCCCCTCGCCGAGCTGTGGGACGGCGCCGTTCCCTTCGCCGCCGGTGCCATCGAGGACGTCCTCACCGGTCTCGGGCGGCTGACCCGGGTCGCACCCGAGCTGGCCGTCCTGCTCGACGAGGCCGCGCCCACCGAGGTGCTCCTCGACACGCCGACCCTGCTCGGCCTGGTCCGGGACCGCACCGAGGCCCTGGCCGACGTGGGCGTGGCCCTGCTGTTGCCTTCGTGGTGGGCTCGACGCGGGCGCATCGCCCTGCGGGCCAAGACCTCCTCGGGCGCGGCGACGCCGGGCGTGGTCACCGAGTCCGGCTTCGGCCTCGACCAGCTCGTGTCCTTCACCTGGGAGGCGGCGCTCGGGGGGCGCCGCCTGACCAGGGCCGAGCTGTCCGCCCTGGCCCGCGCCGCCGCGGCCAAGCAGCAGCTCGTCAGGGTCCGGGGCGAGTGGGCCGAGGTCGACCCTGCCGAGCTCCATGCCATCCTCGG
>WHTX01000310.1 GCA_009377505.1 Acidimicrobiia bacterium
ACCATCAAGGACCTCTACCAACGCACCGGCCGCCTGGTCGACCCCCACACCGCCGTGGCCGTGGCCGCCGCCCGCCAGCACGGCGCCACCCCCGAGCCGATGGTCGTGCTCGGCACCGCCCACCCGGCCAAGTTCCCCGACGCCGTCGAGGCGGCCACCGGCGTGCGCCCCGCGCTCCCGGCACGCCTCGCCGACCTGCTGGACCGGCCCGAGCGCCTGACCGAGCTGCCCGCCGAGCGGGCCAGCGTGGCCGGCTACATCGCCGCGCACGCCCGCGGCTGACCCACCGCCGGCTGCGGCGGCGGGCCGGTCCCCTGGCATGATGGCGGGCCATGAAGTACGTGGTGTGCGTCCCCGACGGCTGTGCCGACGAGCCCATCGACGAGCTCGGGGGCCGCACTCCCCTCGAGGCCGCCCACCTGCCGAACCTCCAGGCCCTGGCCGCACGGGGCGCGGTCGGGCGCGCCGCCACCATCCCCGAGGGGCTCCCCCCGGGCAGCGACGTGGGCAACATGTCGATCTTCGGCTACGACCCGGCCGAGTTCCACACGGGCCGGGCGCCCATCGAAGCCGCGGCCATGCGCCTCGACTTCGAGGGTGACCGCATCGCCTACCGCTGCAACCTCGTCACCGTCGGCACCGATGGCACGATGGTCGACTTCGCCGGAGGCCACCCGGACACCGATGCGGCCAGTGAGGCCATCGCCGCCCTCGACCACGCCCTCGGCGGCGAGGTCTCCTTCCACCCCGGCGTGCAGTACCGCCACATCATGCTGGCCCCGCCCTCCTGGCTGGAGGCCGACTGCGTGCCCCCCCACGACCTCACCGGGCAGCCGGCCGTCCCCCCGAGCGGCCCGGCGGCGCGCCGGCTGGTCGACCTCATGGACCGCTCCCGCCCAGTCGTCAGCAGGTGCAATGGCGTCGAGGCCAACCAGATCTGGCTCTGGGGCCAGGGCCGCGTCCCGCGGCTGCCCGCCTTCCGTGACCGGTTCGGCGTGTCGGGCGGGCTCGTGACCGAGGTCGACCTGGTGCGCGGCCTCGGCGTGCTGACCGGGCTCGAGGTCGTCGAGGTTCCCGGGGCCACCGGCTGGTTCGACACCGACTACGCGGCCATGGGCGAGGCAGCCCTCGCCGGCCTCGAGCGCGGCCACGACCTCTTCATCGTGCACGTGGAGGCGACCGACGAGGCGGGCCACGCCGGCAGCGTCGAGGAGAAGGTCAGGGCGCTCGAGGCCTGGGACCGGGACATCCTGGCCAGCCTCGTCGACGGCCTCGACGCCATGGGGCCGTGGCGGCTGCTCCTCCTGCCCGACCATGCCACACCGGTGCGCCTGCGGACCCACACCCGGGACAGCGTGCCCTACCTCCTGGTGGACTCGACGGAGCCCGGGCCGGGGGGCACCTACAGCGAGCCGGCCACAGCCGCCTGCCCGCCCGTGGCCGCCCACACGCTCATGGGGCGGCTCGTCGGGGTTCGCTGAAGCGGTGGCCGCGCCCCTCACCTGGGCAGACGCGTGCTGTTGCCTTCCCTCGGCCGCCCTGGCTAGCATCTCCTCACCGGCTCGCCTCATGTTGGCGCCTGCCTGACTTGCAGCGGGGGCGAGCGGGGGTGGTGTCCTTCGACGACCGTCCCCCGTTCGCACGTCCATCCGCTCGCGAACCCTGTGGGTACCGACGTTTTGCGCGCGAGCCACCATCCAGAGCGACGAGTCCTCCGCCACGCCCCGCATCGACGCGTGCCCCCCAACCTGCCTCTCGGTACCCGGGAAGGCGACGCATCGGAGGCCGCTGGTGGAGAAGAGAGAGGCCTGAGTGAGCGTTGACGCCCACGAGCTGGAGCGAGCGGCGCTGCAGAAGAAGGACCGCGAGCAGCTCCAGGCAATCGCCACCGCCATGGGGCGCAAGCCGCCATCGCGGGCCCGTAAGGACCAGATCATCGACCTGATCCTCGAGCTGTCCGGAGTGGGCGGCGGTGGCGCGGCCACCGAAGCGGCGCCTGCTCCCAAGCGGGGACGGGCCAAGGCACGGTCCGACGAGGCGCCGTCGCTGTTCACCGAGGCCGCCGGAGGCTCGCCAGCGGGCGCCGCCGAAGGCGCTGCGCCAGCGGACGCAGCAGAAGGCTCGCCAGCGGACGCGTCGGCCAACGGCGGTGCCGCCGAGGTCGCGCCGACCGCCGTGGCGCGCCCGACGGCACCGGCGCAGACCGGTGCGGCTGAGGGCGAGAGCGAGAGCGAGGGTGACGCCGCGAACGAGGGAGAGGGCGAGGCTACCGCCGCGCCGGGCCCCACCAGCCGACGGGGCAACGGCCGCGCCGCCCGAGCAGCCGAGAGGGAGCCCGCCGTTGTGGCGCCGACCAGCGGCCGTTCGCCCTCGGGGCGCTCGCCTGATCGGCCTTCGACGGGGCGCGGCGAGCCGCGCCGGCAGGCCGAGCCCAAGGCTGGCGGCCCTGGGGCGCGCTTCGTCTTCGACCCCCTCGAAGGGCGAGCCGACAGCGGCCCCGCCCTCGACGAGGAGCAGGTCCCGGAGCGTCGCGGTGATGCAGGCGAGCACGACGACGAGGTCGGTCCCCGGGGCCGTGACCATGGGCAGGCCAACGACGCTGGCGGCGACGGCACCGGCCGCCGCCGCCGCCGCCGGGGCAAGGACCGCAACCGGCCCGAGGGCTTGCCGCCCGCCGCCCAGCCCCACGCCAACCCCGCCCCCGAGAGCGCCCCCGCGCCGAGCCCGGGCGGGGACCTGGAGCAGGTCCAGGTCGGTGGGCACCTCGACCTGCGCGAAGAGGGCTACGGCTTCCTCCGAGTGCGGGGCTACCTGCCGTCCAAGGAGGACGTCTACGTCCCCTCGAAGTTCGTCCGCCAGTTCGGCCTGCGGAAGGGCGACCAGGTCACCGGCGCCAGCCGGCCCGCCGGCCGGGGCGAGAAGAACCCCGCCCTCCTGCGGGTCGACCAGATCAACGGCCGAGACCCCGAGCAGGCGCGTGGCCGATCGCGCTTCGAGGACCTCACCCCGCAGTTCCCCGACGAGCGGCTGCGCCTCGAGTCCCCCGACGGCCCCGTGGACCTCACGGCCCGGGTGATCGACCTCGTCTCGCCCATCGGCAAAGGCCAGCGCGGCCTCATCGTGTCGCCGCCCAAGGCGGGCAAGACCACGGTGATGAGACAGGTCGCCCAGGCGATCGAGCGGAACAACCCCGAGGTGAAGCTGATCGTCCTCCTCGTCGACGAGCGCCCGGAGGAGGTCACCGACATGCGGCGCTCGATCCAGGGCGAGGTCGTGGCCTCGACGTTCGACCGGCCTGCGGACGAGCACACCCAGGTCGCCGAGCTGACCCTCGAGCGAGCGAAGCGGATGGTGGAGTCCGGTGACGACGTGGTCATCATCCTCGACGGCATCACCCGCCTGGCCCGGGCCTACAACCTCGCGGCACCGGCGACGGGTCGGGTCATGTCCGGCGGCATCGACACCGGCGCCCTCTACCCGCCCAAGAAGTTCTTCGGGGCGGCCCGCAACGTCGACGAGGGCGGCTCGCTCACCATCCTCGCCACCGCACTCGTCGAGACGGGCTCGCGCATGGACGAGGTCATCTTCGAGGAGTTCAAGGGCACGGGAAACCTGGAGCTGCGCCTCGACCGCCGCCTGGCCGAGAAGCGCATCTTCCCGGCCATCGACGTCGACGCCTCCTCCACCCGCCACGAGGAGTTGCTCTTCGAGCCCGAGCAGCTTCAGCAGGTGTGGAAGCTGCGGCGCGTGCTGGCCGGCCTCGCCGGTGAAGGCGGCGGCCAAGCCGCTGGCCTCGAGCTGCTCCTCGACCGGATGCAGACCTTCCCCTCGAACGACGAGTTCCTGGCCGAGGTGGCCAAGGCGCCCTCCCTCTGAGCCGGCCGCGACCGCCACGAGCAGCTGAGCATGACGACCCCCGCCCCCTCACTCGGTGACGCCCAGCGCGCCCGGCTGGCCCGGGCCAAGCTGCGTGCCCTGGCGCGGGAGCGCTTCGGGGGGCGCGACTGGGCCGAGGAGGACCTCAGCGGGCTCCCCGCGCTGCACGACGGCGACGAGGGCGTGGTGCTCCTCGAGGCCCGGGCGTGGGGCTTGGGCCTCGCCCTCGTGTGGGCCGACAAGGTCGGTCTCGCTGGCGGGCTCCACGTCGTGGTCGAGGTGGACGCCGGCGTGGCCGCTCGGCGCGCCGCCCTGCTCGCGCCGACGGTGCGGGCGTGGAGCGTGCGCGGCACCACGCTCGAGGAAGCGCGACCCGCGCCCCACGCCGAGGTGCTCGCGCCACCAGAGGACGCCCTCGTCGTGGCCGAGCCGCTACGCAGGCGGGGCGCCGACCTGGTCGTCGAGCACGGCGTCGTCCTCGCCGAGATCCTCGGCCTCGAGGTCGGCCGGGTCGTGCCCGACGAGGCCGCCCCGAGCGGGTGGGCGCTCGAGGTCGGCGTCGGCAAGAACGACCGGGCGGCGTCGGTGGTGATGGGCGCCCTCCGCTCGGCCGAGGACGCCGTCCGCAACGTCGTCGAGGTGGTCGGGGCGCACCGGCGGCCGGGCGCCGCCCCCCACCTGCTCAACCGCCTGGCCCGCCCCCGCTGGCTGCGGGCCTCCGTGTTGGGCGACCCCGGCCTGGTGGGCGCTACCAGCTTGGCCCCCCTGGAGCCGCCCCTGCCTCGCCAGAACCTGATCGACCCTGTCCCCGCCCTGGCCGCCGGGCAGGGGCCCGACGGGGCCCCGATCGTGGTGGCCTGCTCGGTCGGCGTCGACCTCGAGGCGGTGCCCATCGCCGCCGACGCCCGGGATCGCTACGCGCCCGACGCCGACCTCGTGCTCGTCACCCCCGCCCGTGACCAGTACCCGCCGCTCCGACGGGCGGCGGCCCTGCTGAGGCGGCCGGCCCGCCTCGTCGCCGTCGAGGGCCCCTGGCCCCTTTGAGCCGCGCCCCTGCCGACCCGGGGCGACACGGCCGTGCGCCTATCGTTGTCCGCGGTGCGTGACCGGCTGAGCGATCTGGAAGCGGAGTTCAGCGACCTGGAGGTGCGCATGGGCGACCCTGCGCTGCTCGCCGACCAGCGTCGCTACGCCTCCGAGAGCCGGCGCTACAAGCAGCTCGAGGCCATCGTCTCCCGGGCACGCCGGCTGCGCGAGGTCGAGGGCGACGTCGAGGCGGCTCGCGAGCTCTCCGAAGAGGCGACGGGGGAGGAGCGCGCCCAGCTCAAGGAGGAGATCGCCGCCAGCGAGGCGGCGGTGGCCGAGCTCGAGGAGGAGCTACGGGTGCTGCTCCTGCCCCGAGACCCGAACGACGACAAGAACGTGATCGTCGAGATCCGGGGCGCCGAGGGCGGGGAGGAAGCCAACCTCTTCGCCCGGGACCTCTACGAGATGTACCGCGCCTACGCCACCAGGCAGGGGTTCAAGGTGGAAGCGATGTCGGCCAGCCCGTCGCCCATGGGGGGTTACAACGAGGTCGTCTTCCGTGTCGCCGGTGACGGGGCGTGGAGCCGGCTCAAGTGGGAGGCCGGCCCCCACCGGGTGCAGCGCGTGCCCGCGACCGAGGCCCAGGGCCGCGTCCACACCTCCGCGGCCACCGTGTCCGTGCTGCCCGAGGCCGAGGAGGTGGACGTCGCCATCGACCCGAACGACCTCCAGGTCGACGTCTACCGTTCGTCGGGCGCCGGGGGCCAGCACGTCAACACCACCGACTCCGCCGTGCGCATCACCCACCGGCCCACCGGTCTGGTCGTCACCATGCAGGACGAGAAGTCCCAGCTCCAGAACCGGGCCAAGGCGATGACCGTCCTCCGCTCCCGCCTGTTGAAGCTCGAAGCCGACCGCCTGGCCGCCGAGCGCTCGGGCCTGCGGCGCGAGCAGGTGGGCGGCGGCGGGCGCTCGGAGAAGATCCGGACCTACAACTTCAAGGAGAACCGGGTCACCGACCACCGCATCGGGCTCACCCTCTACAAGCTCGACCGGGTCCTCGGCGGGGGCGAGCTCGACGACGTCCTCGATGCCCTTTCCCAGGACGAACGAGCCCGCCAGCTCGCCGAGGGCTAGCCGTCCCGGTGCGCTGGCGCGTGGTGCAGGCCGAGGCCGTCGACCGGCTCGCCCGGGCCGGTGTCGCCAACCCCAGCGGTGACGCCCGTCGCCTCGTGGAGGGCGTGACGGGGGCCGAGGGCGTCGAGTACCACGACGTGCTCGACGAGGACGTCACCGAGCGGAGCCTCCA
>WHTX01000311.1 GCA_009377505.1 Acidimicrobiia bacterium
GAGCCTCATGAAAGATCAGGGCTGGCTATGGGTGCTGGAGCACCAGCAGGGGCTTGCCGCTCGGCGCTTCCCGGCTGGCCACGGTGAGCAGCGCCCCGTCGACCGACGCGGCGCGCAGGCCGATGGTGAGCGTGCGCTCGCCGGCTGCACGGGCGGCCAGCACCGCGGCGGTGACGTCGAGGTCCACCACCTCGCCCTCGGCCGGGCCGGTGATGGTCCGGCTGGAGATGAGCCCCCCGAACGCCGGGCGGCGGTCCCAGGTCAGCGTGAGCTCGTCCGGAGCGCTCGCCACCTGGTGGGCGGCAAGGTCGACGCTGCCCGCCTCGGCCATGACCGTGAGGCGCAGCGCGGCCCGGCGGGGGTCCATGGCGCCGGGGATGGGGAAGGTCAGGTAGGCCTCACGGGTAGCGCCCGCGGCCGGCGCGGCCTTGACCTCGAGCGTGGGCGTGCTGCCGTAGTTCGTGCCCGACGAGTCGCCGTCCCGCACTTGGGCGTCGCCGGTGGCCACCACGCTCAGGATGGTGGGCTGCACGCCCGTGGTCGTAGTCGTCGAACTGGGCGGAGGGCCGGTCGTCGTCGTGGTCGGAGGCTCCGTCGGCGTCGTCGACGACGTGGTCGTGGGCGGGGGGCCGGACGTGCTGGTCGTGCTCGGCGGCGCGCTCGTCGTGGTCGGCTCCGTCGACGTGGTCGGAGCCGTCGTCGACGTGGTCGGCACCGTCGTGGTCGGCATCGGCGTCGTCGTGGTCGTCGTCGAGCCCGGTGACGACGGTCCCAGCGTCGTGACCAGCAGGGGCTTTCCGGTGGACGCCTCCCTCGTGTCGACCCGCAGCAGCGGTTCCCCGCTCGTCGTGGCCCGCAGCCCGACCGTGACCGTGCCCTCGCCGGCCGCGCGCGCCGACAGCACCGCCTCGGTGACGTCCAGCTCGACCAGCTGCTTCGCCGTGCCGGTGACCGTGTGGGTGGCCAACGACGCCCCGAAGGCCGGGCGCCGGTACCAGGTCACCGTCGCCTCGTCCGGGGCGGTCGCCACCTCGTGGGCGGCGAGGCCGAGGCTGCCCTTCTGGAGCTGGGCGTTGAGGCGCAGCACCGCCCGCTCCGGCTCCGCGGCGCCGGGGAGCGGGAATGTCAGGTAGGCCTGGCGCGAGTAGCCGTACACGCCGTCCGTCTTCACCTCGAGCACGGGCGAGCTGCCGTAGTTCGTGGCCGCCGTGCTCCCGTCGCGCACGTGGGCGTCGCCGGTGGCCACCACGCTCACGACCGTGGGCGGCGGGGGCGCAGTCGGCGGTGGAGGGGCGGTCGTCGACGGCGGCGCGGTCGTCGGCGGCGGGGGCTCGGTGGGCGTCGGCAGCGTCGAGGACGTGGGCGGCGGGGGGCTCGGCCCGAAGAGCACGTAGGCCGGCGGGTTGCCCAGGTAGCCGCTGCTGAAGATGTCGGCCACGCCGTCGCCGTCGATGTCCCCGACCCGCAGGTTGTGGGCCTTGCGGTCCGAGACCCGTCGCTCCTCCCAGCCCTCGGCCCGGTTGGCGTAGACCCACACGCCGCCCGTCATCTTGCCCGTCACCAGGTCGAGCCGGCCGTCGCCGTTCATGTCGGCGAGCTCGTGCGTGTGGAAGCCGGCGCCCGTGCCCGCCTCGATGACGTGGCGAACCCAGGGCCCGGTGAGCGGGTCGGCGGCCGAGTACCAGGCGTGCTCGTCCCCGGTGGACTCCATGGGCCCGAGCACCACGTCGGCGCCCCCGTCACCGTCCACGTCGCCCACGGCGACCGACGCCCAGTCCGTGGGGGCGATCGTGCGCTCGACCCAGGCGCCGGTGATCGCCTCCGGGTTGCGCAGCCAGTAGCCGCCGACGAGCACGTCCACCCAGCCGTCGCCGTCGACGTCGCCCGTGGCCGTGCCCTCCCCGCCCCGGGTGGAGAGCCGGCGGGAGCCCCAGCCCCCGAGCCCGTCCTGGTACCAGACGGTCAGGTCGCCGATGCGCCGGGCGACCACGTCGAGGCGGCCGTCCCCGGTCAGGTCGGCCACTTCCACGTCGTGGCGGTAGCCCGAGGCCCCGATCAGGCGGCGAGTGAAGGCGCCGGCGCCGTCGTTGTCGAACCAGTAGAGGTTGCCGGCACCGGGCAGCCCGTCGGGCACGACGAGGTCGAGGTCGCCGTCGCCGTCGACATCGGCGGCCTGGCAGTCGGTGGTGAACTCCCGCTCGGCGCCCCGCACCGGCTGGGGCTCCCAGCTCGGGCCGCGGTACCAGGTGAGCACGAGCCCGCCGAGGGCCACGTCCACCACGCCGTCGCCGTCGAAGTCGCCGATGGCCTTGCAGTCACCGGCGGCGTCGGCCACGAGCTGTTCGGTGTAGGCGTGGGCGCCGGCCGCGGAGCCCGTGCCCCCCAGCACGGTGAGCGAGCCGAAGAGGGCGACGACCGCGCCGATGGCCACGGTCAACCGGTTCGGGCGTCGCATGTCCTGGGTTCCTCCCGCCGAGCCAGCACGACAGGCGAGCGTCCTGTCGTGCTGTCGCACTACCCAACTCCAGCGCCCACCCAACTCCACGCAGCGCGCGGGCGTCAACCCTCCGCGTCGACGACCAGCAGCACCGCACCACCGTCGACCTGGTCGTCGACGGCCACGTGCACCGCGGCGACCACGCCGTCGGTGGCCGCGGCGAGGTGGTGCTCCATCTTCATGGCCTCCATGACCACGAGGACCTGCCCCTTCTGCACCCGGTCGCCGGCCGCGGCCCGCACCTCGAGCACCCGGCCGGGCATGGGCGACTGCAGCCCCCCGCTCGGCAGCTCGGACCGGGGGTCGGGGAAGCGGGGCTTGGCGACGAGCTCGACGTCGCCGTCCGGCCCGTGCACGAGGTATCGGGCACCGGCGCGGAGCACCGACGCCGAGACCCGCCGCCCGTCGAGGACCACGTCAACGCCGTCGGGCCGGGTAGCCACCCTGGTGGCCACCGACTCGTGCTCGCCGCAGCACAGAGCGAACCCCCCGTCCCGGCGGGCCTGGTAGCGCACCAGGAGCTCGGTCTCGCCCGCCGCCAGGTCGAGCCGCTCGGCGGGCATCTTCGAGTTGCGCCAGCCGCTCGGCAGGCTGCGCAGCTCCCGCGCCGCCCGGCGGTTCTCGCCCTGCTGCCACAGTGCGGCGGCGAAGGCGGCCGTGCACAGCTGCTCGGGGGTGAGCTGACGACGCCGGGGCGGCTGCACCCGGTCGATGAAGTCGGTGGTGGTGTCGCCGTCGAGGAAGGCGGGCTCCCGCAGGGTGGCCACCAGGAAGTCGCGGTTGGTGACGAGGCCCTGGACGCGGCTCCGCTCGAGGGCGAGCGCCAGCCTCAGGGCCGCCTCGCGCCTGGTCGGGGCGTGGGCTATGACCTTGGCCAGCATGGGGTCGAACTCGACGCCGACGACCGAGCCCGTCTCGATACCGCTGTCGTAGCGCACCACCGGGGCCGGCGCCGGCTCCCAGGCCAGCACGGGGCCGGTGGCGGGCAGGAACTCGTTGCCCGGGTCCTCGGCGTAGAGGCGGGCCTCGACGGCGTGGCCGTCGAGCGAGACGTCGCCCTGCCCGTAGCCCAAGGGCTCGCCCATGGCCACCCGCAGCTGCTCGCGCACGAGGTCGAGGGCCTGGCCCGCGACCCGCACCACGGCCTCGGTGACGGGGTGCTCGACCTGGAGGCGGGTGTTGACCTCGAGGAACCAGAACACGGCGCCGGCCTCGCCGGCCTCGCCGCCCGGCTGGGCCGCCTCGTCGACGAGGAACTCCACCGTGCCCGCCGACCGGTAGCCCAGGGCGCGGGCCAGCTGCAGCGCCGCCTCGCCCAGACGCGCCCGCAGCTCGGGCCCGACGGCGGGGGAGGGGGCCTCCTCGATGATCTTCTGGTGGCGGCGCTGGATCAGCACTCCCGCTCGCCGAGGTGGACGAGGTTCCCGTGCGCGTCGCCGAGGACCTGCACCTCGACGTGGCGGGGCCGGGCCAGGTAGCGCTCGAGGAAGACCGTTCCGTCAGCGAAGGACGCTGCCGCCTCGCGCTGGGCGGCGGCGACGGCGGCCGGCAGCTCCGGCGCCGAGGCCACCACCCGCATCCCCTTGCCCCCGCCCCCCGCCGCCGCCTTGACGAGCAGGGGGAAGCCCACGGCTCCTGCGGCGGAGGGGTCGGTGGAGGAGGGCAGCGTCGGCACCCCGACCTCCTCGGCCAGGCGCTTGGCGGCGAGTTTGTCGCCCATCGCCTCGATGGCCTCGGGCGACGGGCCGACCCACACCAGCCCGGCCGAGGCCACCGCCCGGGCGAACCCCGCGTTCTCGGCGAGGAAGCCGTAGCCGGGGTGCACGGCGTCGGCCCCCGAGCGGCGGGACACGGCGAGCAGCTTGTCGGCCACCAGGTAGGTCTCGGCCGAGGAGCGGCCACCGAGGGCGAACGCCTCCCCGGCCTCGGCCACGAAGGGGGCGTCGGCGTCTCCGTCGGCGTAGACGGCCACGGTCCGGATGCCCATGTCGTGGGCGGTGCGGATGATGCGGCGGGCGATCTCGCCCCGGTTGGCGACGAGGAGCTTGGTGATCACGGGAACCGCCTACATCCGGAAGACGCCGAAGCTCCGGGCGCCCTCGACCTTGTTGGAATGGCATGCCGAGAGCGACAGGGCGATCACGGCGCGGGTGTCGCGGGGGTCGATGATGCCGTCGTCGGAGACCCGGCTGGTGGCGTAGAGGGCGAGCGACTGCTCCTCGGCGTAGGCCTCCACGCCGGCGGCCCGCTCGGCCTCCTCCTCCTCGTCGAAGGGCAGGCCGGCCCGGGCCGCCTGGCCTCGCCGCACGATGCCGATGACGCCGGCCATCTGCTTGGGCCCCATCACCGCGATCTTCGCCGTGGGCCACAGGTAGGTGAAGCGGGTGTTGAAGCCCCGCCCCGACATCCCGTAGTTGCCCGCCCCGTACGAGCTGGCCAGGATGACCGAGATGTGGGGCACCTCGGAGTTGGACACGGCGTTGATCATCTTCGAGCCGTTCTTGACGATGCCCGAGCGCTCGTAGTCCTTGCCGACCATGTAGCCGGTGATGTTGTGGAGGAAGACCAGCGGCACGTCGATCTGGTTGCAGAGCTGGATGAACTGGGTGGCCTTCTCGGAGGAGTCGGAGAACAAGGCGCCGTTGTTGCCCAGGATGCCGACGGGGAACCCGTGCACCGAGGCCCAGCCGCAGATGAGCGTGGTGCCGTAGCGGGCCTTGAACTCCTCGAAGCGCGAGCCGTCGACGATGCGGGCGATGACCTCGCGCACGTCGAGCGGCTGGCGCAGGTCCCGGGACACCATTCCCAGGAGGTCCTCGGGGTCGTGCACGGGCTCGTCGGGGGGCAGGATCGGGCCGGGCCCGGCCTTGTTCCAGTTGAGGTGGGAGACGACCTCGCGGCACAGGCGCAGCCCGTCGAGCTCGTCCTCGGCCAGGTAGTCGCCCAGGCCCGAGACCTCGGTGTGCATCTGGGCACCGCCCAGAGTCTCGTCGTCGGACTCCTCGCCGGTGGCCATCTTCACGAGCGGCGGGCCGCCGAGGAACACCTTGGACTGGCCCCGGATGAAGATGTTGTAGTCGCTCATCCCCGGCTGGTAGGCGCCCCCGGCGGTGGACGAGCCGAAGACCACCGAGATGGAGGGGATGCCCATCTTCGAGAGCTCGGTGATCTCGTAGAAGAGCCGGCCCGTCTCGCCGAAGTGGGTGGTCTGGGTGCGCATGGTGCGCTCGGGGTCGGGGTCGCCGCGCAGGTCGGCCCCGGCCGACTCCACGAACTGGATGTAGGGCAGCCGGTTCTCCCTGGCGATCTGCAGCGCCCGGGTGATCTTCTTGCCGGCGAACTGGGTGATGGCCCCGCCGAGGACGGAGGGGTCGTTGCCCATGACCAGGCACTCGACCCCGCAAACGGTGCCGATGCCCACGACCAGGCCGCCGCCGACGGCGTAGTCGGAGTGCCAGGCGGCGAGCGGGCTGACCTCGAGGAACGGGGTATCGGGGTCGAGCACCAGGGAGATCCGCTCGCGGATGGGGAGCTTGCCCCGCGCCGCCAGGCGGGCGTGGGACTTGGGACCGCCCCCGGCGGCCGCCTCGTCCAACAGGCAGTCGATCTCGGCCAGCTGTTCGAGCATGTCCTCCCGGTTCCGCAGGAACGTCGCGCTGCGCACGTCCAGTCGGGACTCGAGGGGCCGGGCTGCCCTA
>WHTX01000312.1 GCA_009377505.1 Acidimicrobiia bacterium
CGGGCGTGTCCGCCACGTCTCGGTCAACTGGTGCCCCGGCGGGACCTTCGTCGACCGGGCCGTGGTCGCGGCCGCCTCCGGCACCCATCGCATCGGCGGGCTCGCCCCCGGCACGACCTACGTCGTCGACGTGGTCGCCGACGCCTACGACGGAGCCGCACGACCTCGGAGCGCCCGCCCAGGTGCACCCGCACCGCCGTCTCGCTGTCCCCGGACAGGGCCTCCTTGGCCAGCGTGCAGTCGCGCCGCAGGCGGCTGGCGTCGGCCAGGGTGCCGGGGTCGGACAGGTCGAGGTCGGCCAGCACCCCGCCCATCACCTCGTCCACGTGGGCGAGCACGGCGGCGTCGATGTCGATGCCGCCGAGCCGCTCGATGCCCTCGGGCGGCCCGGCGAGCTCGAAGCCGCCCTCGAGCTCGCGCACGACGGCCACGTCGAAGGTGCCTCCGCCGAGGTCGTAGACGACGAGGACGTCTTCGCGCTCGAGCGGGCGGCTGGCGGCGTAGTAGGTGGCGGCGGCCACGGGCTCGGGCAGGATCAGCGTGTCGAGGGACAGCCCGCTCCCTCGATGGCCTCGGCCAGCAGGCGGAGGCGGTGCCCACCTCAGGTGGCGGGATGGGTGACGGCCACGAGTTCGGGGCCCTGCCCCTCGGTGGTGCGGGCGTGGTCGACCACCCAGCCCAGCACCTCGGCGTAGAGACGGGTGGGGTCGACAGGTTGGCCGCCGAGCAGCAGCGGCGTGGGGTCGCCGAGGCGTCGCTTGAACTCGCGCGCCACCCGGGCGGGCTCGCTGACCGCCCGGTTCTCGGCCGCCTCGCCGCCGAGGAAGGCGCCGCCGGCCAGGCGGTGCGCGACCGTGGGCACCGCCGCCGTGCGCACCCCCAGCGTGACCACCTCGGCCCGCCCGTCACGAGCCAGGCCGCAGGCGGTGAACGTGGTGCCGAGATCGATGCCGAGGTGGTAGGCCCGGTCGCTCATGACCTGGCCCGGCACCGCGTGCGCACGTCTCCCACCCCCCGACGCGGCACCACGTCGTCCGCCCGGGGCCCTGCCGCGAGGCCTCTGGCCGGCTCATCGTAGGCCGCGCCGGCCCAGCGGTTCGCCCGCTCACAACACGCCGGCCACCGGCTCGGCGGTCCCGAAGGCCCGTTCGGGGTGGAGGAGCGTGGTGAGGGCGAGGTCGAGGTGGTCGCCTTCCCAATGGGTGCGAAATGGTGTGGGGCGTGATCCCGGGGGTGTGGACGTGGTCGGCGTGCCCGGCGGTGTGGGGGATGGGGGCGCCGTTGGGTTGGTGGAAGGTGCCGTCGTGGTCGACGTGGTAGCCGCCTTCGTGGACGAGGGCGTGGTGGACGTGGCAGAGCAAGAGCAGGTTGTCGAGGTCGGTCGGGCCGCCGTGGGCCCAGTGGGTGATGTGGTGGGCGTCGGCCCAGACGTGGTTCGCGCAGCCCGGGAAGCGGCACTGGCGGTCTCGCAGGTCGAGGGCGAGGCGCAGCTTGGGCGGGACCCGTCGGGTGCGGCGGCCGACGCGGAGGGGGTCGCCGTGCTCGTCGAGGACGAGGGCGACGATGATGGCGTCGCAGGCGAGTCGGCGGGCGGTCTCCGACGCGATGACGGTGCCGTCAGAGAGGTGGCAGGTGCCCTCGCCGGTGGCGAGGGCGGCCTGGTCGGCGGTGACGACGACCTGGTAGCGGCCGCTGGGCGAGCCGGCGGTGTCGCGCTGGGCGAGGTAGGTCTCCGCCACGAGGGCGAGGGCGAGGGCGAGGGCGTCGGCGAGGCGGGCGGGGAAGCCGTGGGGCGTTTCAGCTGAACCGTGTTCCACCGCCGCCCGCAGCGCCGCCTCCACCGCGGCACCGGCCTCGGCGGGGAGGCGAGCGGTGAGCAGGTAGCTGCCGTCCGTGTCGGTGCGCGTGGCGAGGTGGCGGCCCTCGAGCTGGTGGCGGGCGTCGTCCAACAGGTCGGCGTCCGTCGCGCGGCGCGGGGCCGCACGAGGCGTTCGACTTGGGAGACGGTGCCGTGGCGGGCCACGTCGAGCAGTTCGGCCTCGGACTCGGCGGTGGCGACCCGGCTCAGCGCCCGCACCATCGAATAGGACAACTGCCCCGCGGCGAGCGCCGACGCGATCGCAGGCAGGCCGGGGAGGGCGCGGGCGACGCGGACCTTCTCGCGGGCGGCGGGCAGGTCGATGCCGCACTGCCAGGACACCCAATGCGCGCACGAGCGGACCCCGGCGCCGGCCCAGCCCTCCCGGCGATCGAACTCGCCCAGCACCGCCAACCACCGGTAGGTGGCAGCGGCAAGGTGCGCCGCCAGCTCGGTGAGCTCGTCGGGGAGAGGGGAGCGCGTCAGCAGGGACGGAAGCGGTAGAGGGCGGCTCCCTCGCCTGTGTCATCGAAGGTGACCTCGACGGTCTGGCCGATGCTCAGGGCGTCGGGGTCGCAGTCGACGATGTTGGTCATGACCCGAGGCCCTTCCTCGAGCTCGACGTAGGCGAGGGCGTACGGCGCCGCGTCGCGCCATCGGCCCTGGCCACGCCGGATGACGGTGTACGTGTAGACGGTGCCCCGGCCCGAGGCCTCGAACCACTCGGCGCCGTCCGCGCCGCAGTCCGGGCAGAGCCCACGCGGGTACCAGATCACGAAGCCGCAGGCGACGCAGCGCTTGAGCAGGAACTTGCCCTCGGTGGTGGCGTCCCAGAAGGGCTTCGTCTCGAGGTTGACGGGCGGCTGCTTGGCGGGGAGGGTGCTCATGCGCTGCGCGCCTCCGCTCCGCTTCGGTGCTCGCTGGTGCTCATGCGTCGTCGCTCCCGAGGATGAGGGTGGCCGAGCCCATGCGGGTCGAGATGGCGCCGCCCGTGCCGTGGGCGAGGGCGAGGCGGCAGTCGGGCACCTGGACCTCGGGGTGGGCCTCGCCCCGCACCTGGCGGACCGCCTCGAGCACCTTGGTCATCCCGCCCCGGTTGCCCGGGTGGTTGTTGCAGAGCCCGCCACCGTCGGTGTTGAAGGGCAGCTTGCCGCCCCGGGCCTGCAGGCCCCCGTCGGCCACGAAGCGCCCGCCTTCGCCCTTGGCGCAGAAGCCCAGGTCCTCGAGCGTGATGAGCACGGTGATGGTGAAGCTGTCGTAGATGGAGGCGTAGTCGATGTCCGCCGGGGTGACCCCGGCCTCCTCGAAGGCAGCGGGGCCCGACCACACGGCGCCCGTGTAGGTGAGGTCGGGCCGGCCCCGGTCCGAGTGCTTGACCGCCTCGCCCGTGCCCAGCACCTTGGCGCAGCGCCGGTCGAGGGAACGGGCGACCTCGGCGCTGACCATGACGAAGGCCCCGCCCCCGTCGGTGATGACGCAGCAGTCGTCGCGGTGGAGCGGGTCGGCGACGACGGGCGAGGCGACGACCTCCTCCACGGTGGTGGTCTTGCGCAGGAGGGCGTTCGGGTTGTGCTGGGCGTGCTCCGCCGCGGCCACCTTGATCTCGGCGAGCTGCTCGGACGTCGTGCCGAACTCGTACATGTGCCGGGCGGCGGCGAGGGCGTAGTTGCCGTACACCGTGCCGCCCCACATGTTCTCGAAGGCCGACTCGGGGGCGCTCGACATCCGCCCCGCCCCGCCAGGCGCGGCGCCACCGGTGCGGGGCTTGCCGCCGAGGGTGACGAGCGCGACGTGGCACTTGCCGGCGGCGATCATGGCCGCGGCGTGCCCGGCGTGGAACAGGTACGAGGAGCCGCCGGTCTCGGTGGAGTCCAACGTCCGTACCCGGAGCCCCAGGTAGTCGGCCATGGAGAGCCCGCCGAAGCCGGGCGAGTCGCCGGCGCAGTAGAAGGCGTCGACGTCGGAGAGCGAGAGCCCGGCGTCGGCGAGCGCACCCCGGCACACCTCGGCGTGGACCTGGGGGAGGGTCAGGTCGGGCAGCTCCCGGCCCGGGTGCTCGTAGATGCCGGCGATGTACGCCTGGCCACGGATGTTGGTCAACGCGCCTCCCCCTCTGCGCCGCGGTGGCTCCGGGGAGTCTGGCCGGGCTCAGGCCCTGACGGCCAGCTCGCGCACGAGATCGCAGATCTCCTGGGTCGTGCCCTGCCCGGGCAGGGGGTACGCCATCTTGTTGACGGCGACGCCTACGGCGAGTCCCGTCTCGGGGTCGGCGAAGCCCATCGAGCCGCCCGCCCCGGCGTGGCCGAAGGTGGTCTCCTTCGGCCCCATGGGCCCGGCGACCAGGTTGCCCTCGAGGTCGGGGCCGAGGCCGCCCAGCCAGAAGCCGATGCCCCGCTTCACGGGAACGATGAGCACGCGGTCGGGCCCGTCCCAGGTCTTGGTGCGCATGTGCTCGATGCGCTCGGGGGTGACGAGGTGGGCGCCGTCGAGCTGCCCGCCGTTGGCGAGGGCGGCGTAGACGCGGGCCAGGGCCCGGGCGGAGAAGTGCCCGTTTCCCGAGGGCAGGCAGGCCCGGCGGAAGGCGACGTCGTTGAAGTAGGGCCACATCCCCTTGGGCATGGCCTCGTAGAAGGGGGCGTCGTCGGGGATGGGCATGCCCTCGCCGGCGGCCACGATGTCAAGGGTGGTGCAGCGGGCGAGCACGGCGGGGTCGTCGGGGATGCCGACGTAGAGCTCGTCGACGACGCCGAGGGGCTCGGCGATCTCGGCGCGGATGAACTCCTGGGCGTGGCGGCCGGTCACGCTCTCGACGATCCCCCCGACCAGCCAGCCGAAGGTGACGGCGTGGTAGCCGCAGTCCGTGCCCGGCGCCCACGCGGGCGCGCCCTGTTCCGTGCGGGCCACCCCGGCGGCCCAGTCCGTGACGTGCTCGGGACGGAAGGGCGCGGGCATGGCGTGCAGGCCCACCTGGTGGGAGACCGCCTGCAGGACCGTCGCCCGCTCCTTGCCGTTCTGGGCGAAGGCCGGCCAGTAGGTGGCTACGGGCTCGTCGTAGTCGAGCAGGCCCCGGTCGGCGAGCTGGTGGATGGCGAGGGCGCCGATGCCCTTGGTGGCGGAGAAGACGCAGCTCACCGAGTCGTGCTGCATGGGGCGCTCGTCACCGGGCCCCATGGTGCCGGCGACGACCTCGAGGAACCGCTCACCGTGCACGTAGGCCGCCACCTGCACGCCGATCTGGCGGCCCTCGGCCACCTGGGCGTCGACGAGGTCCTGCACGCGCTGCGTGGCCTTCTGGTCCATGTCCCCTCCGTTGGGCCGACGGCGCCCGGCTCGGGCCCCTCGTCGCGCACCGTAGCCGGGCCCTCGGCGCACGTGGCGGCTGGCGACTCCCCGCCGAGGGCAGGACGCGTCACGTGACGCGTGCTGGGCCCCTGCGCCCCGGCGAACTTGGCAACATGCGTTGACCGTCGCCCCCGATGGGCAGCCTGGCGCCTTGGGCAGCCTGGCGGCGAGGGGGCCTGGCGGCGAGGGGGGCCTGGCGGCGAGGGGGGCCTGGCGGCGAGGGGGGCTCCGGCTCTTCGACGATCTCGGGGCGCCGAGCACGCCCGGGGGCGGGGGCTTGGTTGGCCGCCTTGCCCTCCTGGCCGTCTCGAGGAACGGGCGCTGTAGTCGCGGATGCCCGCAACGCAGCCGAACTGACGGGTCGCTCCGAGCAGCTGAGCGCGATGCCGGTCTCGGCGACCGTCAGCAGGCGCTGGATGACGCGGCGCTGCGGGACGTGGTCCGAGGTGGTGAGGCTGCGCGCCCGGTCGTCCCCCGAGGCCACGGCGCCCAGCGGAGCCGGCACTGGTACTCGGGGCAGCTCGCCTCAGCGGCACAGCTCGGCGACGAGCGCCGCGCTCTCTGCGGCCTCTCGAGGCGGACGATGTGTTGGGTGAAGGCGAGGTTGACGAACAGCGCCCGGCGGCCAGGTGTCGGGCCGGGTGGTCGAGCCGCTGCGCGATGGTGCCCTCGGGGGGCTGGTCATGTGGGCGTGCCCGTGGCCGGGCGGCCCGTTGGGGGCGGTGACGGGCCTTCCCTCGGGGCGTACCTGTGGCGGGCGGCCCGTTGGGGGCGGTGACGGGCCTTCCCGCCCGCGGGCGGTCTGGGTGCATCTCTGCCCGGTCGGCGGGCTCGGGCGCACCCGGATGCTCGGCGGTTGGCCCGGAGGCGGAGGTCTGGGTGCGCTGGTTGCCGGTGGATTCAACCGGTGAGGGCGACGAGGGCTTGGTTGAGCTTCTCTGATGGTGTCATCCATTCGAGGGTCTTGCGGGGTCGGCTGTTGAGGCTGTCGGCG
>WHTX01000313.1 GCA_009377505.1 Acidimicrobiia bacterium
GGGCGACTGGGGTCAGCCCGAGCTGGGAGCGGTCGAGGTCGCCGAAGTAGGCGTCCTCGAGGTTCGGCACGTTGAGCAGATCGCCGCTGCTGCGGTAGGTCCAGGCGTGGTAGGGGCAGGTGAACGTGGTGGCGTTGCCCTCGTCGGCCCGGCAGACCTGCATGCCCACGACCCTACCGGAGCGGACCAAGCGACTGCTTGTGCGTCGCGGAGGGGCCGCCGACGACCCCTTCCTCCCGCAGCGCCTCGACCTCGGCCTCGGAGAGGCCGAGCCCGAGGAGCACCTCGGTGGTGTGCTGGCCGAGCCCGGGCACGTCGCCGAGCGGCGGGCTCGGCGACGCGGGCGCGGCGCCGAAGCGCGGCGCGTGCCGAGGGCCCTGGATCCGGCCGAGCTGGGGGTCGACCCGCTCGACGACCGAGCCGTTCCAGCGCACCTGGGGATGCTCGGTCGCCAGGTGGACGGGCACCACCGCCGCCGCGGCCACATCGGCGGCGACGAGGCGGCCGACGGCCTCCTCGGTGGTGAACCCTGCCAACGCCTCCCCCACGAGCGGGGCGAACTCCGCCATGGTGCGCCGCCGGTTGGCGTGGTCGGCGAAGCGGGGGTCCTCGCGCCACTCGGGGTGGCCGAGGGCGTCGCAGAGGCCGGCGAAGAAGCTGGGGACGACCGGGTACACGGCCACGGCACCGTCCCGGGTGGGGTACGCGTCGTAGAAGTCCAGGTTGAGCGGCACCTTCTCGGTGCCCTCGTCCTCGAGGAAGGTGTGGTCGACCATGCCGTCGGGCCAGAAGAACTCGACGCCGACGTCGAGCATGGACAGCTCCACGTGCTGGCCCCGCCGGGCCGGGTCGCGCTCCCGGGCGAGCAGGGCGGCGGTGACTGCCTGGGCCGTCGCCCACGAGGTGGCCTTGTCGATGACGTAGTTGCGCACGAGGGAGGGGCGGCCCTCGGGACGGCTGCGCTGGCTGTCGGCCATGCCGATGGCCGCCTGCACGACGTAGTCGTAGACCTTGCGCCCGGCGAAGGGGCCGTCGGGGCCGTAGCCGTAGATGCTGGCGTAGACGAGGCCGGGGTTGCGGGCCAGCATGGCCTCGGGGCCGACGCCAAGCTTGGCGGCCTTGCCGGGCCGGAAGTTCTGGGTGAACACGTCGGCCCGGCCGACGAGCTCGATGAGCAGCTCGAGGCCCCGGGGGTCGGTGGCGTCGAGCACGACGGAGCGCTTGGCCCGGTTGCAGTTGGCGAAGATGGCGCTGGCCCCGGCGCGGCGGTGGCCGCTCAGGCGGGTGGGGTCGCCGTGGCCGGGGGGCTCGACCTTGATGACGTCGGCGCCCTGCTGGGCCAGCAGCATTCCCGCCAGCGGCCCCGAGATCACCTGGGCGGCCTCCACGACGACGATCCCCTCGAGCGGTCCGGGCATGTGCCCTCCTTCTGCGGCGTGTCCCCGCGAACGGGGCCCATTCCAGCCGAAACAGGGCCCGGGCGCCGCGCCTCGCGTGCCGATGGGCCAGCATCGGCGTATGGACGAGCTCGTGCCCCTCCTGGAGTTCGACCCCGCGCCGACGGCGCTGATCGAGCCCAGCGAGGTCTTCGCCCGGCGCCCCCGCATCCCCGAAGTCGCCGTCCTCTGCTTCTTCGCCGAGGTGATCGAGGCCCTCGCCGCCAGCCCCGAGACGCGCGTGATCGGCTCGCTGCGAGCCGCCCACGGTGCCCATGAGATCTACGGCATCCGCCGCCACGGGCAGGACGTGGCCGTCTTCCACCCCGGCGTGGGCGCTCCGCTCGCCGCCGCCTTCCTCGAGGAGGCCATCGCCCTCGGCGCCCGACGGGTGGTGGCCTGCGGCGGGGCGGGGGCCGTCGTGCCCGAGCTCGCCCTCGGCCAGGTGGTCGTGCCCACCGCCGCCGTCCGTGACGAGGGGACTTCGTTCCACTACCTGGCACCCGGCCGGCAGGTGGAGGCGGGCCCCGGCGGCGTGGCCACCGCCCAACGGGTGCTGCAGGAGGCCGACGTGGCCCACCAGCTCGGCCTCACTTGGACCACGGACGGGATCTTCCGGGAGACGAGGGACCGCATCGCCCGGCGCCGGGCCGAGGGCTGCGTGACCGTGGAGATGGAGGCGGCCGCTTTCTTCGCCGTTGCCCGCTTCCGGGGCATCGCCTTCGCCCAGCTGCTCTACGCCGGCGACGACGTCAGCGGCGAGCGGTGGGCGCACCGCCGCTGGCACCGCTCACCCTCACGCCAGTTGACCTTCGACCTCGCCGTCGACGTCGCCCTGGCCCTCGAGGCTGCTGGCGTGGACGCGGCTGGAGGACAGTAGCCGGCGGACGGCGCGGTCAGCAGGCAGCGTCAGCAGGCAGCGGTCAGCGGACGGCGCCGGAGGCGCGCAGCTCGGCGATGTCGCTGTCTGACAGGCCCAGCCGAGCGAGCACCTCGTCGGTGTGCTGGCCCGGGAAGGAGGGCGGCCCGGCGACCTCGCCGTCGGTGCGGCTGAAGCGGGGGGCCGGGCGCGGTTGGCGGATGCCGGCGACCTCGGTGAAGGTGGCCCGCTCGACGTTGTGGGGGTGCTCCCAGGCCTCGTCGATGGTGAGGACGGGGGCGAAGCAGACGTCGGAGCCCTCCATGAGCGCGCACCACTCGGCCCGGGACTTCGTGCGGAAGATGCCGGCGATGGCCTCCTTGCGCTCGGGCCAGGTGGCCCGGTCGAGCTGGTCGTCCCACAGGGGGCCGTCGAGCTGCGCCAGGCGGCGGAGCCCGGCGTAGAACTGGGGCTCGATGGAGCCGATGGAGATGTACTCGCCGTCGGCGCACTCGTAGGCGTCGTAGTAGTGGGCGCCGGTGTCCGTGCCGTTCATGCCGCGGGGTTGGAGCCTGTTGATGCTGGCCAGGCCGTTGAAGGGGGCCATGAGCAGCGCGGCGCCGTCGACCATGGCGGCGTCCACGACCTGGCCCCGCCCCGAGCCCCGGGCTTCGAAGAGGCCGGCGAGCATGCCCACGGCGAGCAGCATGCCGCCCCCGCCGAAGTCGCCGATGAGGTTGATGGGCGGGGTGGGCGCCTGGCCGGCCCGCCCGAGGTGGGCGAGGCAGCCGGCGAGGGCGATGTAGTTGATGTCGTGGCCGGCCATGGAGGCGTAGGGGCCGTCCTGGCCCCAGCCGGTCATGCGCCCGTAGACGAGGCGCTCGTTGCGGGCGAGGCAGGTGTCGGGGCCGAGGCCGAGGCGCTCCATGACCCCGGGGCGGAACCCCTCGATGAGCCCGTCGGCGCCGTCGAGCAGCTTGAGGACGGCCTCGACGCCACGGGCGTGCTTGAGGTCGACGGCGATGGAGCGCCGGCCACGGGCCAACACGTCGAGCGGGGGGCGGGCGGGCGGCTCGGCTGGGGCGCGCTGGGCGCGGTCGATGCGGATGACCTCGGCGCCGAGGTCGGACAGCACCATCCCGCAGAACGGCGCCGGGCCGATGCCCTGCATCTCGACGATCGTCACCCCCGACAGCGGTCCAGCCATCATCTCCCCCTTCGCTCGGTGCCCGCTCGACAATGCCACAGCCGGCGGCGCCGGCCTCCACGTGGGCTCAGCCCGCCAGCGCAGCTCACCGCTCTCGGCGTCGCGCAGCTCGAGGGCAGTCCTGCGCACGACGGCGCCCGGCGCTGCCGAGAAGGCGGCGCGTCGGGGGCCGTGCCGGCCGGCGCCTTGCGGACCGGCAATCATCAGGACCTGGTTCGCAGGAACCGTAGCGTTGAACCATGGTGAGCCCTCCGTCCGAGATCCGCGAGCACTACGAGGCAGACGGCGTCGAAGCAGGACGGCTGACCCGAGGGCCCGGACAGCTCGAGCTTGCGCGGACCCAGGAGATTATCCGGCGACATCTTGCACCCCCTCCGCTGGCGATCCTCGATGTCGGCGGGGGCGCGGGAGTGCATGCCGAGTGGCTTGCCGACGACGGCCACACCGTCCATCTTGTCGATCAATCCAAGACCATGTCGAGCAGGCTCGGCGGCTGGCGGGCCCTCAGCGGTGCATCACCGCAGAGGTGGGTGATGCACGTCAGCTCGGAGTCGACGACGAGAGCGCGGACACGGTCTTGTTGCTCGGACCGCTGTACCACCTAACCGACCGTGCGGATCGCATTCGTGCCCTACAGGAAGCGGGCCGCGTCGTGCGGCCTGGCGGGTTCGTGTTCGTTGCGGCGATCTCGCGTTTCGCCTCGCTGCTCGACGGGCTCAGCCGTCAGTTCCTGTTCGATCCGCGATTTCGGTCCATCGTCGAGCGGGACCTGCGAGACGGCCAGCACCGAAACCCGGACCGGACGCCGCAGTGGTTCACGACGGCGTACTTTCACCATCCCTCGGAGCTTCCGGGTGAGGCGACGGCGGCCGGGCTGGAATGCGTGGAAGTCGTCGGCGTCGAAGGCCTCGCAGGATGGTTCGGCGACATCTTCGATCGCTGGGACGACCCCGCGCATCGGGCAACGATCCTCTTCGCAGCGCGAGCCCTTGAACTAGAACCAGCATTGCTCGGCGCCAGTGCGCATCTATTGATGGTCACGAAGCGTCCACAGGCCTGATCGAACACGCTCGGTGCGATGTCCCTCGAACAGGTAGCGCCGGTTGTTCGGCACTGGCAGGCGCCCGAAGGCCGCCACGCGCGGCTGACGAGCAGGCCTTCGGGGCCGGCGGCGGGTACGAGGATGGTTCGCCCAGCGCCATGGGCGTTTCCCCGGTGACGAAACGCCGGGTGTTTCGTCACCGGGGTAATCCCCATGGTCGACGCCCGACGGGCCAGGGTCAGCGGTGCGCAGGGGCGCCGGCACGAAGCGCTTGCCCGCCCGGGCCGCGACTGCCTCGAGGAAGCCGGCACGGAACCCGTCCGCCTCGAACAGGCCGTGCAGGGTCGTGCCGAACACGCTGCCGCGCTGCACGCCGTCCACCGCCCCGTCCTCAAGGGTCAGGAAGGCCTCGGGCCTGCGGCCACCCTCGGGCGCCACACGGCCGTGGTGGACCTGGTAGCCGTGCACGGCATGGCCGAGGGCCTCGCCACTCCGCAGCCGGGTCACCTTGTCAGGCGCGAAGCGGGTGGCCACGGGCAGCAGCCCCAGACCGGCGACCTGGCCAGCGGAGGACTCGACGTCGTCCTCGACGGCGACTCCTACCGCAGCCGGCAGAAGCCCGCCCTCACCGGCCCCGCCACCATGCTTGACCCCGACCAGCCCCCAACGCCATCATCCCGACGCCGTCGCTGACGGACCCCAACGTGGTCCCATGCCACTGGCGAACCGGTGGTGCCATCACCTGGCGAGCGACATGCGACGCACTCCGTCGGGGCATCTCCGTACCTAGTTCGGTCGAGCGGACACGCGTCGGTATGTGGTCTGTAGGTCGTCTTCCCAGTTCTCGTCGTCGTACGACAACTGGAAGCGTCCGACGATGGTGTTGCCGCCGTCCGCGAAGGCCCCAACGAAGCGTCCGGCGAAGCCAGGAGAGCCTTCGTCGAAGGCGGCGTCAGAGGGCTGCTCGCGAGGCATCGAGAACTCCCACGCTTCTTCGCTGATCCGGGTCTCAACGACGCAATACACCCACGTGAGTCGAAGGAGTGCGTCTGTAGACCCGCGGTGTCGTCGCGTCCTTCCTGTCGATCACCGTGGTCTCGAACGTCGGACGGGCGCTCGGAAGGAAACTCATCGCTCAGGGGACGGACCGTGCAGGTTGTCCGGTACTGGCGTCCGCGCCGATGCCGGCGCGGTCGACATCGCCCTGCTCGCGACGGCGGGCGGCTCTGGGTGCGCTGGCTGTCGAGGAGCGGGCTCGAGCGCACCCGGACCGTCAAGGGCCGGCTGGCCGGAGAGGCCTGGGTGCGTCCGCTCCCGCTCACCGGGGCGCAGGCGCACCCGCAAGCCCGACAGCCGCCCGGGCCCGCCCGGCCCGCCCGCGCCCCGCGCGCTAGGCGACCACCGGCCGAGGACCCGGGGGAACGGCGGCGCGGATCAAGGCGTCGACGGCACCGAGGTCGAGGTGGGCCTCGATCACGTCGGCGAGGCGGTCGATGCGGGCCTGACGGGCGGCCTCGAAGCTGACGCCGCCGGGCACGAAGCGCTTGCCCGCCCGGGCCGCGACTGCCTCGAGGAAGCCGGCACGGAACCCGTCCGCCTCGAACAGGCCGTGCAGGGTCGTGCCGAACACGCT
>WHTX01000016.1:0-14507 GCA_009377505.1 Acidimicrobiia bacterium
CTGGCGCTCGGTCTCCCCGACGTACTTGTTGAGCAGCTCGGGGCCCTTGATGTTCAGGAAGTAGCTGCGGGCCTGGGCGTCGCCCGAGACCTCGGCCACCTTCTTGGCGAGGGAGTTGGCCACCGCCTTGGCGATGAGCGTCTTCCCACAGCCCGGCGGGCCGTAGAGCAGGATGCCCTTCGGGGCGGGCAGCTGGTACTCAGCGAACAACGGCCGGTGGATGAAGGGCAGCTCGACCGCGTCGGTGATCTGCTCGATCTGGGAGTCGAGGCCGCCCACGTCGGCGTAGCTGACGTCGGGCACCTCTTCGAGCACGAGCTCCTCGACCTCGGGCCGGGGCAGCTTCTCGAGCAGCAACCCGGAGCGGACGTCCATCAGCAGGGTGTCGCCGGACCGCAGGCGCTCGCCGAGGAGGGAGTCGCCGAGCTCGGCGACGCGCTCCTCGTCGGCGCGCCCGACGATGAGGGCGCGGGTGCCGTCGGCCAGCACCTCCTTCAGGGTGACGACCTCGCCCTGGCGCTCGCTCGTGCGGGCGAGGACCACGTTGAGGGACTCGTTCAGCACCACCTCGGCGCCCCGCTCGAGGAGCTGGGGGTCGAGGTCGGGGTGGAGGGCGACCCGCATCTTGCGCCCGCCCGAGAACACGTCGACCGTGCCGTCCTCCTCGTTGTGCCCGAGGTAGGTGCCGTAGGCCGAGGGCGGGCGGGTGAGCTTCTCCACCTCCTCGCGCAGCGCCGCGATCTGCTCACGAGCCTCGCGGAGCGTGTAGGTGAGCTTCTCGTTCTGGGAGACCGCCTGGGCCAGCTGGCCCTTGGTGTCGAGGAGGCGCTCCTCGAGGGTGCGCACGCGTTTTGGCGCGTCCTGCAGCCTCCGGCGGAGGGCGACGATCTCCTCCTCCATGACCTTCGCCTGCTCACGAAGCTCGGCGATCTCCGCCTCGTAGCTGGTTAGCCGCCGTTCCCATTCCGACTTGTTGACGACCCGACCTCCTGCTTCGCGGTTGACGCTTCCGCCAACCACAGCGGCGTTGCCGCCCGGGGGGTGGGCGGCGAGCCGTCCCACGGGCGACGATACACCGCACCGGGGTGCTGTGCGCGTCCTCGGTTCGCGGTCATCCTCCGTTCACACTGAGACACAGGGGCTCCGCCTCCCGGCCTCCGACGGCCGGCTCTGCGGGGCGGCACGGCGCGTGCGTCTCACCGGGCGAGCGGCGCCAGGTGGCGCAGGTCGGGGCCCTCGAGGCGCACTGCGTCCGCCGTCCGGTCGTCGGTCGCGCCCTGGGAGGCCCGTTCGGCGGCGACGCGTGCCCCGTAGGCGGCCACCTCCTCGGCCCGGCGGGCTTCGGACCAGCCGAGCTCGTCCCCCATGAGGTCGGCGGCCGCGTCGGCCGAGTCCGTGCCCCGGTGGAACGTCTCGATGGACAGCCGGGTGCGCCGGGTGAGCACGTCGTCGAGGTGCAGGGCGGCCTCGTGGGAGGCGGCGTAGGCGGCCTCGACGCCGAGGTAGGTCCCCGTGCCCGCCAGGGGGCGGCCGAGCTCGGGGCGCTCGGCCACGAGGTCGAGCAGCTCGTCGATGCCCGAGCCGTAGCGCCTGAGCAGGTGCTCGATGCGGGTCACGTGGAGCCCGCTCTCGTCGGCGAGCCGCTCGCGGCGGTGCCACAGGCCGACGAAGCCGGCCGCCCCCCACAGCGGCACACGGTCGGTGCAGGACCGGGGGGCCCGGCGGGACAGGTTCCGGGCCGCGACGTCGACGGCGTCGGCGGCCATCACCCGGTAGGTCGTGTACTTGCCCCCGGCGACGGTGACGAGCCCGGGCACCGTCTGGGACACGGCGTGCACGCGCGACAGCTCGCTCGTGGCGTCGGACTCGCCCTCGAGGAGGGGGCGCAGGCCGGCGTACACGCCCTCGATGTCGTGGTGGGTGAGCGGCGCCCGGAGCACGGTGTTCACCGTGCCCAGCAGGTAGTCGATGTCCGTTCGCGTCGCCGCAGGGTGGGCGAGGTCGAGGTCCCAGTCGGTGTCGGTCGTGCCGATGATCCAGTGGACCCCCCAGGGGATCACGAAGAGCACGCTCGAGGGGGTGCGCAGCAGGAGGCCGGCATCGGCGTGGATGCGGTCACGGGGCACCACGAGGTGGACGCCCTTCGATGCCCGCACCCGGATGCGGCCGCGACCGGCGAGGCCCTGCACCTGGTCGGTCCAGGTGGCGGTGGCGTTGATGACCTGGCGGGCGCGCACGTCGACCAGCCGCGAGGACTCCACGCAGCGGGCGCGCACGCCGACGACCCGGTCGCCCTCGCGCAACAGGTCGGTGACCTGCAGGCTGCTGGCCACCACGGCGCCGTAGCCTGCGGCAGTGCGGGCCACGGTCAACGTGTGACGGGCGTCGTCGACCTGCGCGTCCCAGTAGCGCACCGCTCCGACCAGGGCGTCGGCCCGTAGTGCGGGCACGAGGCGCAGGGCGCGGCGGCGGGAGAGGTGCTGGTGGCCGGGAAGCGGGTTCTCGGCCATCGTCCGGTAGCGGTCGCGGTCGCCGCCCCGGTGGGCGAGGCGCACGACCGGGCCGGCGAGCCCGGGCCGGCCGGCGAAGAGGTCGTACAGGCCGATGCCCGCGCCCACGTAGGCCCGCTCCCAGACCCGGCGGGTGAGCGGGTAGAGGAAGCTGACCGGCCGCACCAGGTGGGGCGCGAGCGTCGTGAGCATGAGGCTGCGCTCCTGGAGCGCCTCGAAGACGAGCCCGAGGTTCCCCTGCTCGAGGTAGCGGATGCCCCCGTGCACCAGCTTCGAGGACCGGCTCGACGTGCCCGAGCCCAGGTCGCGCTGCTCGACGAGGGCGACGGTGAGGCCCCGCGTGGCGGCGTCGAGGGCGCAGCCCGCGCCGGTCACCCCGCCCCCGACGACGACCACGTCGAAGGTCTCCCGGGCCAGCCGGTCGAGGTTGGCCGCTCGGCCCGCCGGCGAGAGGCGGGCGCCCTGGGCCATCAGAAGCGCTCCTCGGCGGCGAGGCACTTGGTCAGGGGCTCGACGTGGCCGGGGTCGACCACGAGCCCTTGGCGCACCTCGGCGAGCGCGGACGCCAGCTCGCGGTTGCTCACCGCGAAGGCGCGGTCGTCACCGCTCTCCGAGGTGGCGAAGGCCACGCCGACGACCTCGCCCTGCGGGCTCACGAGCGGCGCCCCCGAGTCGCCCTGGGCGAGCTGGGCAGCGAGGAAGAACACCTCGCGGTCGCCCTGTCCCCCGCCGTACAGGTCGGCGATGCGCACCGTCTCCACCCGGAAGATCTCGTAGGGCTGCCGGGAGATGTTGCCCGCCGGGTAGCCGTAGACGACGCCCCGGTGGTCCTCGTCCGCCGTCCCCTCGGCGAGGGGGTCGAGGCCGGTCGGGCCGCCCACGGGCTGCAGCACGGCAAGGTCGCGCGACGCGTCGAAGGCGACGATCTGCGTCTCGAGGCGCCGCCCGTCGAAGGTGGTGACCGACGGGGCAGGCATCCCTGCGACCACGTGGGCGTTCGTGACCACCAGGTCGCCGGCGACGACGAACCCCGAGCCCTCGTGCAGCTCTCCGCAGGCCTCCCCGTCGACCTTCACCGTCGCCTGGAAGGCGTGGGCGTCCACGGGCCCTGCGAGGGCGAGCTCGGGCGGGGGCGGGGCGTTGCGCACATCCGCGCTGAAGTCGTCGATGATGTCGAGCCACCGGGCCTCCCCCACGAGCCCGGCCAGCCCGGCCAGCGTGTCCGGCGGCTCGGGCAGGACGTCGCCCACCGCCTCGGCGACGAAGGAGGTCCGCACCTGCTCGGCGGGCCAGGTCTCCACGCCCTCCATGATCGGCAGCAGCAGCCAGGCGGCGACCACCACCCCGAGCACTCCGGTGACGCCGCCGAGGAAGCGGTCGGCGGCCTGGCCCGTGGCGCCCGGTACGGCCACCCGCAGGCGGCTGCCGGCCACGAGGCCTACCAGCTGGCCGGCGAAGGCCCCGAGGACGAGGACCGTGGCGGCGACGAGGAGCACGAGGGCGGAGTCCTCGGCGTCCACTGCCTCCACGACGTCGGGGGCGAAGCGCGAAGCGGCCAGGAGCCCGAGCGCCATGCCCAGCCACGAGGAGGCCCGGGCGACGAGGCCGAGGCGCCACCCCCCGACGGCGGCGGGGACGGCGACGAGCAGCAGGATGAGGTCGAGCGTGTTCACTGCTCGGTCCACGCGGCGGCGGGGCTGGGCACGGTCACCCATCTTGCCCGCAGGGCCACCCGATTCCGCGCCCCCGCCTCAGCTCATGAGCCGGGCGTGGCTGAGGAACCCGGTGTGGGCCACCATGCGGTGGTCAGGGCGCACAGACTGGCCCTCGATGTGCCACGTGCGGTGGAGGACCTCGAGCGTCTCGGCCAGCTCGAAGCCGGAGACGGCGAGGGACTCCCGGAACTGCACGGCCTGGAGGATCGTCGGCGTGTAGGCGACGAAGACGCCGCCGGGGCGCAGCGCGCGGGCGGCGTGGGCGGTCACCTGCCAGGGCTCGGGCAGGTCGAGCACGACGCGGTCGAGCCCGGTGAGGTCGATGCCCTCGTAGCAGTCGCGCACCTCGACGTGGTAGCGGTCTCCGACCTCGGGGCCGAGGAACGCGGCGACGTTCTTCTGCGCCCGAGCGGCGAAGTCGGGGCGCAGCTCGTAGCCGTGCACCTCGGCACCAGCCCGCAACAGCGTCATCGACAGCGCCCCCGAGCCGATGCCCGACTCGAGCACCCTCGCCCCGGGGAAGACGTCCACGAGCAGCAGCAGGGGGCCGAGGTCCTTCGGGTAGATGACCTGGGCGCCCCGCTTCATGTGGAGCACGAACTCGGCGAGGGTGGGGCGCAGCACCTGGAAGGGCGCCCCGCGGGTGGAACGGGCGACGGTGCCCTCCGAGGCGCCGATGAGCTCGTCGTGGCGGACGAAGCCGGTGTGGGCGTGGAACTCCCCGCCGACTTCGAGGGTGACGAGGTAGCGGCGCCCCTTCGTGTCGACGAGGAGCACCCGTTCCCCGTCCTGCAATGGGCGGCCTGCGCTCATCTGTTCTCCCGCTCCCGGCCGCTCGGGCCATTCGCTGCGCTCATCGGGCCGCCCGCTCCCGGCCGCTCGGGCCATTCGCTGCGCTCATCGGGCCGCCCTGCGGCCTGTGGCGCCGCGGGCACGGAGGACCACGGGCTCGGCCCCGGCGACGCGCTCCTCGAGGCGGCAGAAGGCGCACAGCTCGGCCGGGCTGGGCGCCCCGCAGCGCGAGCAGGGCTGGAGGCCCTGGCCCTGGTCCCCGCTCCCCTCCCGGAAGAGCGCGGCCGCCCGCTCGAGGAAGCCGAAGTAGAAGTCGTGCTTCGTGCCCGGTGAGGCCTCCTCCACCCGGTTCAGGGCCTCCTTGTAGCCGAGGTGGCGGTTGCCGGCGGCCATGGGGCACTCGTCGACGAGGTAGTCGATGCCCCTGAGCACGCAGTAGGCGGCCGTCTCCCGCTCGGACAGGCGCACGAGGGGCTTCGCCTTGCGGGGGAACCCGTTGCCCCCGGCGAGCACGGGGAGCTGGCGGGCCAGGTACTCGGTCTGCCAGCGCAGCACGTTCCCGAAGAGCACCGCCGCCTCGTCGTCGAGGTTGTGCCCCGTCATGACCACGTCGTAGCCGCCCTGCCGAGCGGCGCGGTCGAAGAGGTGCCGCTTGGAGAGCCCACAGGCCGAGCACGGCACCCGTCGGGTCACCGCGGCGGCGGTGGGGACGTCGAAGCCGTGGTCCTCGCGCAGGTCGACCTCGTGCAGGGTCAGCCCCTTGGCCCCGGCGAAGGCCCGGGCGTGCCGTCCCGAGACGTCGGAGTAGTCCCCGATGCCGAGCCCGATGTAGAGGCCGTCGGGCCGGTGGCCGAGCTCGACGAGCAGGTCCCACAGGGCGAGGGAGTCCTTGCCGCCAGAGACGGCGACCAGCACCCGCTCGCCCGGCTGGACCATGTCGAACGCGTCGATGGCCTTCTGCACCTGGCGGCGGCACTGCTCGAGGAAGTGCTCCACGCAGAAGTTCGCGTTGTGGCGCCGGACGTCGATCACCGCCGGCTCCCGGCACACCCGGCACTTCACGTCGCCCCCCCGGAGATCACGGGGCGGATCTCGACCACGTCCGCGTCCTCGAGCGTGCCGTCCCCGGGCACCAAGGTGCCGTTGCGGATGAGCAGGACCGACTCACGGTTGAGCGCGAGCCGGTTCAGCACGGCGAGCACGCTCAACGGGCCGCGCAACTCGACCTCGCGGCTGGGGTTGCGGAGCAGCACCTTCATAGTCCGACCATCATGGCCCGACCGCCCGGCGATGTGGAATGGCGAGCGCTCAGCGGAGCGAGCGCAGCTCGGCGCGGGCGGCAGCCGCCACCCGGCGACGCCGGCGGCGGGTCTGGAAGCGCTTGGGCAGGGGCTTGTCGGTGAGCAGGTCGAAGCGCTCCCCACGGCGCAGGCTGGCGCGGTAGACGACCTCGGGCTGGGTGCCGGTCAGGCGCCGGAACCAGCGCCAGGCCATCGTCGCCGCCGTGTAGTAGAGCCAGCGACGGGGCGTGCGCAGGACGAGGCTCCTGAGCAGGAGGTAGCGGAGGCGTCGCATCGGGATCAGAGGCGGCGGATCTCGACGACCGTCGAGCGCTTCTTGCCGGCCTTGCGACCGAGCACGTAGACGAGCAGCAGGACCAGCACGCCGGCCACGGCGGCGGCGATGGTGACCTTGCCCTTGGCCGATTCGGCCGCGTCGGACATGTCGGACTGCAGCTCGCGGAACTTGGCCTCGATGTCGGACCTGGTCACGTTGCCGTCGCTCACCGCTCGCTCCTCGCCGTGCCCGGGGCCGACGCGTCCGCGGCCTTCTTCATCTGGGTGGCCTTCACCCGTCGCAGGCCCAGGAGGATGAGCCCGACCACGAGAACGACCACCACCAGTGTCGCGGCGTAGGGCAGCCACGACCAGTTGCCGTACAGGGCGGTGCCCGTCTCGGCCTGCAGGGCGCGCAGCAGGGCGAGGGGGAGGAAGATGGAGGCCAACCCCATGAGCAACGAGCCGGCGAGGCCGAAGCCGAGGTAGCGGCCAAGGGCCTTGAGGGGGTCGACCGTCTCCTGCTTCGCGTAGGCGACGAGCAGGTCCTTCAGCTCGTTCACCGTGCCGGAGGCGTCACGGGCCTGCGCCACTCGTGCTCCCTTCGAGTTGTCCTTCCCGCCTCACCGAGGACCGATCATGCCAGCTCACGCGCCTCTCCCGGCGGATCCCCGCGCCCTTTGCCGAGCGGCGGCCTCATCCGTCGAGCGTCGCCTCGATGAGCAGGCGCGCATCGGCGATCAACTCGCCGAGCAGGGCGACCCGGGCGGCAGCGCCTTCGGTCGCCAGCACGCGCTGGCGGTCGAGGGGGCCGATGGGCAATGCGGCCGCCACCTCGTAGGTGCCGAGCCGGGGGTCGTCGGCGACGGACTCCCCCAGCTCGCCGGCCGCGACCCGCGCTCGGGCGGCGAGGGCGAGCACGTCGCGGGCACCGGCCACCAGGGTCGCGTACGCCTCGCCGTCGGGGAGCGGGCTCGACGGGTCGTCGTCCCAGTCCTCGACCTCGGCGAGGGGGTAGGGGTCGTCGTCGAACCAGCGGAGCACGCGCAGGCGCCGGGTGCCCACGGCGACGAGCTGCCAGCGGCCGTCCCCCAGCTCCTGGGCGCCGACGATGCGGGCCAGGGTGCCGACGTCGGTGCGCACGTCGCCCCCGCCGACCTCCGAGCCCCGCTCGATGAGCACGACGCCGAACTCGGGGGTGCCGGCGAGGCAGTCGGCCACGAGCTGGCGGTAGCGGGGCTCGAAGATGTGCAGCGGCAGCACGCCGCCGGGCAGCAGCACCGAGCCCAGGGGGAACATGGGCGATCGGGACATCAGCCCCCCGCCGGCAGGGGGCCGAGCTGGGCGAGGCTGGCGCCCAGGGGGTAGGTGAGCAGGGCCGTGGCCAGCCGCTCCTCGAGGGGTTCGAGGGTCTCGGGGGCGCTCCCGCTGAAGAGCGCGGCGAAGACGATCCGCTCGCCGCTGTTGGTGTCGATGTAGCCGGCGAGGCCGCTGGCGCCGTCGAGCGTGCCCGTCTTGGCTCGGACCCGCCCGATGGCCGGGCTGGCCGCGAAGCGGTCGAGCAGGGTGCCCGTCTGGCCCGCCACGGGCAGCCCGGCGACGAGCGGGGAGTCCTGGGGCACCAGGGCGAGCACCATGGTCAGCAGCCGGCAGGTGAGCAGGTTGCCCTCGTCGAGGCCCGAGCCGTCGGTCACCGCGACGCCCTCGAGGGGGAAGCCCCCCTCGGCGAGCACCTGGGCCATCACGGCCGTGCCCCCCGCTGTCGTGCCCTGCACGCCCTCCACGGCGCCGAGCTCTTTGAGGAAGAGCTCGGAGGCTGTGTTGTCGCTCTCGGTGAGCATGTGGCGCACCAGCTCGCCCATCGGCGGGGAGTCGACGAAAGCGAGGGGGATGGGCGTCGGCGGGGCCTTGCCCACGCGCACCCCGCCGTCGACGGCGACACCCGCCGCGCCGAGCAGTTCGGCCACGCGGGCCGTCGCCGCCTGGGCCGGGTTCTCCGCCGCCTCGCGCGGGCCCGAGCCGCCGTGCTCCTGGCCGGCGGACGGGTAGGAGACCAGCCCGTCGTTCAGGTTGAGCGCGGTGAGCGGCCCGCTCGGCAGCTCACCCGTGCCGGTTCGCCAGCGTTGCGGCCAGCTCGGCACGTAGTGCTGGTCGTCGTAGCGGCTGGCATCGCCGATGAGGGCGCCCCGGATGTGGGTGACCCCGGCCTGCTGCAGCGCGGCCACCAGGCTCTCGACGGGCGTGTGAAGCTGCGGCTGGGAGATGAAAGAGGCTGCGTAGTCGGCCGTGGCCAGCACGGGGTCGCCTGCGCCCACCAGCCACACGTCGCCCTCGACAATGCCCGCCTCGACGCGGGCGTCGGTCACCAGCTGGGTGCGGTAGCGGTGGTCGGGGCCGAGGCGGGCGAGGGTGGCGTAGGCCGTGACCACCTTCAGGTTCGAGGCCGGCGCCACCCCGAGGCGCGGGTTGTGCTCGTAGACCGGGGTGCCCGTCGCCGTCGTGACCACCGTGCACGAGGTACCGACGGGGCCCTCGGCGACGATGGGCTGGGCGAGGTTGAAGGCGTCGACCGTGCGGGAGGGGTGGGCCACGGTGGCCGGCAGCCGGCGCGTCGAGAGCAGCGGCGTCGCTGGCGAGGCGACCTCCACCCGGTCCCGCTCGGCCACGCTGGTGTCGGTCGCTCCCGCCTGTCGGAAGGCCAGCACGGCAATGACCAGGCACACGAGCGGGATGCCGAGGACGCGGGCGAGGTAACCGACGCGGTGGGTGAAGTAGCGGTCGGCTCGTCGGCGAGCCACCCTCAGCGCCTCCCCGGTGTCCGGGGCAGGGGCACGGCCACGACGGTCGGGGTCAGCCGCTGGTGCACGGGGGCACCATAGCTCCCGGCGCCGGGCCGGCTGTTCGACCCCCTGCGCCCGGGACCAGGCCCAGGAGGTGCGGCCGGGGCGACGACGGCTGGCGGCGACGGGTGGCAGGGCGACGACCATGGCTTCGGGCGCGGTCGTAGGGTCGGGTCGGCAACGATCTTGGAGGTCACCCGTGGACGTCGGTGCGCCCGAACTGCTCGTCATCCTCGTCGTCGTGCTCGTGCTCTTCGGCGGGGCGCAGCTGCCCAGGCTGGCCCGCTCGATCGGCGAGGCCCAGCGCGAGTTCCGCCGGTCGAGCACCGACTCTTCGGCCGCCTCCACCGATGGGCGAGCGAGCGCGCCGCCCCTCGACGCCGAGGCCCCCCGCCCGAGCTGAGCGCTGGCCCAGGCCGACCGGCGAGACCTCCCACAGGCCTTGCCCGGGCCCCCTGGCGGGCTCACCGATCCGCTTGCCGGCCGATGACCAGCGGCCAAGGACCTACGGCTGCGCCTCGACGTCGAGCACGAGGAGCACCGCGGCCACGACGCGCTCGACGACGTCGGGGCCCGGCGGGTCGCGCAGGACCAGGCGCCGGTAGAACAGCGGCCCGGCGAGCAGGGTCGTGGCCAGCTCGGTGTCCGCCTCGGCGGGGAGCTCGCCCCGTCGACGAGCCCGTTCGAAGGCGTCGAGCACGACCTGGCGGCGGGCCTGGCCGGAGATGTCCATGATGCGGCGCAGCTGGGCGTCGCGCTGGGCGGCGTCGAGCAGCCCGGGCAGGGCCTGGCTCCAGCTCGTGTCGCCGAGCGCCCTCGCCAGCTGGTGGGCCGCCACGCCGAGGTCACCGGCGAGGGAGCCGGTGTCGATCGTGCCGAGCGGGGGCATCAGGTCGTCCACCAGGTCGAGGAGCAGCGCTTCTCGGCTCGGCCAGTGGCGGTAGATGGTCGTCTTGGCCACGCCGGACTCCTCGGCGATGGCCTCGACGGTGACCTCGAAGAAGCAGCGGTCGTGCAACAGTTGGCGAGCCGCGGCGAGCACGGCGGCCTTGGAGCGGCTGATGCGGGGGTCGGCCCGTTCCCCCGCGCACCCCGGGCCGGCGCCCTGGGTCATCCCCCGTCGCCGTGCGACGGGCCCGGCCGGGGAGAACTGGCCGGCCCCGGAGAGGCGCCCGGCCGGTCGGGCATGAAGCGGAAGACGAAGACGGCAGCTAGCACGAGGATCGCCGCGGCGACGAGGATCGCGGCGCGGATCCCGTCGTTGAAGGCGTCCCGCACGTCGTCCAGCAATGCCTCGGGGCCGCCCCCGGCGACGGCGATCCCGGCGGCGATGGACTCCTGGGCTCGGTCAGCGACCTCGCTCGGAAGGTCGCGGAAGAGGTCGGCCGCCCTGCTGCGGTACACGGAGTTCAGCACCGAGCCGAGGACGGCGATCCCGACGGCGCCGCCCAGCTCGCGGGTGGTGTCGTTCACGGCCGAGCCCACGCCGGCCTTGCCGAGCGGCATGGCCGCCATGATTGCCGTGGTCGAGGGGGGCATCGTGTTCGCCATGCCCGCCGCGATGAGCACCACGCCGGCGAGCAGCTGCAGGTAGCCCGAGTCCCTCGTGAGGGTGGCGAGCACCAGGAAGCCGGCTACGACCAGCAGGAGCCCGCCGCCGACCACCCGACGCGACCCGTAGCGCTCGGCCAGGACGGCGCTGCGCGGCGCGAGCAGCACCAACACCACCGAGGCCGGCAGTAGGGAGAACGCCGCTTCGAGGGCCGAGTAGCCGAGCACGAACTGCAGGTACTGGGTGATGGTGAAGAACATGCCGAACATGGCGAAGAAGACCAGGCTGATCGTCACCGAGCCGGCCGTGAACCCCCGGTCGCGGAAGAACCGCATCGGCAGCATCGGGGAGGCGGTGCGCCGCTCCCACATCACGAAGCCGGCGAGCAGGACGACGGCCCCGGCGAAGCCGGCGAGCGTGGCGGTGCTCAGCCAGCCGAGCTCGGGGGCCTCGATGATGGCGTAGAGCAGCAGGCCCAGCCCCGAGATGGACAGCACTGCGCCGACGGGGTCGAGGGGCTGCTCGTCGGTGTCCTTCGAGGTGGGCATGATGAGCGCGCCGGCGACGAGGGCGACGGCGATGATGGGCAGGTTGATGAAGAAGATCGAGCCCCACCAGAAGCGCTCGAGCAGCAGGCCGCTGACCACCGGGCCGATGGCGCCGCCGGCCCCGGCGAAGCCGGCCCAGATGGCGATCGCTCGGGCCCGCTCCTCGGCGGGGAACACGTTGGTGATGATCGAGAGCGTGGCCGGCATGATCAGCGCGGCGGCGGCGCCCATGATCCCCCGGAAGGCGATGAGTTGCAGCGGCGTGCCGGCGAAGGTGAGGGCCACCGAGCACAGGGCGAACAGCCCGAGGCCGACCTGCAGGGCGCCCTTGCGGCCGTAGCGGTCGCCGAGGGCACCGAAGGGCAGGAGGAGGCCGGCGAAGACGAGGGCGTAGGCGTCCACGATCCATTGCAGCTCGCGCCCGCTGGCGTCGAGGTCGCGAGCCAGGGTGGGCAGGGCGACGTTGAGGGAGGACACCGACGCCACCACGAGCACGAGGCTGAGACAGGCGACGGCGAGCACCCGCCAGCGCCGGTCGTACCCGGGCGGGTGGGCAACGGCGCCCACCACGCCGTCGCCACCACCTCCGGAGCCCGCTGCAGGCGAGGAAGGTCCGGTCTCGAGGTCCATGAACGGGACGCTACGGTAGCGTAGCGTTTGCCGGCGAGTGGATTTCCGCCGGCCAGCCAGCGGGGACGGCGCCCGAGCTAGGGTCCGCCCCGTGCAGATCGTCGCCGCGCTCTTCATCGACGAGATGGCCATGCGCCAAGTGGCGGGGGGCGCCACTCGCATCGACCTCCTCGGGGTCCAGTTCTCGGGCGCCGCGCCCCAGCCGGTCCCCTACACCTGGACGCCGCACCTCGTGGTGCTGGTGCACTGCCCCCTCGACCACGCCGGCGTGGCCGCGCTCGAGGTCACCTTCCATGTCGGGGCGGAGGAGCTGGCCCGCAACGTGCAACCGCTGCAGATCCAGCCGGGCAAGTTCGGCCGCCAGCTCGTGCGCCCCGAGATCACCTTCGAGGACTACAGCACGGTCGAGGCCCGCTGCCGAGTCGACCTCGGGCCGACCACGACGGTGCCCTACACCCTGCTGCCCCCGGCCGCCTGAGGCTCGGGCCACCCCGGGGTCGCTGCCGCAGGTGGCGAGTAGCGTTCGGCCATGCCGTTCGCCGCTGCGCTGTCGGAGCACCCCGAGCCTGCTGCCGCCGTGGGCGAAGCCATCGGCGAGGTCGTGGAACGCCTCGGCGAGGGCGTGCGGCCGGACCTGGCCGCCGTGTTCGTCACCGCCGCGCACCACGACGCGTTCGCCGACGTGGCCGCCGCCGTGCGGGACCTGTTGGCGCCGGCGACGCTCATCGGCGCCACCGCCGTCGCCGTCGTGGGCGGGCACCGTGAGGTGGAGCAGCGCCCGGGGGTGAGCCTGTGGGCTGCCGCGGGCATCGGCGAGGTCACGCCTGTCCGCCTCGACGCCCTCCCCACCTCAGCCGGCGTGGTGCTCGGCGGCCTGCCCCCCGGCACGGCCGAAGGCGGCCGGGCGCTGCTGTTGCTCCCCGACCCCTTCACCTTCCCGGCCGACGGCTTCGTCGACCACGTCAGCGAGCGCTACCCCGGCCTCACCGTGATCGGGGGGCTGGCCTCGGCGGCGAGCGGCCCCGGTGGCAACCTGTTGGCCCTCGACGACCGGGTCCACGCCGACGGCGCGGTGGCCGCCCTGCTCGGCCCCGGCGCGGTGGTGACGACGGTGGTCTCCCAGGGGTGCCGGCCCATCGGGCACCCCTTCACCGTGACCCGGGCCGAGGGCAACCTGCTGCACGAGCTCGGCGGGCGCCCCGCGTTCGAGCGCCTGCGCGAGCTGGCCGAGTCGCTCGGGCCCGAGGAGCGCCAGCTCTTCGCCGGCGGGGTGCACGTCGGCCGGGTCATCGACGAGCACAAGGTGGAGTTCGAGAGGGGCGACCTCCTCGTGCGCGCCGTGCTCCGCGCCGACCCGGGCACCGGGTCCCTGGCCGTGGGCGACGAGGTGGCGGTGGGCCAGACGATCCAGTTCCAGGTGCGCGACGCCGCCTCCGCCGACGAGGACCTCCGGCTGCTGCTCGCCACCGAGCAGGACGCGGACGCCGCCCTGCTCTTCACGTGCAACGGCCGCGGCGAGCACTTCTTCGGGGACCCCGACCACGACGCCACGCTCGTGAGCGAGCTCATCGGCTCCCCCGCCGTGGCCGGCATGTTCTGCGCCGGCGAGGTCGGCCCCGTCGGGGGCCAGACGTTCCTGCACGGCTACACGGCCTCCGTCGCCCTCTTCCGCGACCGCCCGTGAAGGCCCGCCTTCCCAGCGCGTAACTAGTGTGTCCGCCGTGGGAACCCTCGGCATCGAACAGCGCGGGATCGACGTGGTGCGCGGCCTCGCCATGGACGCGCCGAACGCCGCTCGCTCCGGCCACCAGGGCACGGCCATGGCCCTCGCCCCCCTCGGGCACGTGCTCTGGACGCGCATCCTGCGCTACGACGCCGCCGATCCCTCCTGGCCCGACCGCGACCGCTTCGTGCTCTCGGCCGGGCACGCGTCGATCCTGCTCTACAGCTACCTGTACCTCACCGGCCACGGGCTCGAGCTCGACGACCTGCGGGCCTTCCGCCAATGGGGCTCGCTCACCCCTGGCCACCCCGAGGCCGGCCACACCGTGGGCGTCGAAGTCACCACGGGGCCCCTCGGCCAGGGCTTCGGCAACGCCGTGGGCATGGCCCTCGCCGAGCGCTGGCTGCGGGCGACCTTCGGGATCGAGCTGTGCGACCACCGCACCTACGTCATCTGCTCCGACGGCGACCTGATGGAGGGCGTGAGCCACGAGTCGGCCTCCTTCGCCGGCCACCAGCGCCTCGGGCGGCTGATCGCCGTCTACGACGACAACCACATCACCATCGACGGCCCTACCAGCATCACCTTCAGCGACGACAGCGCCGAGCGCTTCCGCAGCTACGGCTGGGACGTGGAGGTGC
>WHTX01000016.1:14517-33824 GCA_009377505.1 Acidimicrobiia bacterium
CGACGGGCTCGACGCGCTCGCCGCCGGCCTCGAGGGGACGCGCCGGTCGCCCGAGGACTTCATCGAGCTGGACGTGCGCTTCCATCTCCGGCTGGCTGCGCTCTCCGGGAACACACCGCTCGTGCGCTCGCTCGCGACCGTGCCCTACGGCTGGGACGTGGAGGTGCTCGGCGAGGAGGCCGACGACCTCGACGCCCTCGAGGCCGCCCTGCGCAGGGCGGGGGCCGTCGAGGACAAGCCGAGCCTCGTCGTGCTGCGCTCCCACATCGCCCACCCTTCCCCATCCCACACCGACGACCACGAGGCACATGGCTACGCCCTCAAGGACGAGGCCATCTCCGCCACCAAGGCCGTCATGGGCGTCCCCGACGAGCCGTTCTGGGCCCCCGACGACGTCGTCGAGCACTACCGGGCCGCGGGCCGGCGGGGCGCCGAGGAGCGGGCGGCGTGGCACGCCCGGCTCGAGGCGTGGGACGGCGACCGCGACGCCTACGAGGCGTGCCTGGCCGGCCGGCCCCTCGAGGGCTTCGACGAGAAGCTGCCGCAGTGGTCCCCCGGCGAGTCCCTCGCCACCCGCACGGCCTCCGAGGCGTGCCTGGCCGCCCTCGTCGACGTCGTGCCCGGCATGGTCGCCGGTGCCGGGGACCTCACCGGCAACACGGGGGTGAAGGTCAAGGGCGCCGAGACGATGACCCACGAGCTGCCCGCCGGGCGCCAGGTCCACTTCGGCGTGCGCGAGCACGGCATGGGCGCGGCCCTCGTGGGCATGGCCCGCCACGGTGGGGTCGTGCCCATCGGGGCCACGTTCTTCGTGTTCAGCGACTACATGCGCCCCGCCATACGGCTGGCCGCGCTGAGCCGGACGCCGGCGATCTTCGTCTTCAGCCACGACTCGATCGGCCTCGGCGAGGACGGGCCGACGCACCAGCCCGTCGAGCACCTGGCCTCGCTGCGGGCCATGCCGAACCTGGTGGTCATCCGCCCCGCCGACGCCAACGAGACGGCGTGGGCGTGGCGCGAGGCGCTCGACCGGCGGGACGGGCCCACGGCGCTCGTGCTGACCCGCCAGAGCCTGCCGACCCTCGTGGGCAGCGCCGAGCGCCCCGACGGCGTGGCCCGAGGCGGCTACGTGCTCGCCGACGCCTCGAGCCACGATCCCGAGCTGGTGCTCATCGGCACGGGCAGCGAGGTCTCCGTCTGTATCGAGGCGGCCGCCGTCCTCGAGGCGGAGGACATCGCTACCCGGGTGGTCTCCCTGCCCTCCTGGGAGCTCTTCGAGGCCCAGGACCCCGCCTACCAGGAGTGGGTGCTGCCCCCCGACCTGCCCATCCTCGCCGTCGAAGCCGGCTCGACGTTCGGCTGGGAGCGCTGGGCGGACGACGTGGTGGGCATCGACCGTTTCGGGGCGTCCGCACCCGGCGGCGAGCTCATGCGCCGGCTCGGCTTCACCCCCGAGATCGTGGCACAGCGGGCCCGAGAGCTCCTCGAGGAGCAGGACGTGGACGACGAGGAGGACTGACCCTCACCACGTCCGCCGCCCGGGCCCCGACCACGACGGCCGGGCCCGGCCCCAGGGGGTGGCGGCGGATAGGCTCGGCGCGGTGTCCACCAGGCTCCAGGACCTGTACGACCACTACCGCCAGAGCGCTTGGCTCGACGACCTGGACCGGCGCTGGCTGGCCTCGGGGTCGCTCGCCCGCTGGGTGGAGCGGGGTGTGCGAGGGGTCACGTCCAACCCCACCATCTTCGCCCGGGCGATGGCGTCCTCGGACGTCTACGCCGACGAGCTCGCCGAGCTGGTCGCCTCCGGGGCCGGTGTCGAGGCCGCCTACTGGCGCTTGGCCGAAGCCGACGTCGGCGGCGCGGCCGACGTGCTGCGGCCCGTCTACGACGCGAGCGGCGGAGCCGACGGGTTCGTCTCCATCGAGGTCGACCCCGGCCTCGCCCACGACACCCAGCAGACGGTCGTCGCGGCACGCGCCGTCCTCGGACGGATCGACCGCCCCAACGTGTACGTCAAGGTGCCGGCCACGCTCGAGGGCGTACCCGCCGTCCGCCAGCTCGTCAGCGAAGGCCTGAACGTCAACATCACGTTGATCTTCGGCCTCGAGCGCTACGAGGCGGTCGTCGAGGCCTACCTCTCGGGCCTCGAGGCCCGCAACGGCGACCTGTCGGGCCAGACGAGCGTGGCCTCCTTCTTCGTCAGCCGGGTCGACACCGAGGTCAACGCCCGTCTCGCCGACCTCGGCCCCGAAGCCCGCCGCGACCTCGAGAGCCGCGCCGGCATCGCCCAGGCCCGGGCCGCCTACCAGGTCTTCGGGCCACGGTTCGCCGGCCCGCGTTGGGAAGCGCTCGCCGCCCGGGGCGCCAAGGTGCAGCGCCCGCTGTGGGCGTCGACCTCGACGAAAGACCCGTCGCTCCCCGACACGCTGTACCTCGACAGCCTGATCGGCCCGGACACGGTCAACACAGCGCCCACGGCCACGCTGGAGGCCTTCATCGACCATGGCAGCCTGGCCCGCACGGTCGACGCCGACCCCGACGAGGCGCGAGCCACCCTCGCCCGCCTCGCCGACGTGGGCGTCGACCTCGACGACGTGACGGCGCAGCTGGAGAAGGAGGGGGTGGCCGCCTTCGCGAAGTCCTACGACGAGGCGCTCGCCACGCTGGAGGCGGGGGTCGACGGACTCAGCCGATGACACGGCGCGGGAGGGCCCGGCCCGACCAGGCGAGACCGGCACGGTCCGGGCAGGTGACCTTCGAGGTCGTCGACGACCTGGCCGGTGAGTTCGCCGAGCGCCTCGTGGAGGCCTTCCACAGCCGGCCGGGCCAGCTCTTCCAGCTCGGCCTCACCGGCGGGGCCTGTGCCCGGCGCTGCTACGAGCAGCTGGCGCAACACGCCGAGACCCAGATCGACTGGTGGCTGGTGGACGCCTGGTGGGTCGATGAGCTCGACCTGCACCTCGACGAGCCCGACAGCCATTACGGGATGGCCCGGGCGGTCCTCTTCGACGTGATCGGCGCGGCCTACGCCCTGCACCCCCTCGCCCCCGACGCGGCGGAGGCCGCCGCCCTGCTGCCCGACCGGCTCGACGTGGTGCACCTCGACCTGGGGCCCGACGGCTCGCTGTTCAGCGCTGGCGGTCGGCGCCTGCCCGAGGCTGTCACCGAGCGGGCCGACGTGGTGTTGGTCACGGTGGCCGGCTCGGACCGTCGTGACGCCCTGCGCGCCGTGCGGGCCGGCGAGAACGTCCCTGCCGCCCGCCTGGTCGCCGATCGCCAGGTCTGGCTGGTCGAGCGGGCCGCCGCCGGCTGAGCCCTCGGGAGGCGGAGCCTGGCTACACCATGAGGTAGCGCTCCTTGATGGACGGGTCGGCCTCGAAGGCCTCCCTCGTGCCCTGGTAGACGATCTCGCCCTCCTCGACGACGTACACGTCGGTGGCCACGCGCATGGCGAAGGGCACGTTCTGCTCGGCGAGGAGCAGCGTCATGCCCGTGCGCTCGCGTAGGTCGAGGACGGCGTCGAGCAGGGAGCGAACGATGACGGGGGCCAGCCCCTCGCTCGGTTCGTCGAGCAACATCAGCTTGGGCCGGGCGACCATGGCCCGGGCGATGGCCAGGAGCTGCTGCTCGCCGCCGCTGAGCTGCCCGCCCTTGCGGCCGGCCAACCGCTCGAGCAGCGGGAACACCGCGAAGACCTCCTCGGGCGTCATGGGCTCGACGTCGCGGGAGCCCTTGGCGAAGTTCCCGAGCCGCAGGTTCTCGACGACGTCGAAGCCCGAGTAGATGCGCCGGTCGTCGGGCACGAACCCCACCCCGGCGCGTGCCAGGCCGTAGGTTGGCCGGCCGGTCACGTCCTTGCCGAAGAGCCGGACCGAGCCCTTCACTGTCGGGCCGAGGTTCATGATGCTGCGGAAGAGCGTGGTCTTGCCGGCGCCGTTGCGGCCGAGCACGACCACGGCTGAGCCGGCGGGCACCTCGAGGTCGACGTGGTGCAGGATGTGGCTCGTCCCGTAGAAGGCGTCGAGGCCCCGCACCTCGAGCTCGGTGGCTGCGCCCACGGCGTCTCCCGATCTCGCCTGGCCATCCGGCCGCTCGCTCGGCTCCCTGAGGTCTCCGGCTCCCCCTCGCCCGGGCCGCCTCACAACGGCTCTCCCAGGTAGACCTCGATCACCTCGGGGTCGGCGCGGACCTCGGCGGGGCTGCCCGTGCGCAGGAGGCGCCCGAGATGGAGCACGGACACCTCCTCGGCCAATGCGAACACGACCCCCATGTCGTGCTCGGTGAGCAGGATGGTGATCCCCCGGGCCCGGTGGAGCTGACGGAGCATCTCCACCGTGCGCTGCGTCTCGGCTGGGGACATCCCCGCCGTGGGCTCGTCAAGAAGCAGCACCCGGGGATCGAGGGCGAGCGCCATCGTCAGCTCGAGGATCTTCTTGTCCCCCTGGCTGAGCACCCCGGCCTGCACCCTCGCCGAGGAGGTCAGCCCGACCTCGTCGAGAAGCTCGACGGCTGCCCGGTTGGCCTCCTTGTCGCTGCGCACCGTGCGGAAGAACCGCCAGGCACTGCGGCGATGGGCGTGCACGGCGGCGAGCACGTTGTCGATCACGGTCAGGTCGGCGAAGAGCCTGGCCACCTGGAACGCCCGGCCGATGCCGAGGCGCACCACCTCGGCCGGGCCCTTGCCGGTGATGTCGGCGCCGTAGAGCCGCACGGCCCCCGCCGTCGGGATGTGCACGCCGCTGATGAGGGCGAACAACGTGCTCTTGCCGGCACCGTTCGGCCCGATGATCGCCCGGAGCTGGCCTTCGGGCACCGAGAGCGTGACCTCCGAGAGCGCCTCGGTCCGGGCGAAGCGCTTGGTCAGGTCCTCGAGCTCCAAGGCCGTCGTCGTGGTCGTCACGGTGGTCATGACACCGTCTCCCGTTCCATCGTGACCGGTGGTTCGAGCGGTGGGGCGGGGCGACGACGGCGCTGGCGCTCGGCGAGCGACCGGCTGACCCGGTCGGCGACGCCGAGGATGCCGTCGCGGAGGGCCACGATGATGACGGCGAGGCCGATGCCGACCCACAGGACCCAGCTCTGGGTCCGCGCCTGCAGCCAGTGCCGCAACCACTCGTAGACGACGGCGCCGAGCGCAGGCCCGAAGAAGAACGGGACGCCACCGAGGATGGACATGACGATGGGCTCGACGCTGCGCTCGAGGCCGAAGACCTCGGCCGACGCGAAGATCGTGTGGTAGCCCTGCAACGCCCCGGCCAGTCCGCTGAAGATGCCGGCGATGACGAACACGCCGAGCTTGAACAGCCGGACGGGGACGCCGAGGAACTGGGCCCGGTCGGCGTCGTCGCGGATCGACCGCAAGGTCAGCCCGAACGGTGAGGACACGATCAGCCACATCGCCCCCACGGACAGGAGCACCAGGGCGAAGCTGAAGTAGTAGAAGTTGTCGACCGGCTGCAGGTCCAAGGGCCCGAGGTCACCTCGCACTATGCCCGAGATGCCGTCCTCACCGCCGAACAGGCTCTCGCCGAGCACGAACGAGAAGAAGAGCTGGGCGAACGCCAGGGTGAGGATGGCGAAGAACAACCCGGTGGTCCGCACGATCAGCGCCCCGACGACGAGCGCCACGAAGCCGGAGATGACCATGGCGGCGACGAGGTTGAGGAGGATGTTCTCCCAACCCGCCCGGGTGACGAGCATCCCCACCGAGTAGGTGCCCGCCCCGAAGAAGGCGGCCTGGCCGAACGTGATGAGCCCCGAATAGCCGATCAGGAGGTTCGTCGCCGTGGCGTAGATGATCGAGATCATGATCTGGGACCAGAAGAAGGTGTCGCCCTGCGTGAAGGACAACCGGGGCACGAGGGCCAGGAACACGGCGGCCAGCGCGACGAGGGCCAGCTTGGCGGCGCGGCCCCGGTCGAGCTGGGGCGCCTTCTCGCTCCGGTGCAGCTCCGTCACGAGACCCGCCGCAGCAGTTCCCGGCTCCCCAGGAGCCCTTGGGGCCGGACCAGAAGGACGACGATGATCCCGATGTAGAGGCTGTAGGGCGCGAGCTGGTTGAACGTCACGACGAGGAAGCTCTGGAGCAGGCCCAGGATCAGGGCGGCGACGAGCGCCCCGGGTACCGAGTCGAGGCCGCCGACGATGACGACAGCGAAGGCCTGGATGAGGAACAGCGCACCCAGCTGGGCGGTGAGCGCCTGGGTCGGCGCCACCATCACCCCCGCAGCCCCGGCGAGGAAGATCCCCAAGGCGAACACGGCGGTGAAGACGAGCCGGACGTTGATCCCGAGCGCCTCGGCCATCCACCGGTCCTCGGCCACCGTGCGGATGAGCTTGCCGATCTGGGTCTTCAGCAGGAGCAGGCTCAGCCCACCGAGGATCAGCAGCCCGACGATGATGACGAACACCGAGTACTGCGGCACGGTGGCACCGAAGACGTCGAACGCCCGGCCCCAGCCCTCCGGGAAGGCCATCGCCAAGGGCGTCGCCCCCCAGATCTCACGCACGGCGCCCTCGGCCACGAGGGACAGGGCGAAGGTGAGCAGCAGGAAGTCGAAGTGCGCCCTGTGGTACATGTGCCGGAAGATGCCGACCTCAGCCACGGCGCCGATGGCCGCCATCACCAACCCGGCAGCCAGCACCACCAGGAAGAACACCCACGGTGACAGCGCCGCCGCACCCCCGATCTGCAGCCCGATGAAGGCGCCGACCATGAAGAACCCGCCGTGGGCGAAGTTGAGGACGCCCAACACACCGAAGACGAGCGACAGCCCGGCCGCGATCAGGAACAGCAGGAACCCATAGGACAGCCCGTTGACCAGGGCGACGATGAACTCGTTCCTCGACACCACTCCCCCCTCGTGTGCGATCGGTCGAGTGCGAGGGGCGGGCCCACCAGCCCGCCCCTCGCGACAGCTCCGCGATGGACGCGGCCGGTCAGCTCTCGGCGTCGAAGGGGTTCGGGTTCCCCGGGTCGGCCGGGCTCGTCACCTCGTCGCCGGGGATGAGGACGAACTCCGCGATCTCGAAGCCCTCCGGAGTGTCCGTCGGCACGACGTTGACGACGGCGATGCTCTCGTAGATCGCCTGGTGGTCCTCCGGCCGGAACGTGAGCGCGCCCGCCGGCGTGTCGAACTCGAGGCCCTCGAGGGCTGCCTTCACCTCGTCCACGTCGGTGCTGCCCGCCGCCTCGATGGCCGCGGCGTAGGCGTAGACGGAGATGAAGCCGTTGAACCGGTACAGGGTCGGCACCGTCCCGTGCTTCTCCTGCATCGCCTCGATGAAGCGGGTGTTGAGCTCGTTGTCGAACGCCTCGTAGTGGTACACCATCGAGTTCCACCCCTCGGGCGTGTTGCCGCTCTCGCCCATGGGCTCGAGCACGTCGAGGTCCATGCCCTGGGTGAGGAAGACCTTGCCCTCGAGCAGGTTGAACGGCACCGCCTGGCGAAGCATCGTCAGCTGGTCGCCGGCGAAGAGCGACGAGTACACGCCATCGGCCGGCAGGTTGGCGACCTGGGTGATGTAGTCGTTGTACGTCGGCGTCTGGAACGGCGGGAACGTCTCGCCCAGGACCTCGAAGCCCTCGAGGTTCTCACGCATGTCGTTCTTGAAGATGTTGACGGTGTTGTGGCCGTACTCGTAGTCCGGCGCGATCGTCACCCACTTCTTGGCGTCGGGCACCTTCTCCTGCACGGTGTGCGTGCCCGCCCGGGTCAGCATCTCGTTGGTGGTGGTCACCCGGAAGAAGTTCTCCTCGAAGTTCTCGTGGGTCATCTTGTTCGTCTGGCAGAACGACGACATCATCAGCCCGTTGAGCTGCGTCGCGATGGGGGCGACGGCCAGGCAGATGGCGCTCGTGGGGTAGCCGAACGTGAACGGGATGTCCTCGTCGATCGCCTCACGGAACACGCGCACAGCGGCGTCGGTCTGGGCCTCGTCGTCCTTGTAGACGACCTCGATCGGCCGCCCGAGGACACCGCCCGCCTCGTTGATGAACTCGACGGCGATGTCGGCGCCCTGCTGAGCGAACTGGCCGAGGCTTGCCTGCGGCCCGCTGAAAGGGACCAGGGCGGCGAGCCGGATCGGGTCGCCTGAAGGAGCGGCCCCTCCGTCGGCGCTCGTGGTGCCCGACCCGCTCGTCGTCCCCGATGCCGCATCGTCCCCGTCGTCGCCGCCACACGCGGCGGCGAGCAAGCCGAGCACAACAACACCGGCGAAGAGACGCGTGGTGCGTCGTCGCATGCTGGTTCAACCCCCCTATTGCCATCCCCCCCCGGGTTTGGCACGGGCGCACTGTAGCGGAGGTCACATGTGCCGGAGGTGGCATGACGCGGGAAAAGCGTCAACCTGTCAACCGCTGGGGCTCAACCGACCGCAGCTGGTGCGCCGATGCGCGCGTACAGCGTGCTGCGCTGCTCGAGGCGCCGCCCGAGCGGGCCGATGAGGCCGCTGAAGCGGTCCGGTGTCATCTCCTGGCCGTGGGAGGCGCCCGCGGCGCGGGAGATGTTCTCGTTCATGAGCGTGCCGCCGAGGTCGTTGCACCCAGCGGCCAAGAGCTGGGCCACGCCACCGAGGCCGATCTTGACCCACGAGGCCTGCACGTTGTCGATGACGCCCCGGTAGGCGATGCGCCCCACGGCGTGCATGAGCACGGTCTCGCGGAAGGTAGATGGGGCTGGCCATGTGCACGAAGGGCAGGGGCACGAACTCGGTGAAGCCGCCGGTCTCGCCCTGGAGCGCCCGGGTCCGCACCAGGTGCCGGGCCCAGGACCGTGGCCCCTCGATCGAGCCGAACATGATGGTGACGTTGGAGCGCAGGCCGACGCGGTGCGCCACCCGGTGGCATTCCAGCCACTCCTCGGTGTCGATCTTGTCCGGGCACAGCACGGCTCGGACCTCGTCGTCGAGGATCTCGGCCGCCGTGCCGGGCAGGCTCGACAGGCCCGCCTCGCGCAAGCGGACGAGATAGGTCTCGAGGTCCTCGCCCAGGCGACGAGCGCCCTCGGTGACCTCGAGGGCGGTGAAGCCGTGCACGTGCATGCCGGGCACGGCGGCCTTCACGGCCTTGGCCACGTCGATGTAGTAGTCGCCGTCGAACTTGGGGTGGATGCCGCCCTGGAGGGTGACCTCGGTGGCGCCCTTCTCCCAGGCCTCGGCGGCCCGGGCGGCGATGTCGTCCAGGGTGAGCAGGTAGGGCGTGCCCCGCAGGTTCAGGGACATCGGCCCCTTGGAGAAGCCGCAGAACCGGCACTTGAAGGTGCAGACGTTGGTGTAGTTGATGTTGCGGTTGTGCACCCAGGTGACGACGTCGCCGTTGGCCCGGCGCCGCAGCTCGTCGGCCACGTCGGCCACGGCGAGGACCTCGGGCCCGCGGGCGGAGAAGAGGGTGACGATCTCGTCCTCGTGGACCTGTTGGCCGGCGAGCACGCCCTCGAGCACCTCGGCCACGGCACCGTGCGCCCCGCCCCTGCCGGCCGCCCGCGCCGCGGCCATCGGCGCCGCACCCGTCAGCGCCGTGCCCGGCGCGGGAATGAGCGTCGTCGGCGAGTTGTCCGCGCCCGAGTACCACTGCGTCGAGCGGTGCCCGACGAGGACCACCTCGGCCCCGTCGGCCACGGTGTCGGTCGCGCTGATCTTCTCGGGCCAGCACGAGCCAGGGTCGTCACGGGCCAGGCCCTCGGCGTCCGAACGGTCCTGGACGGCGAAGCGGGTGCCCTCGTCGAGCCAGCGCTCGGGCCCGGCCACGAACTCGGGGTAGATGGTGAGGCGGGGGGCGAGGGCGAAACCGCCGGCCTCGGTGACCTCGCGGAGCCGCTCGAGGTCGGGCCAGGGGCGCTCGGGGTTCACGTGGTCGCGGGTCACCGGGGAGACGCCGCCCCAGTCGTCGATGCCGGCATCGAGCAGGGCGCCGAAGTCGTCGGACAGGTTCGGGGGGGCCTGGAGGTGCACCTCGGGCGGGAGCACCAAGCGGGCCACGGCGATCGACCAGAGGAACTCCTCGGGCGGGCAGGCCGGCGCCCTGGCCATGCCGGTACGCAGCTTGGGCAGGAAGTTCTGGACGATCACCTCCTGCACATGGCCGTGGCGGCGGTGCGAGGCGGCGATGGCCTCGAGCGCGGCGAGGCGGTCCTCGCGGCTCTCGCCGATGCCGACGAGGATCCCCGTCGTGAAGGGGACCTGCAGCTCACCGGCGGCCTCGAGGGTGGCGAGGCGGCGCTCGGGCGTCTTGTCGGGCGAGCCCCGGTGCGCCTCGAGGTCGGGGTTGAGCGACTCGAGCATCATGCCCTGGCTGGGGCTCGTGGGGCGGAGCAGGGCGAGCTCGTCGGCATGGAGGGCGCCGGCGTTGGCGTGGGGCAGCAGGCCGGTCTCGGCCAACACCAGTTCGGCCACGTGGCGGAGGTAGTCGAGCGTGGAGGCGTAGCCCCGCTCGGCCAGCCAGGCGCGGGCCACCTCGTAGCGCAGCTCGGGGCGCTCGCCGAGGGTGAAGAGCGCCTCGTGGCAGCCGGCCCGCGCCCCGTGGCTGGCGATGGCGAGCACCTCCTCGACCTCGAGGTAGGGCTTGTCGAGGCGAGCGGGGGGCTGGGCGAACGTGCAGTAACCGCAGGTGTCGCGGCACAACATGGTGAGGGGGATGAACACCTTGGGCGAGAACGTCACCCGGGTCCCGTGGTGCGCGTCGCGCACGGCGCGGGACCGCGCCATCAGCTCCTCGAGGGGTGCGTCAACCAGCTCGGGCACGGGTGGCTCCGTTCTTCGACGATTCGTCGTTCTCGCTGTCGTTCGCGCTCTCGTCCACGGCGTCGCTGGCCCTGGCGCTGGTGAGGTCGTCCTCGGGCCCACCGGGTAGGCGGTGGGCGCCGGGGCCCGGTCGGCTGCGGATCTCGCCTGGTGAGAACACCTCGCGGCACGCTGCGCAGTAGAAGCCCTGGCGCAGCTCCTGGCCGCAGTCGTGGGTCAGCACCGTCGGGGGGCCGGCCTCGCCCGCCAGGTGGTGGTCGCCCCAGCGCATGAGCGCTACGAGGATGGGCGACAGCTCCCGGCCCATCAGCGTGAGGCGGTACTCGTAGCGCCGGGGGCGCTCCTGGTAGAGGCGCTTCTCGAGCACGCCGTTGCCGACGAGCCGCTTGAGCCGGTCGGCGAGGACGGGGCGGGCGATGTCGAGGTCGCGGCGGAAGTCGTCGAAGCGGCGGATGCCCTTGAACGCGTCGCGCAGCACAAGGATCGTCCAGCGGTCACCGATGACCTCGACTGCCCGGGCGATGGAGCAGGCCTGCTGGTGATGGCTCTGGCGTTGCGCCTCTTCCCCCACGGCCGCGCACCGTAGCCTAGGTTCGACTCACGAACCAACTCGGTTCTGAAAAGGAACCTACGACCAGGCGACGGGTCGCCGGGGCTCCGCCGCTCAGCGCTCCTGTGGCCGGCCGCCGACGCTGCTGATGGCGTCGAGGGCGTGCACGGCGCGCTCGACCGCCCTGCGGGCCTGGGTGAGGCGACGCTCGGCGTCGGGCCGGCCCCGCTCGCCCGACTCGAGCGCCTCCCGCAGGGCCTCCATGGCGGCGTCGGCGAGGTCCTCGCCGATGGCCTCGAGCCGCGCCTTGAGGTCCTCGAGGTCAGCCACGGATCGCCTCGTCCACCAGCTCGAGGGGGTGGCGGGCCGCGACGCCGGCGGCGGCCAGGTGCAGCTGGCAGCCGGGGTTGGCGCTGGCCACCACCGGGGCGCCGGCCCGTTCGATGGCGCCGACCTTGCGGGCACGGATGTCGAGGGCCAGGTCGCGCTGGAAGACGGCGTAGGCGCCGCCCGCCCCACAGCACAGGCCCTCGTCGTCGAGCTCGACGAGGTCGGCGTAGCGGCCGAGGACCGCCCGCACGGGCAGATGGGCCCGCTGGACATGGCGCAGGTGGCACGGGTCCTGCACGGCGACAGTGGGCCGAGGGCCGGGGCGCGCTTCGGGCAGGCGGTCGAGGCGCTCGGCCAGCCACTCGTGCACGTCGCGCACCCGGGCGGCGAAGGCCTCGGCCTCGGGAGTGCCGAGCAGGTGCCCGTAGTCCTTCATCTCGGCGCCACAACCGGCGGCGTCGACGAGGACGGGCGCCTCCCCGGGGAAGGCCTCCATGGTGCGCCGTGCCAGGGCACGGGCGTCGCCGCCCAGGCCGGCGTGGGAGTGCAACGCCCCACAGCAAGCGGCGCCCGGGCCGGCGATGGCCACCCCCGCGCCGGCCGCTTCGAGGACCCGCTTCACCGCGGCGTGCACGTCGCGCTGCCAGGCGTCCATCACGCAGCCGGTGAACAGCCAGACGTCGTTGCCGCTCTGGCGGAGGCGTGCCCGACGCAGCGGCAGGCGGGCCGGGAGCCCCAGGCGGGCCGAGGGCACGAGCCGGAGGCGCTGGGCGAAGGCCAGGACCGTCGAGCCCGCCAGTAGTAGGCGGTGGTGGCCGAGCACCCGCAGGGGCAGCGAGCGCCACGCCGGCTGGTAGGACGTCTCCTCGGCCAGGGTCTCCCGGGTGGCCTCCATCAGCCGGCCGAACTGCACGCCCGAGGGGCAGGCCGTCTCGCACCCGCGGCACTGGACGCACGTGTCGACGATGTCGAGGAAGCTGGAATCTGCTTCCCACCCGCCCAGGTGCACCTGCCGCATGGCCTCGATCCGGCCCCGCGGGGAGTAGCGCTCCTCCCCCGTCACCCTGAACGTTGGGCAGTGCGGCAGGCACAGGCCGCAGCTCACGCAGCCCGCCAGGAGGTCCTCGTCCAGGCGCAGGTCCATGGTGCCCACGACGTTACCTGTCGGCCGCCGTCCGCCGGGCCGGGTGCCCCGCCGGCGCCCTGTCAACCGACCGCCGTCGACCGGAGCTCAGCGGGCTGCGGGGTCTCGGCCGGGGTTGAGCCGCCCGCTCGGGTCGAGGGCCGCCTTGAGCGAGGCATGGAGCCCGGAGACCACCGGGTCGAGCGACGTGGGGTCGACCGGCTCGGCCATGTGCACGGTCCCTACGCCCACCTCGGCCACGAAGCTCGGCCCCTCCGACCGCAGCTCGCGCAGCTCGCGTGGCCGCAACGACCGGCGGTACGGCGGCCGCGGCGGAGGCCCGGCGACCTCCTCGCCGACCCCGAGGCGGGCGGCCACGGCGGCCTGGGCCTCGACGTCGACTCCGTAGCCCTCGAGGCAACACCAGGTTCGCGAGCCGTCCCACAGGACCGCCGCCGGGCGGAAGAGGGCATCACGCAGGGCGAAGGGGTCGCCGTCACCGGCCAGCCAGCGACACACCGCCGGCGCCGGCCGGGTCCGCAGGATCACCTCGCCCATGAGCCCCAGGGTGCCGAGTGACCCCACGAGCAGCCGGCACAGGTCGAAACCGGTGACGTTCTTCACCGTCGGCCCGCCACCAGTGATGACCACGCCCTCGGCGGACACGTAGCGCACCTGCAGCAGCACCTCCCGCAGCGGTCCCCGGCCTAGGCGGCGCAGGTCGGAGTGGCCGACGGCCAGCACGCCCCCCACGGTCGCCCCCGGCCCGGGGTCGGGCAGGTTGGCCTCCTGGCCCACGTCCTCGAGCGCGGCGGCCAGCTCGGCCACGGTCGTGCCCGCGAAGGCGCGCACGGTCATCTCGGCCGGTTCCACGGCGAGGACCCCCGCCGGCGCCCGCAGGAGGCGGGACGTGGGCAGCGGCTCGCCCCCCACCGACCACTGCGTGCGTCCACCGGCCACGGTGACCGGGCCGAAGTCGCCCACCTCGTCGGCGAAGCGCAGGAGCGGCGAGGCGACCGGCGGCGGGGCGAGCGCCCTGTCGTGCCCTACACCCACGCCCCCTCCTCGAGCAGCTTCTCCCGGGCACCGGCGGACAGGGCCTGGATGTCGCCGCAGCGCGAGCCCTCGGGCAGCACCTTGCCGGGGTTGGACACGCCGTCTGGGTCGAAGGCCTCGCGCACCCGGGCCTGGGCGTCGAGGTCGGCGTCGGTGAACTGCCAGCGCATGAAGGGGCGCTTCTCGAGGCCGACGCCGTGCTCGCCCGAGAGCACGCCCCCAGCGGCGAGCGAGGCCTTCACGATCGCCTCGCCGGCGCGGTGCACCCGCTCGAGCACGCCGGGCTCGCGGGCGTCGAAGACGATGAGGGGGTGGAGGTTCCCGTCGCCGGCGTGGAACACGTTCATGATGATGAGGTCCTCCCGCTCGGCGATCTCGTACACCTGGCTGATGACCTCGAGCAGCCGGGTGCGGGGCACGACCGTGTCGTGCAGGTAGTAGTTCGGCTTGATGCGGGCGATGGCGCCGAAGGCGGTCTTACGGCCCTTCCACAACAGCATCCGCTCGGCCTCGTCGACGGCGACTCGGACCGTGCGCGCCCCGTGGTCGCGGCACACCGAGGACACGAGCTCCGCCTCGGTCGCGACCCCGCCCGCAAGCCCGTCGACCTCCACGAGGAGCACCGCGCCGGCGTCGGTCGGGTAGCCGGCGTGCACGTAGGCCTCGACCGCCTCGGTGATGCGCTGGTCCATCATCTCGATGGCCGCGGGGACGACCCCCGAGGCGATGATGGCCGTCACCGCGGCGGCGGCCTCGGCCGGGGAGACGAAGTCGGCGAGCAGGGTGCGCACGTCGGGAGGGTTCTCGGTGATGCGCACGGCGACCTTCGTGACGATGCCGAGCGTCCCCTCGCTGCCGACGAGCAGGCCGCGCAGGTCGAGGCCGGCCGGGTCGGCGTCGAGCCCGCCCAGCTCGGCGACGTCGCCCGATGCCAGGACCACCTCGACGGCGAGCACGTGGGCCGAGGTGACCCCGTAGGCCAGGCAGTGCGGGCCCCCGGAGTTGTTGGCCACGTTCCCGCCGATCGAGCAGGACTGCTGGGAGGAGGGGTCGGGGGCGAAGTGGTAACCGAGCGGGCGCAGCTGGCGGGAGAGGTCGAGATTGATGACACCGGGCTGCACCCACGCCACCCGCTCCTCGACGTCGACCTCGAGCACGCGGTCCATGCGGGTCGTGACGACCATGACGGGCCGCCCCTGGGGGACGGCGCCCCCGGCCAGCCCGGTGCCCGCGCCGCGGGGCACGAACGCCCGCCCGTGCGCCACGGCGACGCGCACGCAGGCCTGCACCTCGGCGGCGGTGGTCGGGAAGCACACCGCAGCCACCTCACCTCGCTCGAGGGACGCGTCACGACCGTACAACGCGAGCTCGAGAGGGTCGTGGTGCACGCTGCCGGGCGGCAACGCCGCCTGCAGTGCCGAGACGAGGCTCTTGTCCGACTCGTGCGGCGCCATCGCTCAGGCGATCCAGGCCACCGGGGAAGCCAGGCCCGAGGCGTCAGGGACGGCGAGCATCCTCCTCGTCCTCCACCTCATCGTCGTCCTCGTCATGCTCGTCGTCGAGCTCGAGCTCGTCCGCCTCGTCGTCATCCTTCTTCAGATCGTCGAGCAGGCGATCGAAGTCGATGTCCGACGAGCGCTTGAGCGCACGAGCCTCTTCGAAGCGGCGATGTCGACCCTTTTTCACGGGCCAGCTCCCCATTTGCTGTGCTTCTGGACCTGCCAGCGTACCACTCCGGCGCGGCAGGCCAAGTTGCGACGGACCGGCACCGAGGCCGGCGACGGCCTACCCCCGGAGCGGGGCGCACCCGGGGCCAGCGGTCGACACCTCTCGGCCCACAGTACGCCCCGGAGTGCCCCAACGCGAAACGTCCTGGGCGGCGTCAAGGGGAATCGTCGCCGAGTCCGCGGTACGACCGGGCCTCGAGGCGGAGGCCGCCGTCCCGGTCGAAGGCGAGCGCCCCGTGGCCCGAGAGCAGCTCGCGCACCTGCGCGCCGACGAGCTCGGCTCGCCAGCCGTGGGCGAGGCGGGCGTCCTCGCCGCCGCGCAGGAGGTCCTCGAGGTCGGCCCGGGTGGCGAGCAGGGAGGCGTCGATGCCGAGGTCGCGTGCCCGCTGGGCCACCCAGGCGGTGAGCAGTCCCACCGCGGCGCGCAGCTCCCGGGGCACGTCGCTCCTCGTCGGCCTCTGGGTCGGTGGGGTAGGCGCGGCCACCCCCCGGCGGACGGCCTCGAGGAGCTGCTCGGCCGCGCCGCCCCGCAGGAAGCGCTCCTCCACCGCCCGGATCTTGCGCAGCTCGGCCTCGGTCGACGGGGCACGCTGGGCCACGCCGGCCACGGCGAGGTCGGGCAGAACGTGACGGGTCGGCAGGTCCACCTCGGCGGCGCGCCGCTCGCGCCAGGCGGCCACCTCTCGGCCCACGGCCAGGGCTCGGCCCCGCAGCTGGCGGACCTCGCGGATGCGGCTCCAGGCCTCCTCCGGGTCTCGCAGGCCGCGGACGCGAACCCGCAGCTGCTCGCACTCCTCGAGCGCCCACTCGAGCCGGCCCCGCTGGCGCAGGGCGGCGCTGAGCTGCTCGTGCAGCACCGGGAGGTCGGCCACGTCGGCCGCGGCGTAGGCGAGCTGCTCGGGGGTGAGGGGGCGGGCGAGCCAGTCGGTCAGCCGATCGCCCTTCGGCAGGGGCGAGCCCAGCTCCCGCTCGTGCAGCTCGGAGAGCGAGGGCAGCCCGAGGCCGGCGAAGCCCGCGGCGAGCTGCGTGTCGAAGATCCGGGAGGGGACGGCCCCACAGGCCACCTCGAGCACCTCGAGGTCCTGGGCGGCGGCGTGGATGACGACCAGGGCCGGCCCGCCCAGCACCTCGCCGAGGGCCTTGACGTCCACGTGGAGGGGGTCGACGAGCACGACGCGGTCGTCCCACGCCAGCTGCACGAGCGCCAGCTTGGGGAAGTAGGTGCGCTCTCGGTGGAACTCGGTGTCGAGCGAGTAGGTGGCCTGGGTGCGCAGCTCGGCGACGACCGAGGCGAGCGCGTCGGCATCCTCGACCAGCTCCCAGGACGAGGAGGGCGGCAGCGCTCGACGGGAAGACGCCGGGGGCATCCGGGCGGCCCTCAGCGGCCGCGCTCGACCGGCAGGTCGGCGTCGACCCAGGCCAGGGTGCCCCCCGCCACGTTGACGGCGTCGACACCGCTGGCGGCGAGGAACTCCGCTGCCCGCAGGCTGCGACCCCCCGATCGGCAGATCACGTAGACCGTGCGGTCCCTGGGGATCTCCTCGATGCGGGCCGGCACGTCGCCGAGGGGGATGGGGACGGCGCCCGAGGCGCGCACCTCCTCGTACTCGTCGGGCTCGCGCACGTCGATGAGCGGTGCACCCCCGGCGGCCAGCGCGGCCGCGGTCCGGACGTCCACCTCCCCCACTGGCTGTGTCGGCTGCACGGGCACCCCTCCTCGTCGCCGGGGTGGGCCCGGCCCGGTCGGCGATGCTACCCGGAGCCGCCGGCCCCGCTCGCGCGAGGGGAGCAGCGCTCGCGATCGCGTGCGCAGGCCGAGGTCGCGCTCGGCGCGCCCTCGGCTCAGGTGTCGGCGAGGTGGGGGGCGAGCTCGGCGGGCGTGTCGACGTCGGCCAGGTGGGCCGGTTCCAGCCCGGGTACCTCGACGATCCTCAGGGCGGGCATGGCCCGGCGTACCGAGCGCTCACCCCGCGCGAAGGCCGCCTGGAGCACGCCGAGGGCGCTGGCCCGGTAGGCGGCGCTGAGGAACTGGGGGCGGCCGGCCACGGTCGCCACGGCCGCCTCGGCGGAGGGGGCCTCGGCGAGCGCGCAGACCAGGGCCTCGACCTCCGTCGCGGTGACGGCGGGCAGGTCGCAAGTGAGCACCACGACGACCGGGGCGCCCAGGCCGCTCAGGGCGGTGACCAGCCCGCCCAGGGGCCCTTCGTCGGGATGTCGATCGGGGAGCACGGCGAGGCCGTGCGCGGCGAGAGCAGGGTCGCCACCGACGGCGACGACCGGCTCGCCCCCCGCGGCGCGCAGCGCCTCGGCGGCGACGAGGGCGAGGGGCCGCCCGTCGCGCACCAGGACGAGCGCCTTGTCCGTGCCCATGCGGCGGCTCCGTCCCCCGGCCAGCACCGCGCCGGCGAACCGGGCGGGCGGGGCGGGCACCGGGGCGTCAATGGCCGGCGATCGTAGGGGCCGCGCGCCCCACGTGGCTGGGCAAGGATGGGGCGGTGGGGACCGCCGAGCGCATACGTGCCTACTTCGCCGACTGCACGTCCGGGTCGGCGGCCGACATCGCCCGCCACTTCACCGAGGACGCCGTCATCTATGACACCAACGTCCGCCCGGTCCGAGGCGCGACGGCGATCGGCTCGTTCTGGGTTGGGGTGCGAGAGCGGTGGCGAGGCGCCGCCTGGTCGGTCGAGTCGGTCGTCGCCGACGGGGACGCGGCGGCGATCGAGTGGGCCATGACCGGCTCGGACGCTGACGGGAGGCCGTTCACGGTCCGGGGCTCCGAGCACTACGCCTTCGCCGGGGGGCGCATCGCCGAGATCCGCCAGTACTGGACCTTCGACCGCGACCGGCTCGATACGGGCCTGGTCGACCACCCCTAGGCCCTGCGGCCAGGCTGACCGGAGGTTCAGCCGCCGTAGTCCATCCGCGTGTCCTCCATGCGCAGCAGGGGGGTCTCCTCGTCCCGCTGGAAAGCCGCGTCGACCACCTCGCCGAGGAACAGGGCGTGCTGGCCGCAGGTGACCTCCTGGCGCACCTCGCAGTCGAGGTAGGCGACGGCGAGGTCGAGGATCGGCGCCCCGGTCACCCCGTCGCGGAACCCGAAGCCGTTCAGCGTGCGGGCCTCGGGGTCGACGTCCACCGGCTTGGTGAACTTGCGCACGATGGCCCGGTCCTCCCGGGCGATCGTGTTGAGGCTGAACACCGCGCCGTCCCGGACCAGCTCGTACGTGAAGGCGGTGCGCTCGACGCCGATGCCCACGAGCTTGGGCTCGAAGGCGAGCTGCGTGGCCCAGTTGAGCGTCATCCCGTTGCGGCGCTCGCCGTGACGCGAACCGACAACGTAGAGCCCGTAGGGCATCGAACGCAGGACCCGGCGGCGCAGCCGGTCGTACTCCTCGCGGGCGTCGTCGCTGTCCTCGACGTCGGGCGGGAACGGGCCGATGGCTCCGTGTCCTCCAGGGGCGGCCATCAGGCGACCCTACTGCCGCTTCGCCCTCCCTCCCCGTGGTCACCGGTCCCGATCGGCGTAGAGCTCCTCGAGGAGCAGCTCGTAGCACCGGGCGTCGCTGCTCCCCGGCGACCTGTCGCGGCAGTGGCGTAGCAGGCGGTCGACCACGGCGGCGCCAGCTGGCCACCCGCACCTCCGTCGAGGCTCCCCCGACGGCCGAGCGCCGCCCCGGGCCACGAAGCGTAGTGGCGAATCAGCTCACCAGGGCTCGGCGGGGGGCCACGCCGGGTCGCACTGGCGCAGGAACGTGGCGCAGCGGTCGGCCTCGTC
>WHTX01000314.1 GCA_009377505.1 Acidimicrobiia bacterium
GCACCGCCCGCCGCCACCAGCGCGTCGGCTGACGCAACGCCTCGACGCGTCCGGCCCGCCCCACCGGACAGCCTGGAGCACCGGGGTCAGGGGCTGAGGCGGTCAGACGGTCAGGGGTTGATGACGACGAGGCGGCTCTCGGTCATCTCCCGCACCGAGTAGGCAGGCCCCTCCCGCGTGTTGCCCGAGTCCCGTACCCCGCCGTAAGGCATCTGGTCCGCTCGCCAGGTCGGCACCTCGTTCACCAGAACACCGCCGTAGTCGAGGTGGCGGGCGGCGTGCAGCGCCCGGTGCAGGTCGGCCGTGAAGACAGCGGCCTGGAGCCCGAAGGCGGTGTCGTTCGCCAGGGCGAGCGCCTCGTCGAGCGTGTCATAGGCCGCCACGCCCACGACGGGCCCGAACACCTCCTCCCGGCTCACGGCCATGTCCGCGGTGACCTCGGCGAGCAGCGTCGGCTCCATCGCCGCCCGGCCCTCGGGCTGGCCGCCGGCCAGCAGCCGGGCACCGCCGGCGACGGCGTCGCCCACCCAGGACCGCACCCGCTCGCGGTCCTCGGGGCTGATGAGGGCCGAGACGTCGGTCGCCTCGTCGAGGGGGTCGCCCACCACCAGCCCGCCGACCCGCTCGGCGAGAGCGGCCTGGAAGTCGGCGGCGATGGAGCGCTGCACGTACACCCGCTGGGTGGAGATGCAGCTCTGGCCGGCGTGGGCGTACCCGGCCACCTGGATCTTGTCGGCCGCCATCTTCCAGTCGCCGTCGGCCTCGATGATGACGGGGGCGTTGTTGCCGAGCTCGAGGCCGACCTTCTTCCTCGGCGCCCGGGCGCGGATCGACCAGCCCACCTCGGCCGACCCGGTGAAGCTGACCATGGCCACGCCCTCGTGCTCGACCAGGGCGTTGCCGACCGTCGAGCCGCCTCCGGTCACCACGTGGAGCCAGGCCGGGGGCAGGCCGCACTCCTCGAGGAGGAGCCGGGCCAGGGCGATGGCCGAGAAGGGCGTCTGGCTGGCCGGCTTGAGCACCACCGGGCAGCCGGCGGCGATGGCGGGCGCGAGCTTGTGGGCAACCAGGTTGAGCGGGAAGTTGAACGGGCTGATGGCGCCGATGACGCCGATCGGCACCCGTAGGGTGAACCCGATCCGCCCCTCCCCCGGCGCCGAGGCGTCGAGGGGCACCATCTCGCCGACGAGCGTGCGAGCCGCGGCGGCGGCGAACTGGAAGGTGCTCACCGCCCGGTCGGCCTCGCCGCGTGCCGTGCGGATGGGCTTGGCCGACTCGAGCGCGATGGTGCGGGCGAAGGTGTCGTGGCGCTCGGCCAGCAGCCGGGCCGCCTCGTCGAGGATCTCGGCGCGACGCCATGTGGGCAGGTCGTCCGCCTCGAGGGCGGCACGCCCGGCGGCGACGGCCCGGTCGACGTGCTCGGGCCCACAGGCCGGGGCCCGCCCGAGCACGGTGCCGTCGTAGGGCGCGCGCACCTCGATCGTCTCGCCCGTGGTGACGGGCTCACCGCAGATGGGCACGGGCACGACGCCGTCGACAGGGATCATGGACGCGATCGTAGGTCGCCGCCCCCGCCCCGGCCGCGGGATCACCCCGGGCGGGCGATCCCCGGGCGGCGGCGCGGCGAACACTGTCAGTTCCGCGCCCTTCGCGCTCAAGTCGGGCCGCGAACCTGCCGAGAACGAGGCGGCGACGATGTCGCCAGCGCCTGTCGTCGGCAGGCGTCGACGACATCGAGCCACCGACGAATGACCCCAGATCGGACGACGGCTGCTGCCCCGCAGGTCCTCGCCCGCGCCCCGACAGGACGCGGGCGCAGACGTCGTCGCCCCTGGGCGAACCTGCCCATCGGGCGCAAGGGCCTGGTCGTGGTGGGCCTCCCCGTGCTCGTCACCTTGACGGCCATGGCGCCCCTGGTCGTGACGGACATCGCCGACCGGACCGTCGAGTCGCGCGTCCGCGAGAGCCTCGAAGTGCAGTCGACGCTGTTCGAGCTCGCTGCCGTCGTGAGCCAGGTCGAGTCCGCCTCGCGCGGCCACCTGCTCACCGGCAGCCAGGCCTCCCTCGGCGAGTACCGCGACGGCCGCCTCGAGGAGAGCCGCCTGCTCGAGGAACTGTCGTCGCTCGTGCGAGACGACGCCGACCAACAGGCCCGCGTCGACCGCCTCGTCGCCGCCGTCGACGCCCGCCTGGTCCTGCTCGACCGCTACCTCGATCTCCGCCAGCCCGCGCCGGCAGCGCCGCCGCAGATCCCCGCCGAGGTGAGCGCCGAGGGGGCGGAGCTGCGAGAGCGGCTCGGCAGCGAGCTCGAGGAGCTCGAGCGGGTCGAGGTGGCGCAGCTCGACGAGTGGACCTCGCGCGAGGCGGCCACCGACCGTCGCCGGCTCGTGCTGGCCGGCTCGGGCGCGCTCGCCGGGCTCGCCGCCGCCGTGGTGGCCAGCACGCTGTTCAGCTCGGGCGTCGCCCGCCGGGTCCGCCGCCTCGAGGCGCTGGCCAACCCGGGGGACGGGGACGACGGCGAGAACGACGACCTCGCGCGCAACGGGCGCCACGGTGACGAGCTCAGCCAGCTCGAGCAGGCCTTCGCCGACGCCAACCGGGCCATCGCCGAGCGCGACGCCGCGCTGCGGCACGAGACCGAGCGGCTCGAGGCGGTGATCGAGGCCCAGCTGGCCATGACCAGCGGCCCCATGGAACAGGACGAGGTGCTCGAGAGCGTGGTCGGCCCCTCGCTCGAGCTGACCGGCGCGGACGGTGCCGTGGCCCTGCTCCTCGCCGGCGAGGAGGTCGTCTGGCGACATGGGGCGGGCGCGGCGGCCGCGCACCTCGGCCGACGTTGGCCGGCCAGGGCAGGCGTCGCCAGCTGGTGCGCGGCGACGGGCCAGCTCCTCCAGAGCCCCGACGTCTCCGAGGACGATCGCGTCGACCGGGCCGCGGCCGAGGAGGTGGGGGCGCGCTCGATCGTCGCCGCCCCCCTGACCGTGGAGGGGCGCTCGGTGGGCGCGCTCCTCGCCTACAGCGCCCGACCGGCCGCGTTCGGGGCGGGCGCGGTGCGGACCGTGCGAGCCTTCGGCGCCATGCTCAGCGGCGCACTGGGCCGAGCCCAGGCATTCGAGGCCCGGGCAGACGCCATCATTGCGCTCGGCACCGAGGTGAGGGAGCGCCGAGCCGCCGAGCAGGCCGCGGCCGACGCTCGTGACGCCGCCGAGCAGGCCAACCAGGCCAAGAGCGAGTTCCTGTCGCGCATGAGCCACGAGCTGCGCACCCCGCTCAACGCCGTGCTCGGCTTCGGCCAGCTCCTCGACCTCGAGGACCTCGACGAGGACCAGCGGGCCTACGTCGGGCACGTGATCAAGGCCGGCTACCACCTCCTCGACCTCATCAACGAGGTCCTCGACATCTCCCGCATCGAGAGCGGGCGCATGTCGCTGTCCCTCGAGCCGGTGCGGGTGGGCGACGTCGTGACCGAGGCGATCGACCTGGTCAGGCCGCTCGCCAGCACACGAGGCATCACGCTCCCTCCCCCCCACGACCCCCTCTGCCGGCGCTACGTGCGCGCCGACCGCCAGCGCCTCAAGCAGGTCCTGCTCAACCTCTTGGCCAACGCCGTGAAGTACAACCACCCCGGTGGTCGTGTCGCCATCGCCTGCGCCCCCGTGGACGAGGGGCGGTTCAGGGTCGCCGTCACCGACAGCGGCCCGGGCATCAGCTCGCACCTCCTCGAGCGGCTCTGGGTGCCATTCGAGCGCCTCGGCGCGGAGCTCACCGAGATCGAGGGCACGGGCCTCGGCCTGGCGTTGTCGAAGCGCCTCGTCGACGTGATGGGCGGGTCACTGAGCGTGAGCAGCGCCGTCGGCCAGGGCAGCACGTTCTGGGTCGACCTCGACGAGCTCGACAGCCCCTCGGAGGAGGTGGACGAGCCGCCCCTCGTCGTGGGCACGAGGACGGCGCCCGCGGGCGACCACGTCGTGCTCTACGTCGAGGACAACCTGCCCAACCTCCGACTGGTCGAGCGCATCCTGGCCCGCCGCCCCGGCGTGACCCTGCTCAGCGCCATGCAAGGCAACGTCGGGCTCGAGCTCGCCGCAGAGCACCACCCCGACCTCGTGCTGCTCGACCTCAACCTGCCCGACCGCCCCGGGGCCGAGGTGCTCGCCGCCCTGCGCAGCGACCCCCGCACGGCCGACGTCCCCGTCGTCGTCGTGAGCGCCGACGCCACGCCCGGCCAGCTCGACCGCCTGCTGCGCGCCGGGGCATCGGACTACCTCACCAAGCCGTTCGACGTGCACCGCTTCCTCGACCTCGTCGACGACCTGCTCGACGGGCCCCGCCGGTCCGCCGGTCTGTCATGAAGGACCAGTCGTGAGCGACCACCGCGACGCCCGCATCCTCGTCGTGGACGACCAGGAGGTGAACGTCCACCTCCTGGTGCGCGTCCTCGCCTCCATGGGCCTCGACCGGGTGCGCACGACCACCGACCCTTTCGCCGCGGCCGACCTGTTCGTGGACTTCCGGCCCGACCTGGTGCTGCTCGACCTGCACATGCCCGGCCTCGACGGGTTCGGGGTGATGGGCCAGCTCCGGGTGCTCACCGGCCCCGACGACTTCGTGCCCATCGTGGTGATCACCGCGGACGCCACCACCGAGGCCCGCTCCCGCGCGCTGGCCGGGGGGGCGAACGACTTCCTCACCAAGCCCTTCGAGCGGACCGAGGTGCTGCTGCGCATCAGCAACCTGCTCGACACCCGCGCCCTGCACCTGCGCCTCGACGAACGCCGCAACGAGCTCGAGGTCGAGCTGCAGCGCCGCCAAGAGGCCGAGCGCCGCCTGCTCGCCGAGATGGCGGAGCGCACCCGGCGGATCCGCTTGGTGATGGACGAGGACCGCCTGCGCATCGTCTACCAGCCCATCGTCGACCTGCAGCGGAACGTGGTGATCGGGGTCGAGGCGCTCGCCCGCGTCGACGCCGAGCCCCAGCGGGGCCCGGACGAGTGGTTCGCCGAGGCGGCCTCGGTGGGCCTCGGCCACGAGCTGGAGGTCCACGCCGTGCGGGCCGCGCTGGCCTGCATGGACGACCTGCGCGACGACGTCTACCTGTCCGTCAACCTCTCGCCCCGCACCCTCACCGCGGGCGGCGTCGAGGAGCTGCTGGCCACCGTCCCCGGTCGGCGCCTCGTCCTCGAGCTGACCGAGCACGCCGAGGTCGAGGACTACGAGGCCCTCCAGGACTGCCTGTCCCGTCTACGGGCACGGGGGGTGCGGGTGGCGGTGGACGACGCTGGCGCCGGCTACTCGAGCCTGCGGCACATCCTTCGGCTGCGGCCCGACATCATCAAGCTCGACCGCACGCTCACCGGCGGCATCGACCACGACCCGGTGCGGCGGGCGCTCTCGTCCTCGCTCGTCTCCTTCGCCCAGGAGCTCGGGGGCACGCTCGTGGCCGAAGGGGTGGAGAGCACCGGCGAGCTGGGCACGCTCCGTCGCCTGGGCATCCCCTACGCCCAGGGCTACCACCTGGGGCGCCCCGGTCCGTTGCCCACGGCCCTGCTCGACCAGGAGATCGACCTGCGCGACCAGGGCCCGCCCGACTGCGCCTGAACGCCCCGCGCGCGCCGGGGCCGGCGACGGCAGTGCCACACGGAAGCGGCTCCCCGGCCGGGCGTGCTGTGCACGCTGGCCGCGCCGTCGGCCACACTCTGGCCGTGCAACCGACTGCGTCCTCCGCGCAACGGATCGGGCTCGTCGAGCGCATCCACGCCAGCGCTCCGATGGCCGTCGTGGCCGTCACCGGACTCGGGACGATTCTGTCGCCGGCTGCTTTCGCGCAGCCAGCGAGCGCTACCGTTGGTCCGTACCGGTTGCCCTGGCAGGCCGGCAAGACGTTTCGGGTTAGCCAAACCCAAGGCTCGTCTCATCAGGGCGCCATGCTCCACGCGATTGACTTCGCCCTGCCGCTCGGTGAAGCGGTTCTCGCGGCCCGCGGGGGCACGCTGGCCTTCCGCGAAGACGGCTTCAGCGGCTGCGGGGGGCCGAGTCTGGCCACACGAGGGAACTACGTCGTCGTCGATCACGGCGATGGAACGTCAGCACTTTACCTGCACCTCCAGCAGGTGCGGGTACAGGTTGGGCAGAGGGTGGCACAAGGCACTGTCCTCG
>WHTX01000315.1 GCA_009377505.1 Acidimicrobiia bacterium
GTTGCAGCTCGCCGGCACCTGGCCCGAGCGCTTCGCGGTGTGCGACGACGTGCTCAGCCGTCTCGTGAGCGGTGACGTCGTCGGCCCCGAGCTGCGGCACTCGTGGCGCCTCCTCGTGTCCTCGGGCGGGACGGCCCCGGTCACCGAGCTTGCCGAGGCGACCGGGTGGACCCGCCAGCACCTCGCCCGCCGGTTCCGTGACGAGTTCGGCCTGACCCCCAAGCTGGCCGGTCGGGTGGTCCGCTTCGAGCGAGCGCGGCGCCTGCTCGAGGCATCGCCGTCGCTGTCGATCGCCAGGGTGGCGGCGGAGTGCGGCTACTACGACCAGGCCCACCTGACCCGGGACGTCGTCGAGCTGGCCGGCTGCCCGCCGACTCGGCTGCGGAGCGAGGACGAGGTTCCATCCGTCCAAGACACGGCCCGGGGAGATGCCTGAGGATGGGACCATGAGCGATCACGAACCCGCCATCTGGCCGTGCCTGTCCTACAAGGACGCCCCGGCCGCCATCGAGTTCCTCACCACCGCCTTCGGCTTCGAGTCGCGCGCCACCTACACCGCCCAGGGCGACCCGACCGTCGTCGAGCACGCCGAGCTGCGATGGCCCCTCGGCGGCGGCGTCATGCTGGGCACGACCAGCAAGGACGACTCGCCCTTCGGCCGACGGCTCCCGGGCAACGACGCCGTGTACGTCGTGTGCGACGATCCCGATGGGCTCCTCGCCCGGGCCGCCGGTGCCGGGGCCGAGGTCGTGCGGGAGATGCGCGACGAGGACTACGGCTCGCGAGGCTTCACCGTGCGCGATCCCGAGGGGAACCTGTGGAGCTTCGGCACCTACCGGGGTGAGTGAGCCCGCCGCCTCAGGTGGCGCCACCCAGGGCCCGGATGCGATCACGGGTCTCGACGCTCACCTTGACGGTCGTCGACGTCGACATATACCGCTAGTACACCTATGCCCCCCGTCGCTGGCCGACGACAGCTGAGCACGGCGTCGCCGGGCTGTGCCTACAGTTGGCCGCGTGTCGCGGGTCGAGTACGACGAGTTCGGGCTGTTCCACGAGAACGCCACCGAGTTCGGCCTCTCCTACGCCGGCCCTCCACCAGTCGCCCGGGTGACGGCGACGCTGGCCGATGGGCGGAGTCTCAGCGGGCTGCGCTGGGGCGACCATCAGCCTGAGCTGGTACTCCTCCACGGCGGTGCGCAGAACGCCCACACGTGGGACACGGTGGCGCTGGCACTGGGGCGGCCGCTGCTCGCCCTCGACCTTCCGGGGCACGGCCACTCCGACGACGGCCGGACGGGCCAGCTCTCCGTCCACGACCACGCCGCCGATGTCGCCGAGGCCGTGCGGGCGCTGGCGCCCCAGGCCTACGCCGTCGTCGGCATGTCCCTCGGCGGGCTCACGACGCTGGCGCTGTACGCCCTCGCCCCGGACTTGGTGAGGCGGATCGTCCTCGTCGACGTGCTGCCCAGCGTCAACCCGGACAAGGCCCGGCTGATCACCGACTTCGTCGACGGCCCGCCCACGTTCGCCAGCTTCGACGACCTGCTCGCCCGCACGATCGAGCACAACCCGACGCGGACGGAGGCCTCGCTGCGACGGGGCATCCTGCACAACGCCCGCCAACTCGACAACGGGAGCTGGGTGTGGCGCCACGCCCGCAGCCGGCCCGGCCAGGGCGCCCCGGAGTCGACGGCCGAGGACCGGGCGAGCCGCTACGCCGGCCTTTGGGACGTGGTCGGCTCCGTCACCGTGCCGTTGCTGCTGGTGCGAGGGCTGGCCGCCTCCTCCGTGCTCGATGACGCCCACGAGGACGAGTTGCGCCGTCGCTTGCCGGCGGCGCAGGTGCGCCACGTCGAGGGGGCGGGGCACAGCGTGCAGGGCGACCGGCCGATCGAGCTGGCGGGGCTGGTCGACGACTTCGTTCCCGCCTGAGCGAGGGCCGCGGGGCTTACGCCTTGCAGTTCCACCAGATGGCCTACGCAAAGTGGTTGCACACGCTCGTACGGTGACGCCGTGGCGAGGATGCGGGAACTGGCGGCACTGTCCGCCCTGGTAGCAGGTCTGGGCGTGACGGCGTGCGGCGGCGGTGGTGACAGCCCCGCTGCTGTGGCCGCCGAGCCGACGATCACGACGGCCGAAGCGGCGACGCCGTCGACGGGCCCACCTCCAACGGTGACGACAGCGACCACCGCGCCGCCGCCGACCGTCCCCCCACCGGCCCCCGCCGAGACCGTCGAGGTCGTCATGGGGCCTTCGAAGGTGACCTTCACCTACCCGGGCGGCCTCGCGCCGGTGCTACGCCCGGCCTTCGACCAATACCTCGCCTTCCTGGTCGGGGTGATGGCGGATGGGCTAGATCCGAATCCAGAGCGCCCTGAAATCAACGCCACTTCCGCTGGAGAGGTCAACACCAACTGGAAAGAGCGCAGCCAACAGGCGAGGACGATGGGCACACGGGGGTCAGGCTCACTTGTTTCCTACCCCTCACTAGTGGAGAGTCGGTCGGCCTCGTCGCTCCAGCTGGAGGACTGCTCGCTTGACCAGGGCACGACGTTCGACGCCAAAGGGTCAATCATCAGCGAGCCGTCGACCAACTATGTTAAGGTCATAGCTCGGCTGGTATTGTCAGATGATGCGAAGTGGCGAGTCGATGTCTTTTATGCCACAGGGCAGTCATGTTCGCACGCATAGCGCGCCTTGTGCTTGTCGTCTCCGCCTTCTTTGCACTGACGGCGCCCTCGGCCTCTGCGAGCCTCTGGCACGATCACCCTCAGGGTGGCTCTGCCGGCTCCACGGCTGATGGGGGGTACGTCGACGCTTGGCATAGTGCGGTGCACGTCGACGGCGCCGCTGGGGGACAGGGGGGCGTGCTGCCTTGCTTCGCCAGTGTGTTCTCGGGGGACTCGGCCCGGCAGTCGCTCGCCTCCATCGGGATGGACCCGAACCTCGTCCAGGGTGACGAGCCGTGGGCGTTCTGGCTCTGCAACCGCGGCGCTGGCATCGGCAACGACGACTACGAAGCTGCCTGGCGCATCGCTGACGGGCCGCTCCTCCAGGTGCTCATCGACAAGGCCCGCGACTACCTCGTCGTGCCCGCCCCCGTCCCCCACCTCTCGCCACCCGCGGACGTCCCTCACCTGGTCGGGATGCCCGAATGGCTCGCCGTCGACCCCGCGTCCCTCGCCCCGCTCGACGTGACCGTTGCGGTCCCCGGGGTCACGGTCACCCTCACCGCCACCCCGGTCGCCACCATCTGGGACCCTGGCGACGGGACCGACCCCTTCGCCTGCGCCGGCCCCGGCGACGTCTGGTCACCGGGCGCCACGAGCCCGACCTGCACCCACACCTACCAGTGGTCCTCCACCCGCTCCGGGCCCGGCGCGACCTACCCCGCCTCGGTCGCGACGCTCTGGGACCTCACTTGGGGCTGCACGCCTGCGTGCGGTACCGGCGCCTTGCCTCAGCTGACCCGGGCGACGGGCTATGACCTGCTCGTCCGCCAGGGCCAGGCCATCATCACCGGCCCACCGAGTCCCTGACGGCGTTTCAGCTGAAACGCTGGCGGCGTGCCGGCCGAATTCGGTGAGAAGCGGAACCGCGCGTAACGGTCAGCCCAAGAGCGGCGGCGCAGCCCCTGACGGCCTGAAAGTCCTCGACGTTGCGGGTGGCCACGGCCCCAGCGGCGACCGTTGCTCACGCCAGCAGGTCACCCAGTAGCCGCTCCTCGTGGACGATCCGCCGGCACCTGTCGAAGGCGTCCCGCAACGCGGGGTCCCACGGGGTCGGCGGCGCCGGCCGATCATCCACGGGCAGCACGACGCCGTCCCGCTCGGCGACGGCAACCGCGGCCAGGTAGTCCGCCGACCCCATCTGCCACGGCACGCAGCCGGCCGACGCCATGCGCCCGCAGATGGCCAGCCCGGCGGCGTCGAAGTCGCCGTGGTAGCGCAGCCCCGCCCCCGACCCCACGAGCTGGGACACCAGCAGCTGCACCGCTCCGGATGGGTTGCCGTTCGTGGCCACCACCGCCCGCCACGAACCGGCCTGCGCCGCCGCCTCCGCGACCCGGGGGTTCTCGACCACCAGCACCTCCGCCCCCGGCGCCGCCACCGGGTGCGCCCGGAGGGCCAGCTGGGACAGGTGGACCGGCACGCCGAGCTCCGTCGCCACCGCGCACAGCCGCCCGAGCCCGCCCTCCACCCGCAGGTTCCACACCAGCGCCGGCGCCGACACCTGGCCGAGGTGCGCACCGGCCCGCCGCCACGCCTCCCGCCCCGCCGCCTGGCCCGAGCGCCCACCGGCTGACTCCAACACGTCGCCCGCGCCGGCCGAGCCTCCCCGGGCGACCAGCGCCTTGGTCACCGCCGCCTCCAGCCTCGTCCCCCGGTCCAGCGCGTGGGACGAGCCGAGGACCTCGGCGGCCAGATCAGCCCGGCTCACCGGGGCGTCGGCAGCTGCCAGCCGGTCGAGCACCGTGCGCACCGAGCGCACCAGCCGGACTGCCGCCGCCCGATCGAGGCCGCCCAACGCCCCCGAGCGCACCACCTCCTCAGCCCAGCTCACAGCCCACGGCTCGGGCCAGGTCGCCGCCTCGGCCTTCGCTGCCTCCTTGGCGACCCGGGCCCCCGCCCGTTCGGCCCGCCGCGCCGCCGGCGCCGTCGACATCGGGTGCCCCAGCGCCGCCAGCGCGGCCGGCAGGTCGGCGCCGACGCCCAGCGACACCAGCGCTTCCTCCAGCGCACCGAGCGGCACCGTGGCCCCGAGCGACCGGCCCAGCAGGGCGCCGAGCGCCAGCCGCCCCCCGCTCGACAGCGCCGGCAACCGCACCCAGCCCCGGTTCTCCGCCCCTCGGCGTTCGAGGCGCTCCCGCACCCGAGCCCACACCTCGTCGAGCGCCCCGTCCGTCAATGACGGCCAGCGGCTCACCACAAGGCGCCCTGCTCGTCTCCGCTGCCCTCGACCTCCGAGCGCTCCACCGCCCGGAAGCGGTTGGCCGCCGGGCGCAGCCGCATCTCCCCAGCAGGCCCGACCTCGGCCAGGCGCAGCTCCACCAGGAGGTCGACCACCTTCCGAGCCAACCGCTCCGGCGCCGCCACCAGGTCGTTCGACCAACGAGGGTTCCGGGACGCCAACCCGGCCGCCGTCGCCACCAGCTCGTCGGCCGACGCCCAGGCCCTGCCCTCGAGCTCCCCGATCAGCAACAGGGCGGCGTGGCCGAGGGTCCCTCCCGCCGGGAAGCGCCGGTCGGCCAGCACGCCCGTTGGGTCGATGACGGCCACGCCCTCGGCCCGCGCCTCCACCACCAGGCCGAACATCTCGTCCAGCATCCGGCCCTCCTCGCCCAGGCGCCGCCGCAGCTCGCCCCACTCCGCCTCGTCCACGTCCTCCCGGTACAGCACCGGTTCCTCCACCAACCTTGCCCGCAGCCACTGCCGGGTCGCGGCCCGCCGCTCGCCCTCGGCCAACAGCTCCTCGGCGTCGTCCACCCCGGCCAGGCGGGGCAGGGGCACGAGGGCGATCCGGTCGGGCCGCAGCTTCAGCACCGCATCGGCCGTCTCGTCGGTCGCGTAGGCGTCCACCCGGGCGTGCAGCTCGGCCGCCAACCCGGCGTCGATCATCCAGCGCAGCACGCTCACCAGCGCCCGCCGCTCGGTGGCGTCGCCGGCCAACGCCACCTCTGCCTCGGCCGCCGCCGAGCGCACCTGGTCGACCAGGTCCCGCAGGCTCACGATGGTCGGCCCCGCCGCGGTCGAGGCCAGCACCAGCGCCAACAGCACGTACTCGAGTTGGGTGAAGGGCCGGTCGCTGGCGGTGCGCAACGGTCGACCAGCAGGCACGGTCGTCGTCTTGAACAGCCGGGCCGTCTCGGCGCCGAGGTGGAGCCGGTAGCCGAGGCGCTGCGTGAACCAGCGGTCGAGCTCGACCTCGTGCCGGCGGACCAGCCGAAAAGTGTCTGGGTCGTGCTCGAGGCAGGTGAGCGGGCGCTGCAGGAGGTGCCGGGCGGCGACCCGTCGCTCCACCGCGGCCTGCGGGTCGTCAGCCACCGTCGGCCCCGGCCCCGGCCCCGGCAGCGGCAGCGCCGACG
>WHTX01000316.1 GCA_009377505.1 Acidimicrobiia bacterium
GGACCACTAGCCCCAATCTTTCATTCGAGCTCGCTCGAGCTGGTCAGCCAGTTGCCCGCATGGCTCGCCCGACCGCCTGCCGTCCTGGTCAGAGGCTTGGCCGCGAGCCTCATGAAAGATCAGGGCTAGCGGGCCAGCCAGCCGCCTTCGACGGCCACCACCTGGCCGGTCATGTAGCTCGAGGCGTCCGAGGCGAGGTAGAGCAGGGCGCCGTCGACTCGTGGATGGCGCCGGCTCGGCGCATGGGCGTGTTCCGCTTGATCCAGCCGTGGCCCGACTCGTCCGACGTGAACATCTCGGCCGTGAGCTCGGTCTCGAAGTAGCCCGGGGCGATGGCGTTGACGCGGATCTTGTGCCGCGCCCATTGCAGGGCGAGCTCCCGGGTGAGGTTCTCGAGCCCGCCCTTGCTGGCCACGTAGCCGGCCTGGTTGTTGGGCGACGAGCCGACCCGGGCATGCACGGAGGTGATGTTGATGATCGAGCCACCGCCGGCGGCGATCATGGTCGGCGCCACCATTCCCGAGAGCACGAAGGGGGCGGTGAGGTTCACGGCGACGACGTCGCGGAACCGCTTCGGGTCCTGCTCCTCGGCACGGTCGGGGGCGTCGCTCAAGCCGGCGTTGTTGACGAGCACGTCGACGCGCCCGAACCGCTCGAGGGCGAGGTCGACGAGCGCGCGGCAGGAGGCGTCGTCGGTCACGTCGGTGCGCACGGGGAGGACCTCGGGCACGTCGCCGGCCAGGGCCTCGAGCCGGTCGAGCCGCCGGGCGGCGGCGAGCACACCGCACCCGGCGGCGGCGAGCACCCGGGAGAACCGGTCGCCGAAGCCGGACGAGGCGCCCGTCACGATGGCGACGCGGCCGGAGAGGTCCCAGAGGTTGGCGAGGTCGATGCTGCTGCTCACGAAGGCGGCATCGTAGGGCGTCGACCGCGGTGGAGCAGCGCTCGGACCTCGCTGGCGATCTGGAGGTCCTCCCTGGCGGTGACCACGACGACCCCGACCGGTGAGCCTCCGGCCGAGATGACGGCGTCGCCGTCGGCGACCTGGTTGGCGCCCCGGTCGAGGGCTACGCCCAGCCACGCCAGTCGCTCGCACGCCGCCGCCCGCAACGACGGCTGGTGCTCCCCCACCCCGCCGCTGAAGTTGAGCAGGTCGAGGCCCCCGCCGCGGCGACCACCTCGCGGGCGTCCCCATCACCTCCGGCCAGCCCGGCGAGCCCGGCGTGGGACTCCAGCCCGTCCTGCACCTCCTCGACCCCCAGGGGCGTGTGGCGCAAGAGCCACAACAGGAGGCCAGGGTCCACCGACCCGCTGCGCGTGGCCATGACCAGGCCCTCGAGGGGGGTCAGGCCCATCGTCGTGTCCACCGACCGCCCGCCCATGACCGCGCAGCAGGACGCCCCCGAGCCCAGGTGGCAGGTGACCACCCGCAGCCCCTCGACCGGCCGGTCGACCAGTTCCGGCCCGCGCCGCGCCGCCCAGGCGTGGGCCAGGCCGTGGAACCCGTAGCGGCGCAGGCCGTAGCGCTCCGACCAGCTCGCCGGCAGGGCGTAGGTTCGCGCCGCTGCCGGCAGGGTCGTGTGGAACGCGGTATCGAAGCACGCCACGGCCGGCAACCCGGGCAGCGCAGCGGCCACCGCATCGATGGCGTCCAGCGCCGCGGGCTGGTGCAGCGGGGCCAGGCTCGTCAGCTCCGCCAGCGCGCGCCGCACCGCGGCGTCGACCACGATGGCCGCCCGGTAGCGCGGCCCGCCGTGCACCACCCGGTGCCCGACGGCGTCGACCGGGGGCTGTCCCCCTCGGTGCCGGCCCAGTCCCAGATGCCGAGGCCCCGGGCGCAGTGGGCCACGGCGTCGTCCATGGCCAGCCACGAGGGGGTCAGCTGCTTGCCGGCCACGATCACGTTGACGTAGTCGACGGACGCCAGGCAGTGGTCGGCCACCGACAGCAGGCAGTTCGCGTCGGGGGGCAGGTACACCCGCACCACTTCGGGCTTCTTGTTCAACAGGTTGTCCACGAAGCCCGGGTCCTGATGGGTGAAGCCGTTGTGGTCCTGGCGCCAGACGTGGGACGTGAGCAGGTAGTTCAGCGAGGCGATCGGCGCTCGCCAGGGCAGCTCGCGTGTGACCTGGAGCCACTTGGCGTGCTGGTTGGCCATCGGGTCGACGATGTGGGCGAACGCCTCGTAGCAGCTGAACAGGCCGTGGCGACCGGTGAGCAGGTAGCCCTCGAGCCAGCCCTGGCAGAGGTGCTCCGAGAGGACCTCCATGACCCGGCCCTGCGGCGCGAGGTGCACGTCCTCCGGCGTGGTGCGGGCCTGCCACTGCTTGGCGGTGGCCTCATAGACGGCGCCGAGGCGGTTCGACTCCGTCTCGTCCGGGCCGAACAGGCGGAAGCTGCGACGGTGCTCGTCGCGGCGCATGACCTCGGCGAGGTAGCGGCCGAGCACCCGGGTGGGCTCGGCCACCTCGGCCCCCGGCGCCTCCACGGGGACGGCGAAGTCGCGGAAGTCGGGCAGGTCGAGCGGCCGCCGCAGCCGACCGCCGTTGGCGTGGGGGTTGGCGGCCATGCGCCTGGGCCCAGCGGGGGCGAGGGTCCAGCTCACCGGGGGCCAGGCGGTCGAGCACGGCGGGGTTGGCGATCTTCCACCCGTTGAGGTGCAGGATCGGCAGCACAGCACCGTCGGCGCGGGGGTCGAGGAACTTGTTGGCGTGCCAACTGGCGGCCAGCGGCCCGGTCTCGGCCTCGCCGTCACCGATGACGCAAGCCGCCACGAGGCCAGGGTTGTCGAGCACGGCTCCGTAGGCGTGGGCCAGGGCGTATCCCAGCTCGCCGCCCTCGTGGATCGAGCCCGGCGTCTCCGGCGCGGCATGGCTGGGGATGCCGCCGGGGAAGGAGAACTGGCGGAACAGCTTGGCCATACCGGCCCCGTCCCGGGAGATGTCCGGGTACACCTCGCTGTAGCTGCCCTCCAGCCACGCGCTGGCGACGAAGGCGGGGCCGCCGTGGCCCGGACCGCACACGAACAGCACGTCCAGGTCGCGTCGCAGGATGAGCCGGTTGAGGTGCCCCCAGAGGGGGTTCAGCCCCGGGGTGGTACCCCAGTGGCCCAGCAGTCGCGGCTTGACGTGCTCGGGGCGCAGCGCCTGGTCGAGCAGCGGGTTGGCCAGCAGGTAGATCTGGCCGGCGGCGAGGTAGTTGGCCGCCCTCCACCACCGCTCGAGCAGGGCGAGCTCCTCGTGGCTCGCCCTGCTCGACCGGCCCGGGGAGCGGGCGCCCTCGGCCGGCGTCCTGGTGCCGGCGAGCGTGCTGGTGTCGGCGCGGTTGGTGCGGTCGGCCACGGGGCCTCCGAGGGGCTCGTACAGGTCAGGGGCAGCTCGTGCAGGTCAGGGCAGGTCAGGGCAGGTCAGGGGTGGACCGGGCGCAGCTCCACGTGTTCGGCGAGGCGCACGATGTGCTCGCGGTTCCCGGAGCCGAGGCCGTGCCGGCTCACGTTGAGCGAGCCTGCGGCCACGGCGATCCGCAGCGCGGCCTCGACGTCGAGGCCCCAGGCCAGGGCGGCGCTCAACCCGGCGGTGAACGAGTCGCCCGCCCCTTTGGGGTCCGCAGGCACGATTGCCGGGCCGACGATCTCCACCACCCGGTCGCCCACCAGGGCGAGGGCGGGATGCTCCGCTCGGGTCACGGCCACCCCGCCGGCGCCGTCGCCGGCCAGGCGGCGCATGGCCTCGACCAGGGAGCCGACGTCGTCGTCGCGGGCGCGCCCGTCGTGCAGCAGCTCCTCGTGGCTCACCTTGGCGAAGGTGACCCCGCCTTCGAGGGCGGCGTCGAGCCGGTCGCCGGAGAGGTCGACCACCACCCTCCTCCCGTTGGCCGACAAGTCGGCAGCGAGGCGCCGGTAGGTGTCCGCGGGGAGCACCCGCTGGGCGTCGGGGCCGCCGAGCACGCAGAGCTCCGCCTCGAGGCCCTCGACCAGGGTGACGCCGAAGAGGTCGTCGATGTGATGGCGGGACAACCGCCCGCTCGGCGTCGTCGCCACCGGTTGGCGCTCCCCGGTGCGGCGGTCGTGCACGTAGGCGCCGTTGGCGCTGTCCACCTCCACGACGCGCACCACCAGGTCCTCGCCCTCGAGCAGGCCGCGCGCCACCGCCCCGGTCTCCCCCCCGAAGGTGGCGCACAGCACGACGTCCGCGCCGAGGACGACGAGCATCCGGGCCACCCAGTAGCCCTGGCCCCCGACGTGCAGGTGCAACTCGCCACCGTCGTCGGACGTGTCGCCCTTCTCGTCGGCCAGCTCGTCGTCGGGGTGGCGCGACTCGATGGTCACCGTCAGCAGCGGCGCAGGGGCGAACACGCACACCCTCGGCTTGGGCTCCGTCGTCGGCGCGGCAACGTCGGGGGCGGCTGCACGCTGGGTGTCCACGGAGCCGGGCTACCCGCAGGTGCCGGCAGCCATGCCGCAGGGAGCCGAGCCGACGAGTCTCATGAGGCGTCACGGTTAAGCTCGCCCGGTCCTAGGAGAGCGGGGGCCAGCATGAAGATCCGTGTCGGGTACGGCTTGGGCGTCAACAGCCTCACCAACGACCAGGAGCGCTTCGGCGCCTTCGTCGACGATCTCGAACGCCTGCGCTTCGACTCGCTCTGGGTGTCAGAGCGGGTGGCCGGCCAGTCCCCCGACCCGGTCGTGGCCATGTCCTATGCCGCCGGCCGCACCCGCAAGCTCAAGTTCGGCATGTCGGTCATGGTGCTGCCGGGCCGCAACCCGGTGCTGGTGGCGAAGTCCCTCGCCTCCCTCGACCGGCTCTCGAACGGGCGGCTGCTGCCCGCCTTCGGGCTCGGGGCGCCGACGCTCGCCGAGTGGGCGGCGTTCGGCATCGACCGCAAGGACCGGGCGCCGTGGTTCGACGAGGCCTTGCCCCTGATGCGCCGGCTGTGGACCGAAGAGGCCGTCACCCATCACGGCGAGCGCTTCAACTTCGAGGACCTGAACGTGCTGCCCAAGCCCACCCAGCGCCCACCAGACGTCTGGCTCGGCGGCCAGGCCGCCTCCGAGCTCCGCCGGGTGGGACGGCTGGCCGACGGGTGGCTGCCGTCCTTCACCCTCCCCGCCGAGGTGGGCACGGGGATCGACAAGGTGAAACAGGTGGCGGCCGAGCACGGCCGGGAGATCGAGGAGGACCACTACGGCGTCCTGGTGGCCTACCGCCACGGCCCGCTGTCGGACGCCTACGTCGCCGCTTCCCGGGCGCGGCGCCCCGAGCTCGACCCCACCGAGGTGATCCCCGAGGGCTTCGACGCCCTGCGCCAGCGCCTCGAGCAGTTCACCGAGGTGGGGGCGTCGAAGTTCGTGCTCGTCCCCGTGGCCGAGCCCGAGACGTGGACGCCCGAGCTGGAAGCCGCCGCCGAGCTCGTCGCCCGCCCGCTGGAGAACTGAGCACGCCGGCAGGGCGAGCACGCACAGTCGAGTCGTCGAGTGACAGAGCCAGGCTGGTGTCCTTCCAGGACACCAGTCACACGGCGAAGTCGTCGCTCCCGATCACGGCGCGCACATGGGGGATGCTCGTCCCCAGGCGCACCGCCACCTCGGCGAACGTGGACGCGGCCTGAGCGGGCCAGCCGGCGTCGAGCACCAGCAGGTACGTGGCCACGACATCGTCGTCGGGCACACGGGCGAGGCGTCCGAACCCCCCGCCCCTCGCCTGGCGCCACAGCCAATGGAGCCCGACGATGGCGCCCAGGGGCGCCGCCACTCTCACCATGAGCTCCAGGGGAGCCGCCATCACCATCCAGCCGTCCATCCGCCTCACCTCCGCCCGCGCCCCTACTATCGGCGGTACGGGCGGAGGTGTGAGGGCTGGCGCCCAGCTCGCCCTCAGCCGAGGGGGACGCGCCCGTCGCCGCCCGCGCCGGCTCCCGGTGCGGCCCCCGCCTGCAGCACCGCCTCCACCAACCCGGCGATCCCCTCGAAGGCGGCGGAGACGCTGGTGGAGCGGTCCTCGGGGCCCACGGTGGAGAGCATCTCGACGCCGATGAAGAGGGCGCTCACCGCGTAGGCGAGGTCGTCGACGGGCAGGGCGGCGGCCAAG
>WHTX01000317.1 GCA_009377505.1 Acidimicrobiia bacterium
TTCTGCCACGCGCTCACCGAGCGCTTCGACCGCTGGCTGCGAGAGCTGTACGGGGCTCGCACCGGGGTGCCCGAGGGGGTCGCCCTCGTCGCCGTGGGCGGCTACGGGCGGCGCGAGCTGTGCCCCTTCTCCGACCTCGACGTTTTACTGGTGCACGAGCCCAAGGCCGACGTCGCCTCGCTGGCCCCCGACCTCTGGTACCCGATCTGGGACGAGGGGGTGAAGCTCGGCCACGCCACCTTCACCCCGAAGGAGGCGTTGCGCCTCGCCGCCTCCGAGCTCGACACGGCGACGTTGCTGCTCTCCGCCCGCCACGTGGCCGGGGACGCGGCGGTCACCGCGGGGCTGGCCGAGGCGGGCCGCCTGCAGTGGGTGAAGGAGTCGTCCCGCTGGCTGGCGCGCCTGCGGGACTCGCTCGTCCTGCGGTCGCTCAACCCCGGCGAGGTGGCCTTCGTGCTCGAGCCCGACCTCAAGCTCGGGCGCGGCGGGCTGCGGGACGCCCACACGCTGCGCTGGCTCGAGGTCCTCGAGCCCCAGCTGCTCGAGGCGGACCGGGCCATCTACGAGGCGGCCTACGACCGGCTCCTCGAGGCGAGGGTGGCGTTGCACCTGCGGACGGGGCGGCGGGGCGACGCGCTGTTGCTGCAGGAGCAGGACGGCGTGGCCGACGACCTCGGCTACGAGGACGCCGACGGCCTCATGGCCGCGGTGGCCAGCTCGGCCCGCACGCTCGAGTGGCTCACCGACGACGCCTTCGACCGGGTCTCGCTGTCGGGGGGGCGATGGCGGCGGCGCACGCGGGAGCGCCGGGTCGGGGGCGGGGTGGCGATCCGCCACAACCAGGTCCACCTCGAGGACGCCGTCGCCGAGGGGGCAATGGGCTGCGTGCAGCTCCTCGACGTGGCCCGGACCGCAGCCAACCAGGACCTCCGTGTCGCCCGGGCCACCCTCGAGCGCTTCGCCGCCGCCGACCTGCGCTTCCCCGAGCCCTGGCCGATCGAGGTGCGCGAGCGCTTCGTGGAGCTGCTCCGCGCCGGCACGCCGATGATCTCGGTCGTCGAATCCCTCGACCACTGGGGCCTGTGGGTGAGAGCGCTGCCGGAGTGGGAGCCGTGCCGCAGCCGGCCCCAGCGCAACGCCTACCACCGTTTCACCGTCGACCGGCACCTCTGCGAGGCGGCGGCGAACGCCGCGGCGCTGGCCTCCAGGGTGGACCGGCCCGATCTCCTCGTCGTCGGGGCCCTGCTCCACGACATCGGCAAGGGCTACCCGCCCCGGGACCACACCGAGGTCGGCGTCGAGCTGCTCGAGCGCATGGCCCCCCGCCTGGGCTTCGACGAGCCCGACGGCGAGGTGCTGGCCGACCTGGTCCGCTACCACCTGCTCCTCCCCGACGTGGCCACCCGGCGCGACCTGAGCGACGACGCCACGATCAGCGCCGTCGCCGCCGCCACCCGCACCGAGTCGCGGCTAAGGCTGCTGGCCGCGCTCACCGAGGCCGACTCGATCGCCACCGGGCCGGCGGCATGGGGCGACTGGAAGGCGGGCCTCGTGCGCGAGCTCGTCGACCGTACGTCGCTCTACCTCGGCGGCGGCGACCTCGGCGAGGTCGAGGGCGCTTTTCCGACGGCCGCCCAGCGAGCCCTCGTGGAGGCGGGCACGCACCTGGTGCGAGGCGAGGCCGGCACGCTCACCGTGGTGGCGCGTGACCGTCCCGGCCTCTTCTCCCGGGTGGCCGGGGTGCTGGCCCTCAATGCGCTCGACGTGCTCGCCGCCGATGCCATCTCGGACGAGAACGGCATCGCCCTCGAGGTCTTCACCGTGCAGGACAGCGTCGGCGGCGGCGTGAACTGGGAGAAGGTGTGCTCGGAGATCGAAGCGGCCCTGGCCGGGCGGCTGGCCGTGCGCGCCCGGCTGGCCGAACGGGCCAGGGTGTACCGCCGCCGCCTGGTCGGGCCGGCACCGGCGCCCTTCGAGCGCAAGGTCGTGATGGACAACGACGCCTCCCCTCGGGCCACGGTCATCGAGGTGCGGGCACCGGACGCCGTCGGGCTGCTCTACCGGGTGACGGCGGCCATGGCCGAGATCGACGTCGACATCAGCTCGGCCAAGATCCAGACCCTCGGCGACCACGTCGTCGACGCCTTCTACGTGCGTGACTCGACGGGGGCGAAGATCTGGGACGAGGCCCACCTGGGCGAGATCGAGCGCGCCCTGCTCCACGCCCTGGGGGAGTGAAGGCCTGTCACCCGGCGCGATGCCGGGCCAGGTCAGAGGCGGGGAAGGTGGTCGAGGACGTCGACGAACTCGCGCGGTGGGTCGATGTGGACGGCGTCGCCATCGACGAAGCCTGCGAGGTCGGTGAACCAGCCGTCGCGCCACCAGTAGAGGCGGGGGGAGACAGAGTCGGGGCCCTGGCGCCAGGCCCCGTCGGCCATGAGCAGCAGCAGGTTGACAGCCTCGACGGCGTGGTCCCACCGCTCGAGGCAGTGGGCGAGGATGGCGCGGCGGTGGGGCACGGCGACGAGCGCGCCGGCCACGGGCAGCTGGCCGACGAGGTCGTCGAGCCACAACGCGTGGGTGGCGACGTCGGGGCCGGGGCCGCTGACGAACAGCAGCTCGGCTGTGCCCGACGAGGTGTGCCGGGTGATGGTGGGCAGCGCGCCCGAGCGCACGTTCGCCGATGCGAGGTGGAAGGCCTCCTCCCGGCCGAGGCCCAGGGTGAGCAGCTCGTCGGGGTCGACGGGGCCCTCGCCGGTGGCGGTCGTGCGCACCAGGGCGGCGGCGAGCCCGTCGGCCACGCGCCAGGCGGCCCGGCCGTCGGAAGCCTCCTCCGTGTCGAGGAGCTCGAGGCGCAGCGATGCCGCGGCGCGTCCACGGCTGAAGGCGGGACCTGTGACCTCGCCCTCCTCGGGCGCCGTCGGCCCGCGGCCGCGGTTGGCGGATCGGAGCATCCTCACCCTCACAGGGTCGGCGTGGGCCCTCGATTCCTTGAGTCCTGCCACGAACCCGCAACACCCCAGCCGGTGCGGGCGGCACCGCTACCGTGCTCGGACATGGACGCCGACCGGCTCACCCAGCAGGACCTCATCCGGTGGAGCGAGGCGCTGTCGGCCATCGCCAGGACCGGGCTCGCCTTCACCGAGAGCGGCTACGAGCGCGAGCGGTACGAGGAGGTTCTGCACGTGGCCGCCGACATCCGGGCGGCGGTGGGCCGCGAGGTGGACAAGCAGGCCCAGGTGGTGGAGTGGATGCGCTCGGTCGTGGAGGGCGTGCCCGGCTACGTGACGCCCAAGGTCGCCGTCGGCGCCGTCGTCGGCAACGAGGCCGGCGAGATCCTGCTCATCCAGCGCTCCGACTCGGGCTATTGGCTGTATCCGACGGGCTGGGCCGACATTGGCTACTCGCCCGCCGAGGTGGCGGTCAAGGAGGTGCTCGAGGAGACGGGCATCGTCTGCGAGGTGCAGGGCCTGCTCGGCGTGCTCGACGGGATGCGCCGCGGCTTCACCAAGGTGCCGCTCTACTCGCTGCTCTTCCAGTGCCGGGCGGTGGGCGGCGAGCTGGCCGCCCACCCCCTCGAGTGCCTCGACGCCGGGTTCTTCGGTCCCGACGAGCTGCCGGAGCCCCTGGCCGGGACGGCCAACCTGTGGGAGCTGGCCTTCTCGGCGGCGCGTGGGGAGCCCGTCGCCCCCTTCTTCGACCCGCCTCGCGAGTCGCCCTGGCGGGTGGGGGACTGAGCGCCGGGCCCGGCGGGGGCCGGCGAAGGTGAGGTGATGGGCGGGCATCGAGGAGGGCGCCGGGCGTTGTGGGGGGGCGCGGCCTGTGCCGGGCTGGTCGCGGCCCTGGTCGCCGTCGCGCTGCTCGCCGGCGTCGGCGGCGAGGGCGGTACCGGCGGTGACGCCGCCCCGACGAGCACGGCTCGCCCGGGGGCCGTCACGACTGCCCACCGGCCGCCCACCACGGCCGTGGCAGGCACGCCGGCGTCCCCCGCGCCTGTCCCCCTGCCTGTCCCCGCGCCCCCGGCCGGCCTGCCGGGCCCCCTCGACTGCGCCGTCGCGCCCGCCCCCCGCCCTCTCGACTCGGCCCGGCCCCGCTACGTGGCCGACCTCGCCGTCGACGTGGTGGGGGGCACGGCCACGGGCGAGGTGCACGTCGCCTTCATCCCTGACCTGGCTGTCGACCACCTCGTCTTCCGCCTCTGGGCGAATGGGCCTCGCTCGCTCGGCGCCGGCGGCGGGCTCGAGGTCACCGGGGTGGGGGCGAGCGCCAGGGTGGCGAGCACCGAGCAGCCCGACCCGACGACCCTGGTCGTGAGGCTGGGCGCACCGGTGCAGGCCGGTGAGACCGTCGAGGCGACCGTCGCCTGGCGCCTCCTGCTGCCCTTCCGGGCGGACGACCGGGTGGCGTTCGGCGAGGGCTGGGCCCGCCTCGGCAGCGTCGTCCCCCTCCTGGCCTGGGAGGCAGGGGTGGGCTGGGCGCTCGCTCCGGGGACGGCGGGCTTCGCCGAGGCATCCCTGGCCCCGGCGGCGGACTGGGACCTGGGCGTGCGGGTGGCGGAGGGCTACGAGGTCCTGGCCACGGGGGCCCTCGTCGGGGACCGCTGGCTGGCGGTGGGGGCGAGGGACGTGGCTGTGTCGATCGGGCGCTTTCGCCGGGCGACCGCGGTGGTCGCCGCCCCCGGGCCCGTCGAGGTCACGGTGGCGGTCGCCGAGGGCCTACCCGACCACCCCGCCACCTACCTGGCCACCGTGTCGGATGCCCTGACCAGCTTCGCGGCGCGCTTCGGCCCCTACCCCTGGCCGGCCTACACGCTGGCCGTCACCCCGGACCTGGGCGGGGGGATCGAGTACCCCGGCCACGTGATGCAAGGCCCGAGCGCGGGCGATGGCACCACCAGCCACGAGGTCGCCCACCAGTGGTTCTACGGCCTCGTCGGCAACGACCAGGGCCGTGACCCCGTGCTCGACGAGGGCCTCGCCACCTACGCCGAGCTCACCCACCTCGGCGTCGCCCTCGACCCGGCGGCGTGGCCGATGCCCGACACCGCGCTGGGGGCCGCCGGCCAGCCCATGGCCTACTGGGACCAGCACGCCGACAGCTACTACGAGGGCGTCTACGTGCAGGGCGCGCTCGCCCTCGCCGCCCTGGGCCCGCCCGACCTGGTCGACTGCGGGCTGCGGGCCTACGCGGCAGAGAACGCCTGGGCCATCGCCACACCGGCCGGCCTCGTGGCCACCATGGCCCGCGTCGCCCCCGCCGCCCCCGCTGTCCTGGCCTCGTACGGCATCGGCTGAGGCGGCTGCTGGCTGGGGCGGGGCGTCTCGTCGGCGCTGAGCCCCATTCCCGGTGCGGAGGCCTGCGAGAGCTGTGGGGTCGGCCGGGCCGAGGCGTCCTGGGCGGGCGCGGTCGCCGTCAGGCGCAGGTGAGCTGGGGCTGGCGATGGTGCCAGGGGGCGGCCGCCTCGAGCTGGGAGGCGAGGCGGACGAGGAGGTCCTCGCGCCCGGGGGCGGCGACCAGCTGCACGCCGATGGGCAGGCCGTCGTCGTCCCAGTGCAGGGGCAGGGAGATCGCCGGCTGGCCCGTCACGTTGAACTGGGGCACGAAGGGGGTGACGGCTGCGAGGCGCCTGGTTAGCTCGCGCTCGTCGCCCTCGACGAGGTGGCCCAGCGCCGGTGGGGGCGTGGCCACGGTCGGGGTCACGAGGATGTCGTGTCCGCCCTGCCACCAGGCGAGCATGGCCCGGGTGAAGGCGTGGAGGCGCTCACGGCTGGCCAGGTAGTCGGGGGCGCTGATCTTGAGGCCCCGCTGGTAGTTGACCCAGGTGCCGTCCTCGACGTCATCGGCGGCCCACGGCCGGCCGATGGCGGGGACGAGGTCGCGCATCTCGGCCACGAGGCTGGCCCGGATGACCCGGATGTAGTCGTACATGAAGTCCAGGCGGTCCATGGGCTCGGGGTGGCCCTGGTCGACCTCGTGCCCCAGGGAGGCGAGGAGGTCGGCCGCGGCCCGGGCCGCCTCCTGGCAGGCGGGGTCCGTGGTGGCGTAGGGGAGCTCGTCGCAGACGCCGA
>WHTX01000017.1 GCA_009377505.1 Acidimicrobiia bacterium
CACGCCGGTCAGCCCGCCGACGTCGACCACCACCCCGTCGGTGGCGCCGAGGGGCGAGAACGAGTGCCCGGCGCCGACGGGGCGAACCCCATGGCCGGCCCGGGCGGCGATGGCCACGATGGAGGCCACCTCTTCCTCGGAGGAGGGCCGCACAACTCGGTCGGGAGCACAGCGCACGCCGCCCGACCAGTTCGACCAGGTGGCCATCGTGAGGGCCTCAGCGCCGGGTCGCCGCCGGGCGGCCGGAGCGGCCCGCGCCGCGCTTGCGGCGGCTCTCGCGCCACACCAGGAGCCCGATGAGGAGCAGCGCCCCGCAGATCACGAAGAACAACGCCGCCTGCATCCAGCCTCCACGGTCGCCGCTGTCGCGCGGAGCGTGGCCCGAGTTGGGCTCGGGGATGATTCCGGGACCAGCGTCGCCCGGGGACACCGTGGTCGTGGCTGGCTGGGCGAGGCCAGCGGCGGCGAGGCCTGTCGCCGCCGCCCCGTTGGCCTGGACGGGCCCAGCCGACGCGGCACGTGGGGCGACCACGCCGAGGGCGACGACACTGGCCACCAGCAGGGCGGCGGCGCACACCCGGTGCCGCCAGCGTGCCTGTTGCCGCCAGCGTGCCTGGTGCCGGGGGCGTGGGGCGGGGCGGCGGGTCACGGCCCAATGCTGCCGCACGGGCCCAGCCTCGGACCAGGCGCGGCCCCCTCAGGCCAGCGCCTCGGCCATGCGCCCGAGGACCTGGTCGAGCACCCGTCGTGAGGTGCCGAAGTTGAGCCGGACGAAGCCGGTGCCCTGCGCCCCGAAGGCCCGCCCGTCGTTGAGGGCCACCCTGGCCCTCTCGAGGAAGAAGGCGGCCGGGTCCTCGCACCGGCCCGACGCCACCAGCTCGCGGCAGTCGAGCCAGGCCAGGTACGTGGCCTCGGGGGCACGGTGGCTCACGCCTGGCAGGTGCTCGGCCACGAACGCCTCCACGTGGCGACGGTTCCCGTCGAGGTAGCGGACCAGGGCGTCCACCCACTCGTCCCCCCGCTCCCACGCGGCCACGGACGCCATGGTGCCGGGGGTCGCGGGGCGGCCGAGCAGGTAGGGCGGGATGGTCTCGTAGCGGGCCTTGAGCTCGGGGGAGCCGAAGACGGCGAGCGCCGCGCGCAGGCCGGCGAAGGAGAAAGTCTTCGAGGCCGACGTGAGCGTCACCGTGCGGGCGGCGACGTCGGCGCCGAGGCTGGCGAAGGGGATGTGGCGGTGCCCGTCGTAGACGAGGTCGGCGTGGATCTCGTCGGCGACCACGACGAGGTCGTGCTCGAGCGCGGCCCGGGCCAGGGCGTCGAGCTCGTCGCGGCGCAGCACCCGCCCCGACGGATTGTGCGGGTTGCACAGCAGGAGCACCCTCGCCCCGCCGCCCACCAGGCGAGGGAGCGCCTCGACGTCGAGCGGGTAGCCCTCGGCGGCGGGGCCGAGTGGGTGGTCGACCAGGCGGCGGCCGGTCATCTCGAGCGCCTGGAGGAACGGCGGGTAGATGGGCGTCTGGACGACCACGCCCTCGCCAGGAGCGGCGTGCAGGTCGACTAGGGCCTGGAGGGGCTGGAGCACGTCGGTCGTCAGCACCACCGAGGCCGGGTCAACCGCCCAGCCGTGCCGCCGCTCGGCCCAGCGGGCGAAGGCGACGGCCACGGCGTTCGGCTCGCCCAGCCACCCGTAGCCCAGGTCGCCGGCTTCGACCATGTCGGCCAGCACCTCGCGCACGGGCGGGGCGGGCGGGAAGTCCATGTCGGCCACCCAGGCGGCGAGGGTGTCAGGGCCGTACTTCGCCCACTTCACGCCCCGGCGTCGGCGCAGGTCAGGGACGTCGACGCTGTCGAACCAAAGGGCCGGGGAGGTTTCGGCTGCGCGCATGGCCCGCCAGTATGTCCCCTCGGCCCCTGGCGAGCCGCGCTCGCGTGTCGGCGCAGGTGGGGCCGGCCTGTACCCTGCGAGTGGCCCACGATCTCCCGCGGGGGCGCCGGGCGGACCGGCGTTGTGGGCATCACGTGGCGAACGGAGCGGACATGGCGGGTTCAACGCGGCGCGCTGGCAGGGCGACGGTCGCCCTCGGCGCAGCGCTCGCATCCCTCGTCGGATGCGGCAGCGGGGGCGACGGTGACGTGGCGTCCTTCAACGTGGATTTCAGCAAGGCGGCGGACGCGCAGGCCGTCTTCAACGACTCGCTGTTGAAGGCGGCTGACCTGTGCGGCGCGGCAGACCCGCCGCTGCGGGTCCAGTGGAAGTTCTCGGGCAGCGACGAGGAGAACCCCATCGCGCAGGAGTACATCCGCGGCGGCTACCCGTCCTACATCGACTGCTCGACGATCCAGGGCGGCACGCCGGGCAGCCAGCTGCCAGGCGCGGGCGCCCAGACGAGCGTGACCGGGGGGCAGGCCCAGGACGGGGGCTGAGCCCCGGGGCGGCCGGGAACGGGCAGGTGCGGTGGGCCCAGGCACCTAGTCTGCCGGCCATGGACCTGTCGGCCGAGGAGGTGCGGGTGCTGGGCTGCCTGGTCGAGAAGGAGCGGACCACGCCCGACCAGTACCCGCTGACGACGAACGCGCTGCGCAGCGCCTGCAACCAGAAGACGAACCGCGACCCCGTCGTCGACTACCTCGAGCGCACGGTCGACGCAGCCATGCTGTCGCTGCGTGACCGGCACCTGGCCCGTACCGTGGTCGGGGGAGGGCGGGCGGCCAAGCACCGCCACGTGCTCGGCGAGGCATGGGGCCTCGACGACGGCGAGGTCGCCGTGCTGGCCGTGCTGGCCCTGCGAGGGCCCCAGACCCCGGGCGAGCTGCGGGGCCGGAGCGAGCGGATGACCCCGTTCGCCACCCCCGAGGACGTGGTCGCCGTGCTCGACGCCCTCGCCGCCCGGGACGAGCCCCTCGTCGTCCAGCTCGGGCGCCGGGCCGGCCAGAAGGAGACCCGCTGGGCGCACCTGCTGTCGGGCGAGACCGAGGAGCCCGAGCCCGGCGCCTGGTCGCCCGTCGAGACAGGGTCGCGCCACGAGGTCGAGGCAGGGTCGCGCCGCGAGAGCGTCGAGAACGGCGAGAGCGCGGCGGCTTGGCGTGGCCCGGGGGAGGGTGGCGGCGCGGAGGGCCGCGTCGAGGAGCTCGAGTCGGAGGTCGCCGCCCTGCGGGACGAGCTCGAGGCGCTGCGCGACCGTGTCGATCGCCTGGTCGACCTCCTCGGCGCCGACGAGGTGTAGCAGTGGTGTAGCAGGGCGCTAGCCCGCCCGGGGCAACTACGGTCGCCGGGGTACGGAGCACGACGTCCGGGCCGGCGCGAGCGGGCCTCACGAGAGCCGAGGAGCAGCCGATGGCCGTCCGCAGCTACGACCACATCTACGTCGGGGGCGCGTGGGTGCCCTCCTCCGGCAGCGAGTCGATCGAGGTGATCGACTCCACCAACGAAGAAGTGATGGCCCGGGTGCCCTCGGGGACGGCGGGCGACGTCGACCGTGCCGTCGCCGCCGCCCGGGACGCCCTCCCCACGTGGTCCTCGACCTCGGCCGAGGACCGGGCCAAGGCCCTCGGCGCCATCGGCGACGGGCTCGCCGCCCGCATGGACGAGGTCGCCGAGGTCATCAGCCGCGAGGCGGGCATGACCAAGTCGCTCGCCAAGGTCATCCAGGTCGGCCTGCCCGTCAACAGCTTCAAGGCCGCCGCCGAGCAGGCCCGCACGTTCGCCTTCGAGGAGCGTGTCGGCAACTCGCTCGTCGTGCGCGAGCCGATCGGCGTGGTCGGCGCCATCACGCCCTGGAACTACCCCCTCCACCAGATCGCCGCCAAGGTGGCCTACTCCATGGCCGCCGGCTGCACCGTGGTGCTCAAGCCCTCCGAGGTCGCCCCCGTCGACGCCTTCATCCTCGCCGAGATCATCGACGGGGTGGGCCTACCGGCCGGGGTGTTCAACCTGGTCAGCGGTTACGGCACGACGGTCGGTGAAGCGATCGCCAGCCACCCCGGCATCGACATGGTGTCCTTCACGGGGTCGACCCGGGCGGGCAAGCGCGTCGCCGCCGTAGCCGCCGAGAACGTGAAGAAGGTGGCGCTGGAGCTGGGCGGCAAGTCGGCCAACGTGCTCCTCGACGACCTCGACGGCGACGCGTTCGCCAAGGCTGTGGCCGACGGCGTCGGCAAGTGCTTCCTCAACTCGGGCCAGACCTGCTCGGCCCTGACCCGCATGCTCGTCCCCCGTGACCGACTGGCCGAGGCCGAGGACGTCGCCGTGCGCACCGCCGAGGGCTTCACGGTGGGCGACCCCTTCCAGAAGGCCACCAAGCTCGGCCCCCTGGCCTCCGCCGCCCAGGTCGACCGGGTGCGGGGCTACATCCAGAAGGGCGTCGACGAAGGCGCCAAGCTCCTCACCGGAGGCACCGAGCGTCCCGACGGCGTGGAGCGGGGCTACTACGTGCGCCCGACGGTCTTCTCCGAGGTCACCCCGGAGATGACGATCCACCGTGAGGAGATCTTCGGCCCCGTGCTCGCCATCGAGCCCTACGAGGACGAAGAGGACGCCGTCCGCATCGCCAACGACACCGACTACGGGCTCGCTGGCGGGGTCTGGGCTGCGGACCAGGACCGGGCGCTGCGCGTCGCCCGACGCCTGCGCACCGGCCAGGTCGAGGTGAACGGCGGGGCGTTCAACCCCAACGCCCCCTTCGGTGGCTACAAGCAGTCGGGCCTGGGGCGCGAGTACGGCCACCACGGCTTCGGGGAGTTCCTCGAGGTCAAGGCCCTCCAGCTGTAAGCGCGCCCTAGCAGCGCGGGATCGGTTCCGCCCGCCATGGCCATTGCTCCGGTGATGAAACGCGGTCGACGCGACGGTCGATTCATCACCGGAGCAACACAGAGGGCAGGCATCGACCGATTGTGTGGCGGGCTCCTCGCCACTAGTCGCTTCTACCGTTCTGGTAGAGTGTCAGGCATGGATCTGAACATCAAGGACCTGGACGATGCCGTAGGGCAACGGCTCCGGGAACAGGCAGGCGCGGCTGGGCTGTCGGTTCAGCAGTATTTGCGCAACGAGCTGACGCGCATCGCGGCGCGTCGATCGCCGGCGGAGCTCACCGCCGGGCGGGTGCCGATGAGCAGGACGGAGTTCGAGGCGATCCGTCAGCGCCTCCGCGACATCGACGCCGCGTGACCGGTGCCGCGTAGCATCGTCTGCGACGCCGGCGGGCTGCTCGTCGCCGCCGGAGCCCTCGAGGGGGCGGCGCCGCGGGACGCAGAGGTCCTGGCACTGGACTGGACGGCTATGACGGTCGGGCGCTTCCTCACCGCTCGCCACGAGGGCAACGCGTCCCGTTCCCGTTTCGAGCTGGGCGTCACCCTCGAGGCGGTGCACGAGTGGTTCCCGGTTCGAACCCTCGTCGCCGACACGTTGGAGCGCGCCGGGCTCGGGGCGGTCGACGCGCTGGACTCCTGGTCAGCGCTCCTGCTCGCCGAGCAGCTCGATCTCCCGCTCCTCACCGCTTCCGACGAGGTCACCAGCACCCGCGTCGAGGTCCACCATCCTTGGTAGCGAGTCCCGCGCCAACCTTCGAGAACACTAGAAGCCCATCGAGCGGCCGATGATCTCCTTCATGATCTCGGTCGTCCCGCCGTAGATGGTGGTCACGCGCGCATCGGCGTAGGCCCGGGCGATCGGGTACTCGAGCATGAAGCCATAGCCGCCGTGCAGCTGGACGCCGTCGTCCACGCAGCGGTTCTGCAGCTCGGTGCACCACCACTTGGCCATGGCCGCGTCCTCGGCGGAGAGCGTGCCGGCGTTGAGGGCGAGCACGCACTGGTCGACGTACTGGGTGGCCACCTCGATCGCCGTGCGCATCTCGGCCAGCTTGAACTTGGAGTTCTGGAAGCTGCCGATGGGCTGGCCGAACGCCTGGCGCTCCTTGCAGTAGGCCAGCGTCCAGTTCAGCGCGGCCTGTGCCCCGCCCACCCCGGCCACGGCGATGGAGAGCCGCTCCTGGGGCAGGTTCGTCACCAGGTTCACGAACCCTCGGCCCTCGCCGCCGAGCACGTTCTCGGCCGGCACCTCCACATCGGTGAAGAACAGCTCCGCCGTGTCCTGGGAGTGCACGCCGATCTTCTCGAGGTTGCGGCCCCGCTCGAAGCCGGCCATGCCCCGCTCGAGCACCAGCAGGCTCATGCCCTTGTGCTTCTGGCTCGGGTCGGTCTTGGCCGCAACGATGACGAGGTCGGAGTTGATGCCGTTGGTGATGAAGGTCTTGGAGCCGTTGACGATGTAACGGTCGCCGTCGCGGATGGCGGTGGTCGACATGCCGGCGAGGTCGGACCCGATGCCCGGCTCGGTCATGGCGATGGCGGTGATCAGCTCGCCCGAGCAGATGCCGGGCAGCCAGCGCGTCTTCTGCTCGTCGTCGGCCAGGTTCAAGAAGTACGGCAGGCAGATGTCGTTGTGCAGCGTGATGCCGAGCCCGGAGCCGTTCACGCCGGCGTAGTGGATCTCCTCGCAGAGGACCTGGTTGTAGCGGAAGTCCTTCACTCCGCCCCCGCCGTAGGCCTCGGGCGCTTCCATGGCGAGGAAGCCGGCCGTGCCCGCCCTGCGGAAGAGGTCCCGGTCGACGATGCCCGCCTTCTCCCATTCGAGGAAGTTGGGGGTGATCTCCTTCTCGACGAACGTCCGCACCGCCTCACGGAACAGCTCGTGCTCGGTCTCGAAGATCGTCCGCTGCATGCCGCGATGCTATGGAGGGCCGCCAGGCCCGTCGACTCGGCCCGCGGCGGTCACGCCCAGGGCGCGGCTCCCGGGTCGCGCAGGAGACGGCGGGCGACGACCATGCGGTGCACCTCGTCGGGGCCGTCGTAGAGCCGGGCGTAGCGGGCTTCGCGGTACATGCGGTCGAGGGGCGTGTCGCTCGTGACCCCGAGGGCCCCGTGCACCTGGATGGCCCGGTCGACGACGTTGTGCAGCATCGTGGCGCCCCAGAACTTGATGAGGCTGATCTCCACCCGGGCCTCGTCGCCGCGGTCCATGGCCATGGCGGCGTCGAGGGTCATGAGCCTGGCCGCCTGGATCTCGGCCGCGGACTCGGCCACGTAGCGCTGGATCTCGCCCTTGTCGGCCAGGAACGAGCCGTGCGCCCAGCGGGTGTTGGCCCGCTCGACCATGAGCTCGAAGGCCCGCTGGGCCTGGCCGAGCCAGCGCATGCAATGGAAGATCCGCCCCGGCCCGAGCCGTTTCTGGGCGATCGTGAAGCCCTCGCCCCGTGCCCCCAACAGGTTGGACTTCGGCACCCGCACGTTGTCGTAGACGACCTCGCAGTGCTGGCCACCGGTGTGGCCCATGGTCGGCACGGCTCGCACGATCTGGTAGCCGGGGGTGTCGGTGGGCACGATGATCGAGGAGAACTTGCGGTGGCCGTCGGCCTCGGGCTCGGTGATGGCGAAGCAGGTGGTGAAGGCGGCCCGGCTGGCGCCCGAGGTGAACCACTTGTGCCCGTTGATGACCCACTCGTCGCCGTCGAGGGTGGCCGTCGTGCGCATCTGGGTCGGGTCCGAGCCCGCCACCTCGGGCTCGGTGAGCCCGACGGAAGGATAGATGTCGCCGTTGACCAGCGGCATCAGGTAGCGCTCACGCTGGGTGGGATTGGCGTACAGGTAGAGCATGATCGAGTCCTGCATGCTCACCGACCCGACCGCCCACTGGGCGTACTCCGAGCGGCCGATGATCTCGTTGAGGAACACGAAGGACATGAAGGGCAACCCGCCGCCGCCGATGTCGGCCGGGTGGCCGAGCGCCCACAGCCCGCGTCGCTTGGCCTCGGCCTTGAGGTCGCCCATGAGGGATTGCGCCTCGGCGTAGGCGGGGGCGTCCATCGGGCCGTCGAGGCCGTGGTGGAGCGCCGGTTCGGCCTTGAAGACCTCGTTGTCCACGAAGTCCTTCATCCGCGCCCGCAGCTCGCGGATCTCCTCGGTCAGACCGTACGAGCCCATGGCGTTCCCCCTCGGCAGCCCAGAAGCCGCGACGCTACCCGCAAGGCCTCTGGGGGGCGGGGCCGATCGGCCAGACTGGCGCCCGTGGGAGGCCCGAACGAGCCTGGCGGTGGTGGGGCGCGCCAGGAGTGGCGCGTCTCGGACGACTTCGAGCACCGGTTGGGGTGCGGGCTCATCGCCGCCGTGGGGGTGCCGGCCTGGTTCGGCCTCATGGCGCTCGCGCTCGGGCGGGAGGCCTCCGGCTTGGCCGTGGTCGTCGCCTTCGTGCTCTTCGCCGTCGCCGCCACGGTCGGCCTGCCCGCTCTGCGCCGGCTCCGCCGCATGCCGACGTGCGTCGTGCTCGAGGACGGGTGGTTGCAGCTCAGCGGGCGAGGCCCCTCGCTGGCGCTACCCGTCTCGGCGATCCAGTCCGTCGAGGTAGGAGCGAACGCCGGCCTCGAGTCGGTGCGGCTCTACACGGAGCAGGGGCGCACGGTGCGCCTGCCCGGCGACCTCGAGGACCTCGATGGCCTCATCGCCGCGCTCCGGGCCGCCAACCCGTCGCTGGCGCTCACCGACCATCGGGGCGGGCTGGCGTGAGCGCGAACGCGGCTGGCGGCGCATGAGCGTTGCCCGTGTGCTCGTCTTCGCCGGTGGGGACCCCAACCCCCCCGAGGCGCTGGCCGGCCTGCCCCCGGGCACGCTGGTGGTGGCGGCGGACTCGGGCGCGGCGCACGCGCTGGCCGCGGGCCGCCGGGTCGACGTGCTCGTGGGCGACCTCGACTCCCTCGACGAGGCCACGCTGGCCGAGGTCGTGGCCGCGGGGGCCGAGGTCCGCCGCCACCCTGCGGCCAAGGACGCCACCGACCTGGCTCTCGCCCTCGACGTCGCCCTCGAGCTCGGTGCCGAGGCGGTGACGATGGTGGGCGGGCACGGCGGCCGGCTCGACCACCTGCTGGCCAACGTGGCCCTGCTCGCCGCCGACGCTTACGCCGGGGTGGAGGTGGACGCACGCCTGGGCCCGGCCCGGCTCAGCGTGGTCCGCGGCCGCCGCTCGCTCGTCGGCCGACCGGGTGAGCTGCTCAGCCTGCTGCCCGTCGGCGGGCCGGCCGGTGGCGTGACGACCGAGGGGCTGTTGTTCCCGCTCCGCGACGCCACCCTGCGCCCCGGGACGACTTGGGGGGTCAGCAACCAGTTCACTGACGAGCCCGCGGCGGTGCAGGTCGCCGAGGGCGTGCTCGTCGCTGTCGCCCCCGGCGAGCGGGGCTCGTTGTAGGAGCGGACCGAGGTCGTCGCCTTGGCGGCGACGTCGGGAGGACCAACTACATCGCCCGAGCCAGCGAGTGGTCCTGCCTGGAACTACAGCGGTGCAAGTTGAGTGGTGTCTTTTGCCTCGACGGCCGGCCGCCTCGCACAGGACCCCGGGACCTCGCGCTGTCCCTGGGCGTTGCTCCGGTGACGAAATGCCTGGCGGGCGCCCGGGCAGGCGGTGCCCCCGGGCCGGGCTCGCCGGGGGCAGGTCCCGCCCGAGCCGCCTACGCCGCCTCTGGCGGGGGGCGGGGGCGGCCGAGGAGGCGGTGGCCTGTGTTCTCCGCTGCCACCTGCGACGCGGGCTGACACGGGCCAGCCCGGAGCGCGCTGGACCGCGGCGTGCGCTGGGACCGGCCCGTCCCAGGCCGCGCCCCCGCCAGGCACGCCGTCCCCGCAGCGGGCGTTTCATCACCGGAACAATGCCCAAGACCGGGAACCCGAGCACCCGGCCCACTTCGGCGGGCGCTCCACCGCCACCGCGACACCACATCGACGCTCACGTCAAGGCGCTCGCCCAGGCCGAGTGCCCCCACCCAGATCACACCGCCGCAATTCCAGCCGGGACCACTAGTCGAGCTGGCGGGCCCAGGTCCGGTCGCCGTCCTCGAAGACACAGGCCCACGCCGGCGGGAACCATCGCCAGCTCACGGACACGAAGCTCATCTTGTCGTCCGGGAACTGCGTCTGGCACTCGACCGGGCGGTCCTCGCGGAGCGGCGGGAGGAATGCCACGGCTGCGGCGGCGACGTACAGGCCTGCGGGGATCGACAGGAGTCCTACCGTCACGGCGACGGCGCGGCGAGCGCGCCCACCGTCCTCGAGCCTCGCCGTCACGGTCCGAGCCTACGAGCGGCGCACGAATGGCCTGCCCGATCACCGTCAACGGATGTTGCCAACCTCGGGGGCCGAAGGCCCTCCACGCTCCAGCTGGAACGCGAGGCGCCTGAGGTTGGCAACATGGTCACGTGCACGTCCGCGCCCTGCTCGACGCCCCGGTCCCCGCCGAGGCCCTGTTCGCCTGGGTCGGCGACCTCGCTCGCTACCCCTCCTGGCTCGACATCGTGCGCTCGGCCGACCCGCTCCCCGTCGCCGGCACCGTGGACGACCTCCCCGCCTGGGACGTCGTGCTCCAGGCCCGGGTCGGGCCGTTCCGGCGCTCCAAGGCGCTCCGCATGGTGCGCTCGGGCGTCGAGGAGGACCGCTGGGCCCGCTTCGAGCGGCGCGAGGCCGACGGCCGCCACCACGCCCGCTGGTCCCTCGAAGCCCACCTCGAGCCCGAAGGGGACGGCACGCGCCTGGTCATGGACCTGCGCTACGACGGCGCGCTGTGGTCCCCGCCGCTCGAGTACCTACTCCACCACCAGATCGAGCGGGGCAAGCCCCGACTCGCCTCCCTCGCCGGGGGGCGCCCGTGAGCTACGGGCAGGGCCGCGACGCCGGCCCCAGCCGCGTGCTCGCCCCCGGGCCCCACTGGGACGGCGTGAGCACCGCTTTCACCGTGTTCTCGTCCGTGGCCGAGCGCGTCGACCTCTGTCTCCTCCGCGCCCGCGCCAGCGCCCACGGCCACGCCGACGCCGACGAGCAGCGCATCCCCCTCCAACGGCACGGGCACCTCTGGCACGCCGAGGTCGAGGGCACCGGCCCTGGCCAGCGTTACGGCTTCCGCGTCACCGGGCCTTACCCCTGCGACCCCGCCAAGCTGCTCGTCGACCCCTATGCCCGCGCCATCGACGGCGAGCTGCGCTGGTCCGACGCCCTGCTGCGCCCCGGTGAGGACTCCGTCAGCCTCGTGCCCCACGCCGTGGTGGTCAACCCCTACTTCGAGTGGGGCGACGTCCCCCCACCCCGGGTCCCTTGGACCGAGACGGTCATCTACGAGGCCCACGTCAAGGGCCTCACCATGACCCACCCCGAGGTCCCCCCCGCCGACCGCGGCACCTACCGGGGCGTCGCCCACCCGGCCGTCATCGAGCACCTGCAGCGGCTCGGCGTCACCACCGTCGAGCTGCTGCCCGTCCACCACTTCGTGACCGAGGCCCATCTGGACGCCCTCGGCCTGCGCAACTACTGGGGCTACAACACGCTCGGCTTCTTCGCCCCCTACGGCGGCTACGCGGCCCCCGGCACGGGGCCGGGCGGCCAGCTGGCCGAGTTCAAGGCCATGGTGCGGGACCTCCACCGGGCCGGGCTCGAGGTCGTCCTCGACGTCGTCTACAACCACACCGCCGAGGCGGGCGCCGGAGGCCCCACGCTCAGCCTGCGGGGATTGGACGCCGCCGCCTACTACCGCTTCGAGGACGGCGACCCCGACAGGCCGGTGAACTGGAGCGGCACGGGCAACACCCTGAACGTCGACCACCCCGCCGCCCTGCGCCTGGTGCTCGACAGCCTGCGGTACTGGGTGTCCGAGCTGCACGTGGACGGCTTCCGCTTCGACCTCGCCCCGGTGCTCGGGCGTGACCACGGGCGCTTCGACCGGGGGGCCGCCTTCTTCGACGCCGTCTACCAGGACCCCGTGCTCGCCGGGGCCAAGCTGATCGCCGAGCCCTGGGACCTCGGCCCTGACGGCTACCACGTGGGCGGCTTCCCCCTCGGCTGGTCGGAGTGGAACGGGCGCTACCGCGACAGCGTGCGCGATGTCTGGCGGGGGCGGCACGGCACGCTGCCCACGCTCGCCGCCAGCCTGGCCGGCAGCGCCGACCGCTTCCACCACAGCGGTCGAAGCACTACGGCCAGTGTCAACTTCGTCACCGCCCACGACGGGTTCACCCTTGCCGACCTCGTCAGCTACGACCACAAGCACAACGAGGCCAACGGCGAGGCCAACCGCGACGGCACCGACGACAACCGCAGCTGGAACTGCGGCTTCGAGGGTCCGACCGCGGGCCCCGGCGTGCGGGCGCTGCGGGCGCGCCAGCAGCGCAACCAGCTCACCACCCTGTTCCTCGCCCAGGGCGTGCCGATGCTGCTCGCCGGCGACGAGCTCGGCAACACCCAGCACGGCAACAACAACGCCTACTGCCAGGACAACGAGCTCGCCTGGCTCGACTGGGAGCACGTCGACGCCCCGCTGCGGCGCTTCGTCTCCCGCCTGGCCGCCTTCCGCCGGGAGCACGGCGTGCTGCGCCGGGCGAACTGGGCGACCGGCCGGCCCCGCCCGGGGACGGGGGTGGTCGACATGGCCTGGTTCGCCCCGAGCGGCGCGGCGATGAGCGAGGCGGACTGGCGTGACGGCGGCAGGCGGGCGCTGGCCGTGCTCCTCGACGGCCGCGCCGACGCCACTGCGCCGGACGCCGACGGCGCGGCGGCGGGGGAGCGGGCCAGCGTGCTCGTCCTGTTGAACGCCGGTGACACGCGCCAGCTGTTCTGCGTCCCCCAGGCGTCGTCGCCCGAGCGCTGGCGCAAGGTGATCGATACGGCGGAGCACAGCGAGCGGGTACGCCGCTACCGGTCGGGGGACCGGTTGCGCCTCGAGGCGTTCTCGATCGCCGTACTCGTCGGCGGGTGACCCGAGCCGGCCGTCTCGCAGCGGTCGGGGCGGCTCGTCGGTCGCTCAGGCGTGCTGCTGCGCCCGGCTCCACGCCTGCCAGCGCCCGCCCTGGCGGGCCACCTCGAGGTCGAGGCCGAAGCACCGCGACAGCGTCGTCGCGTCGAGCACCTCGTCGATCGGCCCTCGGGCCACCGCTCGGCCCTCGCGCAGCAGCAGGGCGTGGGTGAAGCGGCTGGGGATCTCCTCGAGGTGGTGGGTGACGAGCACGACCGGGGGCGCGGCCGGGTCCCGCGAGAGCGCGTCGAGGGTGGCGACGAGCTCTTCGCGCCCACCGAGGTCGAGCCCCGCCGCCGGCTCGTCGAGCAGCAACAGGCCGGGGCCGGCCATGAGCGTGCGGGCGAGCAGGACCCGTTGGCGCTCCCCCGAGGAGAGCGTGCCGAAGGGGTGATCGGCGAGGGCCTCGCAGCCGACCCGGGCGAGCTGGTCCCGAGCGCGGCGACGGTCGTCGTCCCCGTACGTGTGCCACCAGGGCTCGAGGGCGGCGTGCAGGGCGCACACCACCACGTCCAGGGCGGTGATGGTGGGCCGGAGCTGGTCGGCGAGGGCTGCGGAGGTGAGCCCGATGCGCTCGCGGTGGCGGCGCACGTCGACTCGGCCGAGGCGCTCGCCGAGCACCTCCACCTCGCCCTCGGTGGGGTGCAGGTACAGCGAGGCGATGCGGAGCAGCGTGGTCTTGCCCGAGCCGTTCGGGCCGAGCAGCGCCCAGCTCTGGCCGGGGTGGACCTCCCAGTCGATCCCGTCGAGGATGGCTCGGCCGTCCCGGACCAGGCGCACCCCGCTGGCGCGCAACGCCGGCGCCCCGAGCGGCCCGGGCGGCGTCACGGCGCAGCGACAGGGATCTCGAGCAGGTGGGGCCGCCCGGACTCGAAAGCCGCCCGGGCCGCCTCGCCGATGTCGCTGGCCCGCTCGACGAGCGTGCCGTCCACCCCGAGGGACCGGGCGAGCCCCACGTAGTCGACGGCGGGTGAGTCGAGGTCCATGGCCACGAAGTTGCCCTTGGCCACGGAGCGCCCGTCCATGCCCCGCAGGTTGTTCTTGAGGATCAGGTACTGGCGGTTGTTGAAGACGGCGAAGACGACGGGCAGGTTGCGGTGGGCCGCCGTCCAGAGGGCCTGGCAGGAGTACATGGCGGCGCCGTCCCCGACGGCGGCGAGGGTCTGCTCGCCCCCGAGGCCGAGGGACACCCCGAGCGCGAAGGGCATGCCCCAGCCGAGCCCGCCGCCCTTGCAGAAGAAGTAGCGGTCCGGGCTCGAGCCGTGGTGGAAGCGGCGCACGTAGAAGCCGGTGGTGATGGCCTCGTCGACGACCGGGGCCCGGGCCGGCGAGGCCCGCAGGAGGGCGTGGGCGGCGGCCATGGGGTCGGTGGGCGAGGCGTCGTAGCGGCTCTCGGCGAGGCGCTCCGCCTGGGCCATGGCGGCCTCCCGGGCCCGGCCGCGCTCCTCGATGGCCCGGCCCACGGCATCGCGGTCGGTGCGCGCCGCCACGAGGGGCACCAGCGCCCCGAGCGTGGCCTTGGGGTCCCCCAACAGGGCCAGGCGGGGCGCCCCGTATCGGCCGAGGGCGGTGGGGTCGGGGGTGAGCTGCAGCAACTCGACGTGGGCGGGCACGGGGGGACCGGGCTGGTAGGGGTAGACGACGAAGCCGTGGCTGCCGATGAGGAAGACCCGGTCGTAGCCGGCGAGGGCCTTGGCGATGGCCGGCGCCGCCGGCGCGAACGTGTCGGCGTAGAGCGGGTGGGCCTGGGGGAAGACGCCCGTGGCGTGGAGGGACTGGCCGTGCACGGGCGCGCCGAGCGCCTCGGCGAGCGCGACCGCCTCGCCCACGGCGCCGCTCGCCGACACCTCGTCTCCGATGACCAGCCCGAGCTTGCCGATGGGCGTGCTGGCCAACAGCTCGGCGAGCTCCTCGAGCCGCCCGGCCACCACCCGCCGCTCCACCACCGTGGCAGGAGGCGCCGGCGACGATGCGCGCTGGTCGAGCAGGTCCATGGGCAGGGAGAAGAACACCGGGCCGGTGGGGGGCGAGGCGGCGTCCTGGAAGGCGCGGCGTGTGATCGGGCCGATGTCGTCGACCGTGCGCACCTCGGTGGCCCACTTGGAGACGGCCGTGGCGATGCCGACCAGGTTGCCCGACAGCAGGGGGTCCTCCACGATGTGGCGGTAGTCCTGCTGGCCGGCTGTCACCACGAGCGGGGTCCGGTTGGCCTGGGCGTTGGTCAGGTTGCCGATGGCGTTGCCGAGCCCGGCCGAGGTGTGCAGGTTGAGGAAGGCCGGCCGCCCCGTCACCCGGGCGTAGCCCTCGGCCGCGGCCACCGCCGTGGCCTCCTGCAGGGCGAGCACGTAGTCGAAGTCCCCCGTGTCGGCGAGGGCGTCCATGAGGGGCAGCTCGGTGCTCCCCGGGTTCCCGAAGAGGTGCGTCACGCCCTCGCTGCGCAGCACGTCGAGCAGTACGTCCACCCCGGTCGGCTCAGCCATGGCCGAACAGTAGTGCCCGGTCCGCCAGCGGGCCCTCTCCCCGAGGGCGGCACCTCCGAAGGCCCGTGGTACCGTTGCGATCCCGTGACGACTCTCTGCTCATGATGGGTCGCCGGCGTCGGACCTCGATGCTGCAGGCCGCGCTCGCCATCACGTTCGCCGCCGCACTGGTGGTGGCCGCCATCCCCAGCGCGCCCGGGGCGCAGGGCCAACTCGACCAGGCCCGAGCCGAGGCCCAGGCCGTGGCCGAGCAGTTCGGCGCCGCGGAGACCGAGATCGGCCGGCTCGAGCGCGAGATCGCCGACGTCCAGGTGGCACTGGAGTCGGCCCGCGTCGCCTACGAGGCAGCGGCCGCGGAGATGAGCGAGGCCGCCGTCGAGCGCTACGTGCAGGCCGGCGAGGACCTCGACCTCTTCGCCAGGGAAGAGGTCGACCGCCAGGCCCAGGTCGCCGCCCTGTCCCGCATCTTCTCCCAGCGGCGCAGCGACGACGCCGACCGGTTCCGGGCGCTGCGCCAGGATCTCGACATCCGCCAGGACCAGCTCGATCAGCTCCTGGCCAACCAGGAGGACGCGGTGGCCGAGCTCGACGCCCGTCGGGCCGAGCTGCTCGCCCTCGTCGACCACCTCGAGGAGCTGGCCCGCCAGCAGGCCGAGGAGGAGCGGCTGCGCCAGGAGGCGGCGGCCCAGGAGTCAGCCCAGGCCATGACGGACGACGGCGCGGCGGACGACGGCGCGGCGGACGAGTCCGGCGGCGGCTCCGGCCGCGAACCGGCCTACATCCGCAGCGGTGCCGGAGGCACCTGCCCCGTGGCCGGGGGCAGCGCGTTCTCCAACACGTGGGGTGACGACCGCTCGGGAGGCCGCCGGCACGCCGGGGTGGACATGTTCTCCAACTACGGGGTCCCCGTCGTCGCCGTGGAGAGCGGCCACGCCGAGGAGAACACCGGGGGCGCGGGCGGCATCGGCGTCTACCTCACCGGCAGTTCGGGCCAGAGCTACTACTACGCCCACCTGCAGGAGGTCGGCACCACGGGCAGCGTCTCGGAGGGCACCGTCGTCGGCTACGTGGGCGACACGGGCAACGCCCGCGGGACGCCGCACCTGCACTTCGAGGTGCACCCCGGCGGTTGGGGCACGGCGGTGAACCCTTATCCCTACGTCGCCTCCCGCTGCTGATCAGGCGCTGCCGAGCTGGCCCGCGCCGTATGGCATCAGGCGCCGATGGCGTGATAGCCACCGTCCACGTGGACGATCTCGCCCGTCGTGGCGGGGAACCAGTCCGAGAGCAGCGCCACGCAGGCCCGGGCGGTGGGCTCGGGGTCCCGGACGTCCCAGCCAAGGGGGGCACGGCCGCTCCAGGCGTCCTCGAAGGCGGCGAAGCCCGGGATCGAGCGGGCGGCCATCGTCTTCGTCGGGCCGGCGGCGACGAGGTTGACCCGGATGCCGTCCCGGCCGAGTTCGCGTGCCAGGTAGCGCGCCGTCGACTCGAGCGCCGCCTTCGCCACCCCCATCCAGTCGTAGGCGGGCCAGGCCACGGTGGCGTCGAAGTCGAGCCCGACGATCGAGCCGCCCCGGCCCATGAGGGGCGTCACCACTTCGGCCAGGGTCTTGAGGGAGTAGGCGCTGACCTGCAGGGCGATCGACACGTCGTCCCAGGTGGCGGCCATGAAGTCGCCGCCGAGGCAGGCGGGCGGGGCGAAGCCGATCGCGTGCAGGGCGCCGTCGACCGCTCCCCAGCGGTCGCCCAGGTCGGCGCGCACCGCCTCCACGTGCTCGGGCTGGGTCACGTCGAGCTCGAGTACCGGCGGGGGCGTGGGCAGCTTGCGGGCCACCCGCTCGGTGAGGGACAGGCCACGACCAGCGCCGGTGAGGACGATCTCGGCTCCCTGTTCCTGGGCGACGCGGGCCACGCTGAATCCCAGCGACGCGTCGGTCAGCACTCCGGTCACGAGGATGCGCTTGCCTTCTAGCAGTCCCATGCTCCTCCGATCCCGACGTGGGGCCCAGACGTTACGCGACGGCTCGTGGCCGGGGTGCGGTCGGGCCGGGCCGCAATGGGCGGTCGCGGCCGCGGAGCCACCGTCGGGTAACGTCGGCCGCCGTGAGAATCGGCGTCCTGGGATCTACGGGCCCGGCGGGGAGTGGCCTCGCCGTACGGCTCGCATCGGTGGGGTACGAGGTGGTCATGGGCTCGCGCTCCCGCTACCGCGCGCTCGAGGTGCGCGACCACCTGGTCGAGCGATGGGAGGGGCGAGAGCTGGCCATCGACGCCGCCGACAATGCCGGTGCCGCCGCGGCCGACGTCGTCGTGCTGGCCACGCCGTGGGACGCGGCGTCGGCCACGGCGATGAGCGTGGCCGACAAGCTCAAGGGCAAGGTCGTGCTCTGCATGTGCAACGCCCTGGCCAAGGTGGGCCACGAGTTCCAACCGCTCGTGCCGCCCCGGGGCTCGGTGGCGGCGTCGGTGCAGGCGGCGGTGCCCCGCTCCCTCGTCGCCGCGGCCATGCACCACGTGCCGGCCAAGGAGCTCGGCACGATCTCGGAGCCGGTGGAGAGCGACGTGCTCGTCTGCTCCGACCACCCCAAGGCCACCGAGGTGGTGTGCGACATCGTCACCAAGATGCCGAACCTGCGGGCCCTCGACGCCGGCGAGCTGTCCAACGCCGCCCCCATCGAGGCCTTCGCCGCCGTGCTGTTGCAGCTGAACGTCCGTTATCGCACCCGTGCCGCGGTGAAGTTCACCGGGATCGACCCGTGAAGGGCGCTCGCCCGCCCTCGCCGCGTGCCGCGTCGCCGGCCTGGGGACGGGGGGCATGAGCGGCCCCCGCGGCGTCGGCGAGCCCCTCCGGATCTACGACACGCCGCGGCGGGAGGTCGTCCCCTTCGAGGGCGGCGAGCTCGTCACCCTCTACACCTGTGGGATCACGCCCTACGACGCCACCCACCTGGGCCATGCGGCCACGTTCGTGACCTACGACGTGCTCCAGCGCCGCCTGCGGGACCGGGGCCACGACACGCGCTGCGTGCGCAACATCACCGACGTGGACGACCCGTTGCTGGTCAAGGCGAATGAGCTCAGCATCCACTACCTCGACCTCGCCGCCGCCGAGGTGGCCCGCTTCGACGACGACATGAAGGCGCTGGGACAGCTGCCGGTCTACGCCGAGCCCCGCGCCACGTCAGCCATCGCCGAGATCCGCAAGGTGGTCGCCGAGCTGATCGACACCAGCTTCGCCTACGCGGTGGACGGCTGGGTCTACTTCGACGTATCGAGCTACCCCGCCTACGGCAGCCTGTCCCACTACGACCACGAGACGATGCTGCGCCTCTCGGCCGAGCGGGGTGGCGACCCGGGCGACACCCGGAAGCGCAACCCGCTCGACTTCGTGCTGTGGCGGCCATCAGAGGACGGCGAGCCGGCCTGGGAATCGTTGTGGGGCCCGGGGCGGCCGGGTTGGCACATCGAGTGCACGGCGCTGGCGAGGCGGGAGCTCGAGACGGACACGGTCGACATCCACGGAGGCGGCGGCGACCTGATCTTCCCCCACCACGAGTCCTCGGCCGCCCAGTCGGCGTGCCTGACGGGCAAGCCGCTCGCTCGCTATTGGATGCACCAGGCCATGGTCCGCATGGACGGCCACAAGATGTCCAAGTCGCTCGGGAACATGGTGTTCGTGTCCGACCTGCGCGACGAGTGGGACCCCATGGCCATCCGGCTGACGCTCCTCGCCGAGCACTACCGCACGCCGTGGGAGTGGCACGACAAGCGCATGGCCGAGGCCACGGCGCGCCTCGAGCGCTGGTCGGAGGCGGGCGACGGCGACGGCGGGCTCGACGCGGTGCGACGGGCGCTCGACGACGACCTCGACACCCCCGCCGCCGTGGCCGCCGTCGACGCCGCCGCGACCGAGGGCAACGGCGTGTCCCGAGCCGCCGCGCTGCTCGGCGTGCGCACGTAGCTCGCCGGGCATCGCTCCTCGAATCGGCAGGACTGGCCCGGTCGTCCGGCACGGTCGGTGCGCCCGGTCGCCTGGCAGCGGGGACGCGTGGCCGCCTCGGCGCGGCTACGGTCCGCGTTCGTGCAGCTCGGCGTGACGTTTCCCCAGATCGAGATCGGCAGCGACATCGGCGTCGTGCGCGAGTACGCGCAGGCCGCCGAGGAGCTCGGCTTCGACTACCTGTTGGCCTACGACCACGTGCTCGGCGCAGGCCGCGGCACCCGGCCCGACTGGACCGGCCCCTACGACTCCTCGAGCCTCTTCCACGAGCCCTTCACCCTGTTCTCGTGGCTGGCGGCAGTGGCGCCCGGCCTGTCCCTCGTGACCGGCGTGATCATCCTGCCCCAGCGCCAGACGGCCCTAGTCGCCAAGCAGGCCGCCCAGGTCGACCTGCTCTGCGGGGGCCGGTTCCGCCTCGGTGTCGGGCTCGGCTGGAACGACGTCGAGTACGAGGCGCTGGGCGAGCCGTTCACGAACCGCGGCCGCCGGGCTGACGAGCAGATCGCGCTCCTGCGCCAGCTGTGGACCACGGAGCACGTCACCTTCGAGGGCCGCTACCACAAGGTCACCGACGCCGGCATAAACCCCCTCCCGCCCCAGCGCCCCATTCCTATCTGGGTCGGCGGCCTCTCCGACGCCGCCATCGAGCGGGTGGGCCGCCTCGGTGACGGCTGGTTCCCCATGGGCAAGCCGAGCGAGCGCAACGGGGCCCGCATCGAGCGGTTCCGCCAGGTGGCCGAGTCCGAGGGCCGCGACCCCGCCGCCATCGGCATCGACGCCCGGGTCGAGTTCGGGACCGGGGGCGAAGCGGACTGGCAGGCCACGGCGGAGGCCTGGCGCCAGCTGGGCGCCACCCACGTCGGGGTGAACACGATGAACGCCGGGCTGAAGGGCGCCGAGCACATCGACGCCATCCGTCGCTTCCGCGAGGCGATGGCCTGACTCTGCTCGTCGCCGCCCCCGAGGCGGCGCAGACGACCAGGCCTTTCCTCCGACGGGGCGACGACGGGCCAACCGAGGTCGAACACCTTCGGGCCGGAGTCAGGGCCGGGGGTAGGCTCCGGGCCGATGGCCGAGATCACGATCACCCTCCCCGACGGTTCCGCCCGCACACTGCACGCCGGCGCCACCGGGACTGATCTCGCCATGGCGATCGGCTCCCGCCTGGCCAAGGCGGCGGTCATCGTGGAGGTCGACGGCACCGAGGCCGACCTGGCCCTGCCCCTGCACGACGGGGCCACGGTCAAGGTGGTCACGGCCGACAGCGAGCGGGGGCTCTACACCATCCGCCACTCCACGGCGCACGTCATGGCCCAGGCCGTGCTCGACCTGTGGCCCGGTGCCGCCTTCGCCATCGGCCCCCCCGTCGAGAACGGCTTCTACTACGACTTCGAGTTGCCGGGCGGCGGCACGTTCTCGGCCGAGGACCTGCCCCGCATCGAGGCACGCATGCGCGAGATCATCGCCGAGGGGCAGCCCTTCGTACGCCGTGAGGTATCTGTCGCCGAAGGCCTCGAGATCTTCGCCGACCAGCCCTACAAGTCCGAGATCATCGCGGGCACGGTCGAGGACCCGACCTCGGTGACGGAGAAGGGGGTGGTCCGCCTCTACGCCAACCCCCCGAAGGAGCGAAGCGAGTCGCCCGAGCGGCGGAGAGCGGGCAAGCGACCGTTCACCGATCTGTGCCGGGGCCCCCACGTGCCCGCCACCGACCGCTTCCTCGGGCACTTCAGGCTCATGCGGGTGGCCGGCGCCTACTGGCGGGGCGATGTCGACCAGCCCATGCTGCAGCGCGTCTACGGCACGGCGTGGGCGACCAAGAAGGAGCTCGACGCCCACCTCCACCAGCTCGAGGAGGCAGAGAAGCGCGACCACCGCCGCCTGGCTGTCGAGCTCGACCTGGTGTCCTGGCCGCCGGAGCTGGGCCCGGGCCTGGCCGTGTGGCACCCCAAGGGGGCCACGGTGCGCCGGGTCATGGAGGACTACTCGCGCGCCCGGCACGCGACGGGCGGCTACGAGTTCGCATACTCGCCCAACATCGCCCGCTCGACGTTGTGGGAGACGTCTGGCCACCTCGACTTCTACGCCGACTCCATGTACCCGCCCATGGAGCTCGACGGGGGGACGAGGTACTACCCCAAGCCCATGAACTGCCCGTTCCACATGCTCATCTTCCGCTCCCAGCAGCGCTCCTACCGCGAACTGCCGCTGCGGCTGTTCGAGCTGGGCATGGTGTACCGCTACGAGCTCTCGGGCGTCATCCACGGGCTGCTGCGCTCCCGGGGCTTCACCCAGGACGATGCCCACATCTTCTGCACGAACGACCAGATCGTGGACGAGGTCGCATCGCTGCTGAACTTCGTGATCGACATCTTGCGCAAGTTCGGTTTCGAGGAGTTCGAGGCCAACCTGTCGACCCGTCCGGAGGAGAAGTCCATCGGTACGGACGACGACTGGGCGTCGGCCACCGAGGCCCTGCGCCTGGCGCTCGTGCGCGAGCACGTGCCCTACGCGGTGGACGAGGGCGGTGGCGCGTTCTACGGCCCGAAGATCGACGTCAAGGTCAAGGACGCCATCGGCCGGGCCTGGCAGCTGTCGACCATCCAGTGCGACTTCCAGAACTCCCGTCTCTTCGGGCTCGAGTACGTGGGCCCCGACGGGCGCCGCCATCAGCCCGCCGTCATCCACCGGGCGCTGTTCGGTTCCGTCGAGCGCTTCTTCGGCGTGCTGCTCGAGCACTATGCCGGAGCCTTCCCGACCTGGCTCGCCCCGGTGCAGGCTCGCGTCCTGCCCGTGCAGGACCTCCAGGACGGCTACGCCGCCGACGTCGTCGCCCAGCTGCGGCAGGCCGGGGTGAGGTCGGATTTGGTGCACGCGGACGAGCCCCTCGGCGGGCGCATCCGCCGGGCCAAACTCGAGAAGCTGCCCTACGTGCTCGTGGTCGGCCCCGACGACGTCGCTGCGGGCACCGTCGGCGTGAACCCCCGGGGGGGCGAGGTCGAACGAGGGGTGCCCGTCGAGACCTTCGTCGCCCGCCTCGGCGCCGAGGTCGCGCCCTACATGGTCAGCGGAGCATGACGGGCGTCGAGGTCGCCGGGGCGTGAGCGGGGGCGCGATGGAGCGCCTCTGGGCCGGCTGGCGCTCGGCCTACGTCGGCGGGCTGGACGGCCGGCCGCCGACGGGGGAGGGGTCCCTCTTCGAGCGGATCCTGCGCTCGGGCCTGCCCGACGACGAGACCTACGTGGTGTGGCGAGGCGAGCAGTGCTCGGCCCTGCTCAACGCCTATCCGTACACCTCGGGTCACCTCATGGTGCTGCCGAACCGAGCCATTGCCGAGCTCGACGACTTGAGCGAGGCCGAGGCGGACGAGCTGTGGGCGGCCACCCGCCGTGCCGTGCGCGCCGTGCGCGCCGCCTACCGCCCTGAAGGGGTGAACGTCGGGCTGAACCTCGGCCTCGCCGCCGGTGCCGGGGTCCCCGACCACCTCCACGTCCACGTGCTGCCCCGGTGGAGCGGCGACACGAACTTCACCACTGCCGTGGCCGAGGCGCGGGTGCTGCCCGAGCCCCTCGGGGTGAGCTGGGAGCGCCTCGTCGCAGCCTGGCCCGGCTAGCTACCGTTGCCGCGTGCCGGACGAGCCGACCCCTCGCCACGACGACGCCGCAGACGCCGACGTCCGTGACGAGCTCCCCGAGGACCTCGACCCGACGGCGTTCGTCGGGCCTTATGTCTTCCCCAACAACAGCCGCCGGCGTGTCCCCGGGGTGCTCTACCTGCTCATCGCCGCCGGGCTGGTCGCCGTCTACGTGCTGGCCGGCGACTCGCCCCTCGTCAACGGTGGCTTCCTGCTCGCCGCGTTGCTGTTGGGCGTCGTGGGGGCGTACGCCCTGGTCTCCGGCTGGGACCTCAAGGTCGACGAGCGCGACGCCCTGGTGGCGGCCACCGCCGAGGCCGGGTTCAGCGTCGGCCACGCCTCCGCCCAGATGGGCTGGCGGGGGCTGCTCTCCCGGCCCACGTGGCGCATCCTGCTGTACTCGGCCGAGAACCCCCCCGCGCGCCGGGGCCTGGTGCTCGTGGACGGGGTCGACGCCCGCATCGTCGACCGCATCATCGAGGACAACCCCGAGGACTGGTCCGACCTGGACGGAGACCTGCGGGTCGGTGACATGGTCTCGGGCGTCGCGGCTAAGGACGACGCTGCGCTCGGTGACGGCGCCACCAGCGACGACCCTGCGCCTGGCGACGGCGCTGCGCTCGGCGACGGCGCTGCGCCCGGGAACGACGCCGCCGTCAACGGGGCCGCGAGCCACCTCGAGGCCGACGAGCCGGACGGGCGCTGACCCCTCGGCCCCTCAGGTCTCCCGGCGGAGCGACTCGAGGGTGGGCCCGAGCCGGTCGAGGTAGGTGCGCGCCGAGGCCAGTGCCTCCTTGAGCAGCTCCAGCGCGTCCACCCGCTGGCCGCCCACGGTCGCCGGGCGTGCCCAGTCCTTGAGCGGGGCCCGGTCGAGGTCGGCGGCGAGGGCCTCGACCGAGCCCTCGAGGGCGGCGAGCGCCCCCCCGATGCTGCCGCTGGCCTCTGACAGCCGATCGCGTGCCTCGCGGTCGAACACCGTCCCGTCGAGGGCAGGGGAGTCGCTGGCCAGGGTGCGGTCGATGGCCCGGCGCATCCCGTCGAGCGCCCGGCTCGCTCCCAGCACGAGACCAAGGGGGGACGGCCCGCCGCTGCGGGGCACGGCCGCGGGGTCCAGCGCCGCCGGCTCACCTGCCAGTTCCGGGGCGCGGAAGCTCTCACGGAACCGGCGGGGGAGGGACCGTAGGGCGACGGCGGCATCGCCCGGCGCCAGCGAGGTGAGTGCGGAGCGCTCCATGGTGGCGACCGTAGTGTGCTTCCCGTTCCTGCCGCCCCGCCGCTCGGGGCTGCTCGGAGCGGGCCACGGGTCACAGACGGCGCAGGCCTGACGACTAGAGTGGGCGCGTTGCGCCACGGGCGCAGAGGAGCGTACGCAGATGTTCGACGGTCATTGGCGCAAGCCCGTAGACCAAGCGATGGTGCCCATCGGAGCGGCCATTCGTAGGGCGGGGGTCTCCGCCGACGCCATCACCATCACGGGCATCGCCATGTCGGCCCTGTGCGCGGTGGCCATCGGTGCCGGCCAGTTCCGGGTCGCCCTCGTGCTGCTCATCCTCACCGGCGTGCCCGACGCCCTCGACGGCGCTGTGGCCCGGGCCGGTGGTGGGGGCTCCAAGCGGGGCGCCTTCTTCGACTCGGTGTCCGACCGCTTCACCGACGCCATCATGTTCGGCGGCCTGGCCTGGTACTTCGCCGGTGAGGGCGGCCGGGTGGTCATGCTGCCCTTCGCCCTGTTCGCCGCCGCCTCGTTGATCTCCTACCAGCGGGCCAAGGCCGAGTCCCTGGGCTTCGACGCCAAGGGCGGGATCATGGAGCGCGCCGAGCGCTTCATCGTGCTCGGGGTCGGGCTGTTGTTCTCCGAGCTGCTCGTGGGCGTGCTCTGGGTGATGCTCGTGCTCAGCGTGCTCACCGTGGTGCAGCGCTTCGTCAAGGTGTGGCGCCAGGCCGACCGCCCCGTCACCCCGCGCTCGAGGTACCGCCGGACCCGCCGGCGCACCAGCCGCCCCGTCGCCGAGCGATGGCGGACGCAGCTGGCTGCCCGTCGCGACCAGCGGCCCCGCTGAGGGCCTGAGCCGCCCGGGCCCCGAGGCCGACGGAGGGTCACATCCACTTCGGTCTCCCCGCCTACCGTTTCGCCGCGTTCCTGGCCCGCACGCTGCCCGCCCCGGCGCGCTCCCTCATCTGCGAGGTCGGGGGGCGGTTCGTGGCGTGGCGCACCCCCGACCAACGCGACCAGGTGCTGCGCACCCTGCGCCGGGTGTACGGCCCGTGCGTCGACGATCGTCGGCTGGCCCGGTCGATGCGCAAGCTCTTCGTCTCCTATGGCCGCTACTGGGCGCTGTCGCTGCGGCTCCCCTCGCTGTCGCCCGAGGAGATCGAGCGCGGCCACGACGTCGTCGGCTACGAGTACGTGGAGGCGGCGCGGGCCGGGGGGCGCGGGGTGATCCTCGCCCTGCCCCACCTCGGCGGCTGGGAGTGGTCGGCCTTCTGGCTCACCCGGATCAAGGGGGTGCCGGTCACCGCCGTGGTCGAGGCGCTCGAGCCCCCGGAGCTCTTCGAGTGGTTCACGAACTTCCGCCGCAGCCTGGGCATGAGCATCGTGCCCGTCGGCCCCGATGCCGCCCGGCAGGTACTGGCGGCGCTGAAGCGCAACGAGGTGGTCTGCCTGCTGGCCGACCGCGACCTCGGTGGCAGCGGCGTCGAGGTCGAGCTCTTCGGGGAAAAGACCCGTCTGCCCGCCGGCCCTGCGGCGCTGTCGTTGCGGTCACGGGCGCCGTTGCTGCCCACGGCGGTGTACTTCGCCGACGGGGGCGTGCTCGGCGTCGTGCAGCCCCCGCTCGACACGGCCAGGCGCGCAACCCTGCGCGACGACCTGGCACGCGTGACCGCTGAGCTGGCCCGGGCCTTCGAGGACCTCATCCGCACGGCCCCCGAGCAGTGGCACCTGGTCCAACCCAACTGGCCGAGCGACCCCGGTTACGGCGGGCTCGACGGCTAGTGGGCCCAGGGGTGGGTGCTCGGGTGCCTGGTCCTGGGCAGCAACGTCCAAGGACAGCGCGAGGTCACGCGTCTGGTGCGAGGCGGCGGGCCGTCGAGGCAGGGACACCGCTCAACTTGCACCGCTGTAGTTCCGGGCAAGGACCACCAGGGCCCACGCTCCCCGGCGGAGGCCGGGTACCACGTTGGGCCACGAACGGCGTCTAACGTGGGCCGGTGCGCATCGGCCTGGTCTGTGCTTACAGCCTGACCACCCCAGGTGGCGTGCAGGGACAGGTCCTCGGCCTCTCCCGGGCGCTTCGAGCGGCGGGACACGACGTCCGCCTGCTCGGCCCCTGCGACGGCGCGCCGCCCGACCCGGCGGTGATCCCGCTGGGCAACAGCGTGCCCGTGGAGGCCAACGGCTCGATCGCCTCGCTCGCCCCCGACCCCGCCGCCCAGCTGCGGACCATCCGCGCCCTGTGGGACGAGGCCTTCGACGTGGTCAACCTGCACGAGCCGCTCGCCCCCGGGCCCACCCTCACCACGCTCTTCGTCGAGGACGCCCCCCTCGTCGGCACGTTCCACGCCGCGGGCACGAGCTCCAGCTACCGGCTCTTCGGCTCGAGCCTGCGCCTCGTCGCCGACCGCCTCGCCGTGCGCTGCGCCGTGTCCCGCGACGCCCGCGACCTCGCCGGGGCCGTGCTCGGGGGCACGTGGGAATTGCTCTTCAACGGCGTGGAGGTGGAGCGCTACGCCAAGGCGACCCCGTGGCCCACCGACCGCCCGACCATCTTCTTCGTGGGCCGGCACGAACCCCGCAAGGGACTCCACCAGCTCCTCCAGGCCGTGACCCTGTTGGAGGACGACGTCTCGGTGTGGGTGGCGGGGACGGGGCCCCAGACCGAGGAGCTGCAGCGCCAGGTCGGCGGGGACCCGAGGATCGAGTGGCTCGGGCGCATCGCCGACGAGGAGAAGTTCTCGCGCATGGCCGGTGCGGACGTGTTCTGCGCCCCGTCCCTGGGTGGGGAGTCCTTCGGGGTCGTGCTGCTCGAGGCCATGGCCGCCGGCACCGCTGTCGTCGCCTCCGACCTGCCCGGCTACCGCAACGCCGCCCGGCCGGGGACCGATGCCCTGCTGTCGACCCCGGGCGACGTCGAGGCGCTGGCCCGGGGCCTGCGGCGGGCGCTGCGCGAGCCCGGGCTGGCCGAAGACCTCGTCGGGGCGGGGGAGCAGCGGGCGGAGTCCTTCGCCATGGACCGCCTGGCCGAGCGCTACCTCGACATCTTCGAGCGCTGCCAGGCGCAGCGGCGGCCCCGCCCCCGGCGGGGGTTCGGCGCGCTCCGGGCGCGCCTGACACGCCAGCCCTTTCCCGCCGCGTAGACTCCGGCCGTGGCCATCGTGGTTCTGCTCATCATCGTCGTCCTCCTGGTGGTGCTGGTCGTCTTCGCCGTCGCCACCTACAACGGGCTCATCAAGCTCAAGAACCGCATCGAGGCGGCCTGGGCGCAGATCGACGTGCAGCTCAAGCGGCGCCACGATCTGATCCCCAACCTGGTGGAGACGGTGAAGGGCTACGCCGCGCACGAGCGCGAGACGCTCGACGCCGTGATCACCGCCCGCAACCAGGCCATGTCGGCGAGCACGCCGCACCAGGCGGCCGAGGGCGAGAACCAGATCACCGGGGCGCTGAGCCGCCTCTTCGCCCTCTCCGAGGCCTACCCCGACCTCAAGGCGAACCAGAACTTCCAGCAGCTCCAGGAGGAGCTCACGGCCACCGAGGACAAGATCGCCTACGCACGGCAGTTCTACAACGACAGCGTGATGCGCTACAACGCCAAGATCCAGTCGTTCCCCGCGGTGATCTTCGCCAACATGCTGGGCTTCAAGCCACGCGAGTACTTCGAGGCCGAAGGCGACTCGCGAGGCCCCGTCCAGGTCAAGTTCTGAGCCGAGCGCGGCACCTCCTCCACGCCGGAGATGTACGACCAGGTCGCGCAGAACAAGCGCCGCTCCATCCTCCTCATCGCGGCGTTCGCCCTGTTCACCGCCCTGGTGCTCGTGGCCGTCGCCTACGGTTTCGGCCTCGGGAGCTGGGGCATCGCCATTGCCGTGCTCGGCGCCGCGGCCTTGAGCTTCGGGGCCTACTGGCGCTCGGACGCCGTCGCCCTGCGGGTGAGCAGGGCCGTGCCGGCCGACCCCGAGGCCCACGCCCGCTACCACAACCTGGTCGAGGGGCTGTGCATCGCCTCGGGGCTGCCCAAGCCACGGCTCTACATCATCGACGACCCCGCCCCGAACGCCTTCGCCACCGGGCGCAGCCCCGACCACGCGGCGATCGCCGTGACCTCGGGGCTGCTCGACAAGATGAACCGGGTCGAGCTCGAGGGCGTGCTCGCCCACGAGCTGTCCCACATCAAGAACTACGACATCCTGGTCTCGACCCTGGCCATCATCATGGTCGGCGCCATCACCCTCATCGCCGACCTGTCCTGGCGCTTCCACTGGCGGTCGGGCCATCGTCGCCGGGACTCGAACGGCGGTGGAGGGCCCCAGGCGATCATGGCCGTCGTCGGGGTCCTGCTGATCATCGTGGGGCCGATCGCCGCCCGCCTCATGCACCTGGCCATCAGCAGGCGGCGTGAGACCCTGGCCGACTTCTCCGCCGTGGAGATGACCCGCTACCCGCCGGGCCTGGTCGCCGCGCTGCACAAGCTGCAGCACGACTCCACCGTCGTGCGCTCGGGCTCGCGGGCCACGGCGCACCTGTGGATCGAGGACCCGATGGCGCAGCGGCAGAGCGAGGGCAACTGGTCCAAGCTCAACCGCCTCTTCAACACGCACCCCCCTCTCGAGGAGCGGATCGCCGCCCTCGAGGAGCTGTAGCCCGAGCTGGTGGGATTCGTGTCGGGCGGGCGGGGCGCAGGTCCTAGACTCGGGTGCCATGACGGACACGGGCTCCACTCGCCAGACCGGCACGTTCAAGGTCAAGCGCGGCCTGGCCGAGATGCTCAAGGGCGGGGTGATCATGGACGTGGTCACGCCCGACCAGGCCCGGATCGCCGAGGACGCCGGCGCGTCGCGGTCAATGGCGCTCGAACGGGTGCCCGCCGACATCCGCACCCAGGGCGGCGTGGCCCGCATGTCCGACCCCGAGATGATCGAGGGCATCAAGGCCGCCGTCACCGTGCCGGTGATGGCCAAGGCCCGCATCGGCCACTTCGTGGAGGCCCAGGTCCTCGAGGCCCTCGGTGTCGACTACGTGGACGAGTCCGAGGTGCTCACCCCCGCCGACGAGGCCCACCACATCGACAAGTGGGCCTTCACCGTGCCCTTCGTGTGCGGCGCCACCAACCTCGGCGAGGCCCTGCGCCGCATCTCCGAGGGGGCGTGCCTGATCCGCTCCAAGGGCGAGGCGGGCACCGGCGACGTCATCGAGGCCGTGCGCCACCTCCGCTCGATCATCGGCGACATCCGCAAGATCACCCAGGCCGACCCGGCCGAGCTGTTCGACTGGGCCAAGCGCCTCCAGGCCCCGTTGCCCCTCGTGCAGGAGATCGCCGAGGTGGGCTGGCTCCCCGTCCCCCTGTTCTGCGCCGGCGGGCTGGCCACCCCGGCCGACGCCGCCCTGGTCATGCAGCTCGGCGCCGAGGCCGTCTTCGTCGGCTCGGGCATCTTCAAGAGCGGCAACCCCGCCCTGCGGGCCAAGGCCATCGTCGAGGCGACGACGAACTTCCGCGACGCCGGCATCCTGGCCAAGGTCAGCCGAGGCCTGGGCGAACCGATGGTGGGCATCGGGCTCGACCAGCTCGACGTCCGCCTCGCCGACCGGGGCTGGTGAGCCGCCCCGTGGCCACGCGCCGGGCAGAGGTGCCCCCAGGTGGACGTCCCCGCCGCGCTCGGCTCCCACGCCCGTCCGTCCGCTGACCAGCCGGGCGCCGGCCAGCGGGTCGGGGTCCTCGCCGTCCAGGGGGCCTTCGACGCCCACCGCCGCGTGCTGGGCCGGCTCGGCGCCGAGGTGGTCGAGGTCCGCCGGCCCGAGGACGTCGACCACCTCGACGCCCTGGTGCTCCCCGGCGGGGAGTCGACCACGATCTCCAAGATGCTCGAGTTCAACGGCTTGTTCGAGCCGTTGGGCGCGGCCCTGCGGGGCGGGCTCCGGGCCCTCGGCACCTGCGCGGGGATGATCGTGCTGGCGGGGGCGATCCTCGACGGGCGCGCCGACCAGCGTTGCCTCGGGGCGCTCGACATCGACGTGCGGCGCAACGCCTTCGGCCGCCAGCGGGACTCCTTCGAGACCGACCTCGACATCGCCGGCATCGGGCCCGAGCCCTTCCCCGCCGTGTTCATCCGGGCGCCCGTCGTGGCCCGGGTCGGCCCCGGGGTCGAGGTCCTCGCCCGCCTGCCCGATGACCACGGCGCCGGTGCCGGCGAGCCCGTGCTCTGCCGGGCGGGCCACGTGCTCGTGGCCGCCTTCCACCCCGAGCTGTCCGAGGACGACCGGCTCCATCGGCTGCTCCTGGCCGAGATCTGAAAGCGAGGCCCCACGCCATGTCCGGGCATTCCAAGTGGGCGACGATCAAGCACAAGAAGGCGGCGGTCGACAAGGCGCGGGCCAAGAACTTCGCCAAGCTGATCCGCCAACTCGAGGTGGCGGCCCGCTCCGGCGGGAGCGACCTCAACTCCAATGCCACGCTCCGCACCATGTACGACAAGGCCCGCGCCGCCTCGGTGCCCACCGACACGATCGACCGGGCCATCAAGCGGGGGGCGGGCGAGCTCGAGGGGGTGAGCTACGAGGCGGTGACCTACGAGGGGTACGCCTCCGAGGGGGTGGCCGTGCTCGTCGACGCCCTCACCGACAACCGCAACCGCACGAGCGCCGACATCCGCCACCTGTTCTCCAAGAACGGCGGGGCCATGGCCGAGCCCGGCGCCGTGGCCTGGCAGTTCGAGCGCAAAGGGGTCGTCCTCGTGGCACGCTCCGCCGACGAGGACGAGCTCACCCTCGTCGCCGCCGACGCCGGGGCCGAGGACGTGGTGGACGAGGGCGAGCACTGGCGGGTCACCTGCGAGCCGACCGACCTCAACCCCGTGCGGGAGGCCATCGAGGCCGCGGGGATGGGCCCCGTCGAGGCCGACCTCACCAAGCTGGCGAAGGCGACGGTCTCCCTCGACGCCGTCGACGCCGCCAAACGGGTCCTGCGCCTGGTCGACGCCCTCGACGAGCACGACGACGTCCAGGACGTGTGGGTCAACTTCGACATACCCGACAAGGTGCTCGAGGCGGTCGGGGACTGAGCCATGGCCGGGGTCGCACGGGGGGAGCTCGCCCCTGACTTCGAGCTCGAGGGGACCGAACCGACAGGCGGCGGTCGGCGCCGCTACCGGCTGGCCGACTACCGGGGCCGGCCGGTCGTGCTCGTGTTCTACCCGGGGGACGACACGCCGGTGTGCACGGTGCAGCTCAACCGGTACACCGAGGAGTTCCCCGCCCTCGACGGCACCGGTGCCCAGGTGCTGGCGCTCAGCCCGCAGTCCGTCGAAAGCCACGAGCGCTTCTCGGCCCGCCAGGGCGGCTTCGCCTTCCCGCTCCTGGCCGACCTCGACAAGGTCGTCGGCCGGTCCTATGGCATCGTCGGCCCGCTCGGCTTCTACCGGCGCTCGGCCTTCGTGGTCGACCGTGAGGGCGTCGTGCGCTGGTCGAGCCGGTCCATCACCGGGCTCTCCTACCCGTCCCCCGTCGACCTCGCCGAAGCGGTGAAGGAGGCCGAGGACTGAGCCTGAATGCACGTGCGTCCAGGAGCTGGGAAGACCCCAGGGTTTCCGGTAGTAAGGCCCCCAGGAACACTTCCCAAGTCCCTGGCTCCGACACCAATCGCATATCTGTCGGAGGCTTGTTCGATGTCATTAGTTGACTCCTAGCTAGAGCGGAAGAAGGGACTCTCCATCGGCACCACCGTCACCGGCACCACCCCCGCCCCCGACTACACCCTGGGCGACACCACCATCGCCCCTCCGCGACACCGACGGCATCACCTGGCTCGCCGGCAACCACCAAGGCTCCCTCGCTCTCACCGCCCCCAACGGCGCCACCACCGCGAGCACCCGCCGCTACACCCCCGAGGACCCCAACCCCAAACCCGCACTGTTCAGAAGGCGAAGGCGAGGATGGTGCCGTTGTAGGCGGCGTGCAGCAGGATGCTGCCGCCGAGGCCGAGGCGCACCCGGGCCGCGCCCAGCACGAGGCCGAGGCCGGTCTGGGGCAGGACGAGGAGCGGGACGAGCGCCACGGCCCGCCAGCCCAACCCGTCGAGCTCCCAGTTGAACGTGTGGAGCAGCCCGAACAGCACGGCCGACGTCCAGAACACGATGGGGAAGCGCCGCTCCCACAGCGTGGCCGTGCCCTGGCGCAACCTGGGCACGGCGGCCACGGCCACGGCCAGGCCGAACAGCACCACGCCGTAGGGCGGCACCAGGAAGGCGACGGCCGCACCGGCGATGGCCAGCCAGAGCGGCCGGAAGGGGGCGAGCGGCAGCCGGAACGCCGTCTCCTCGAGCAGGGGGGCTACGACGAGGGCGAGCACGACGAGCACGCCGCTGGGCACGTCCTCGATGCGGTTCCCCGCGCCGGAGACCTCCGAGCCGAGGATGGCTACAGGCGCGGTGAGCAGGACCGTCGCCAGGCAGGCGAGCCAGAGGCGGACGAAGGCCCGCGCCCTGCCGCGCGGCATCGGCTCCAGCGCGGGCACCGGCGAGCGCACGAACGCCAGCAGTTCGAAGCGCCCGGTCGAGCCGGTGTCGAGGGACATCGGCTGGTCAGGATAGGTCCACCCGACGGCCTCGCCGCGCGGCTACAGTCCGTACGCGTGTTCGTGTTGGGAATCGACCCCGGGGTGGCCCGTTGCGGCTACGGCGTGGTCGAACAGGTCGGCCGCCAGGCACGGGGCGTCGACATCGGCGTGCTCCGCACTCCCGCGGGGATGGCCCAGCCTGAGCGTCTGCTCAGTCTCCAGGACGGGATCCGCGCCTTGTTCGACCGCTACGAGCCCGAGGTCCTCGTGCTCGAACGGGTGCTCCTCCACGTCGACTCGCGCACCGCGCTCTCCGTCGGCCAGGCGTCGGGCGTGGCCATGGTCGAGGGGGCCCGGCGGGGCGTCGAGGTCGCCGAGTACTCCCCGAACGAGGTCAAGGGCGCCGTCGTCGGCTACGGATCGGCCACCAAAGCGCAGGTCCAGCTCATGGTGAAGACGCTCCTCGGGCTCGACGCCCCTCCCAAGCCGGCCGACGCCGCCGACGCCGCCGCCATCGCGCTGTGCCACCTGGCGCGCATCCCGACGCCCCGCCGGGCCCGCACATGAGACACCGTTTGTCAACCCTGAACGTATGTTCGTCAGGCTGCGGTCTGGTTGAGGTAGCGGTTGCGGTTGGCGGCGTGGACGGTTTCGTCGTAGTGGATGCCTTTGGTGAGGCAGTG